>NZ_JBQEQE010000007.1:43231-109682 GCF_052046095.1 Pseudomonas sp. 22072
CCCCCCCCCCCCCCCCCCCCCCCCCCCCCCCCCCCCCCCCCCCCCCCCCCCCCCCCCCCCCCCCCCCCCGCTCCCACATTGTTCGATGTCCGACATTAGATGGCGCAAGACCCGACAACAATAATAAAGAAGGTCGCACGATGGCCGAACCCTTGACCCACGACACCCTTATCCAGGAATCCTGGCGCCGTTGCCGCGCCTACGGCCTGGACCACCAGAGCGCCCCCAGCTTTGACCAACTGCCCGCCGAAGGCATTCGCCAGCTCCTGGAAAGCCAGCATTCCCTGGTGCAGACCACCCACCAGGAAGTATTGCCCTACTACGAGAACATCCTCAGCAATTCCAATTGCCTGATCATGCTGGCCGACAATCAGGGCCAGGTGCTGACCTCGTGGGGCACCCAGCGGTTTATCGAACCCACGCTGGCCCGTGGCTTCAGCCCCGGCGCCAGTTGGATGGAACGCGCCAGTGGCACCAACGCCATCGGCACCGCACTGGCCTGCGCCCAGGCCGTGCATATTGAGCACGATGAACACTTCCTCAAGGCCAACCGCTTCATGACCGGTTCCGCGGCACCGATTTTCGACGCCCAGCGCGAAATCATCGCGGTGCTGGACGTGTCCAGCGACAGTTACCTGCCGCCCTCCCACACCCTGGGCATGGTCAAGATGATGAGCCAGACCGTGGAAAACCGGCTGATCCTCAACCTGTTTCGCGGCGAACATTTCCAACTGACCTTCAACACCGGCCTGAGCAACCTCGACAGCCAATGGGCCGGCCTGCTGATCTTTGATGAAAGCGGCCAGGTGCTCTCGGCCAATCGGCGTGCGGATAACTTGCTGGGCATCAGCCTCTCGCGGGTGATGATCGACGGTCTGTTCAAGGTGTCGCTGCTGGAGTTGCTCAACCAGCCGGAAGGGCTTCCCTTTGCGTTGCAAGCGGCGGGACGCAATCGGTTCCAGTGCCTGTTGAAGGGCCCCAGGCAGATGCCGGTGCAGACCCGGGTGTTCAGCCAACCGCAGCCGCCAGCACCGACCTCGATCAACCTCCAGACCCTGCATTTTGGCGATGTGCGCGTGGAAAAAGCCGTGCGCCAGGCCGAGCGCCTGCTGGAAAAGGACATTCCGTTGTTGATTCACGGCGAGACCGGCGTGGGCAAAGAGGTGTTCGTCAAAGCCCTGCACCAGGCCAGTTCCCGCAGCCGGCAGGCGTTGATCGCAGTGAACTGTGCGGCGATTCCCGCAGAACTGGTGGAATCGGAACTGTTCGGCTACGAAAAAGGCGCCTTCACCGGCGCCAACCAGAAAGGCAGCATCGGCCTGATCCGCAAGGCCGACAAGGGCACGCTGTTTCTCGACGAAATCGGCGATATGCCGCTGCCCACCCAGGCCCGCCTGTTACGGGTATTGCAGGAGCGCTGTGTGCAGCCGGTGGGCAGTAGCGAGGTATTCCCGGTGGACTTGCGCATCATCTCGGCGACCAACCGCGCACTGCGCGAGCTGGTGCAGGCCGGGCGCTTTCGCGAGGACTTGTACTACCGCATCGGCGGCCTGACCCTGGAATTGCCGCCGTTGCGCGAGCGTACCGACAAGCAGGCGCTGTTCCAGCAACTGTGGCAACAACACCGCGAGCCGACGCAATGGGCCGGGCTGAGCGCCGAGGTACTGAGGCTATTCGAGCAACACCCGTGGCCGGGGAATTTACGCCAGGTGAGCAGCGTGTTGCAGGTGGCGCTGGCAATGGCCGAGGAGCAGCCGATCCGCGCAGAGCACCTGCCCGATGATTTTTTTGTGGATTTGCAGGCAACAGTGCCGCTGTCTAAACCTGAACACCTGGATGAAAGTCTCGACCTGAGCCAGCGCCTGGAAGCCGTGGGCGGGAATATTTCCCACCTGGCGCGAGAGCTGGGGGTGAGTCGCAACACCCTGTACAAGCGCCTGCGCCAACACGAAGGTTGATTTAACGCCAGCTCCAGGAAACGCCGGTGTAGATACCCCGCCCATCAGCGGGGGTGGAGCGTGCAGCGTCCATGCCTTTGTCGTCGTAGCCCGGCGTGACGGTGTTGGCGTAACGGCGGTTGGTGAGGTTGCGCAGGTCGACCCAGGCTTGCCAGTCCTGCTTGGGCGCGTCGTAGCCGAAGGTGGCGCCGAGGGTGGTGTAGGCCGCCGCGTAGTAGGAATTGGCGTAGTCCACCGCTACCCGTGATGCATGCTCGGTATTGAGGCTGGTGTAGAAACCCGTCGGGTGGCTGTAGCGCAGTTGCGCCTGGTAGTAGTGCTTGGGAATGCCGGGCAAGGTGTTGTCGCCGAAACGCTCGTCGTCGCGGTAGTGGAAGTCGCTGAAGGTGTAGGCCTGGCGCAGCTCGAGCTTACCGCTGCCGCCGCCGTCCCACAGCGGGCTGAGCAGGCTCAGTTCCACGCCCTGGTGCACGGTGGGGCTGGCGTTGGATTCGGCGATGATAGCGTTGCTGGTGGCAGTCTGGGCCTGGGTCTCTACAGAAAGCAGCTCGTGGCGAACTTCCGAGCGATAGAGCGCCAGGTCCCATTGGCCGAGCCAGGCTTCACCGCGCCCGCCGACTTCCAGGGTGGTGGCGGTCTGATTACGCAGCTTCACGCCTTCGCGCTGCAACCCCGTGGCTGCCCCACTGCCCGGGCCAAAATATTTGTTCGAGCCCCAGATCATCGACCACGCGTGCGGTGGCTCTACCGAGCGGCTCAGGTTGCCGTAAATCTGCAGCTGCGGGGTGAAGTCGTAACGCAGGCCAATGCGCGGCGCGTAGTCCCAATCATGCTGACTGAGCGGCGCCTGGCCGTCGGGGTAAGTGACCTGGGTTTCGCGGCGCGTATAGATGGCGGCAAGGCCAGTGGTCAGCCACAGATCCTCCACCAGTTCCAGCTCGTTGCCTACATGCAGCACAGTATCGGAGCCCAGGTAGCTGTAGTCGCGGGTCTTGGTGCCGGGGGCATAAATGGCGGTATTGCCCGCAGGGATGCGCACGTATTCCGACGCGCCATTGTTCGGCATCGCCTGGGTGGTACGCAGGCCGAGGGTAGTGGTGCTGGCGTGGCCAAACAGGCTGTCCTGGCGGATGTAATTCAGGGTGCCGCTGATATCGGTGTAGGCAACTTTGAGGCGATTGGTGCCTTCGCGCAGGTCCATGGGGTAATCGTGATAGGCCAGCCCGACCTCGACCCGAGCGTGATCGTCCAACCGCAAGGTGGTCTTGTTGGCAATCCAGGTAGAGCCCGGTTGCAGGCGCTTTGAATCGCGGGCGGCGTTGAGGCTGTTGGCGGCACGCGGATCATGGCTGATCTGGTCACGCGTGAGCCTGCCGGGTGAATCGTTGGTGGTTTCGCGGTAACGCAAGTAGAAGCGCGTTTCCAGGTCCGGATTAAAGCGGTAGCCGAAGTTCGCGGCGATGCCCTTGCCGCTGCCGGCGCTTTGGTGCTGATAACCGTCGGACTCCGAATCGGTGAGGCTGATGTAATAGTCGGCGTCCCCCAGCACTTGCCCGGAACTGACTTCACGCTGGGCATAGCCGCGACTGCCGACCTCATAGCGCACCTGTAGCTTGGGCGCGTCCAAGCCGGTGCGGGTGACGTAGTTGACCGCACCGCCCAAGGCCAATGCACCCTGATCGAACCCGTTGGCGCCACGCAGCACCTCTACCCGGCTTTGCCACAGCGGGTCCTTGAGCTCATAGGGCGTGCCGCCTGGGCCGGTAAGCGGCAGGCCGTCGAACATTTCATACAGGCCGGAGGCATGGGCACCGGGGGCGCGGTTCAGGCCCGAGCCACGAATGGACACCTTCACCCCTTCGTTATTGGCCGCCTTGGCGTACACACCGGCTTGGTACTTGAAGACATCCTCGTTGGTGTTGACCCGTCCCTGTTGCACGCTGTCCATATCGATGTAATTGGTGCCACCGGGCACGCTTTTGAGCTGTGCCTGGGCGATTTCTGCGGTGCTGGCCTCAGCCGTGGTGACTTCAACCGGCGCCAATTGCAGGCTTTCAGCCTGTACCAGCGAACTGAGGGTCAAGGCGGCAAAAATAAACGGGGGGTGGCGCAGCAGCATTGGGGCAGGTCCTTGGAATCCGGGAACGTGCCGGGCCAAACCCACCACGCGAACAGTGATGGGAAGGCAGGCATGCCCGTCAGGTCACTCCTTGATGACGGACAGGGGCGTTTTAAAAACAGGATGAATCAGGTTTGGTCGTCAGGCGTTGCCAATGTCCGCATCAGGTCATCGGCATCCGACCCCGGCGGAAAGCGGAAGCCATACATTTCGTCAGTGGCGAGAATCTCCCCCAAGGTGTCGCGCAACTGGACCTCCGTGGGCGAGTCACGCAATAACTTATGCGCTGGCAGCAATAACTCGGCAGACACGCCCTGGGCGGTCGCGGCATCGATCACCGCATAGAGGATAAACCGCAAGCGTATTTCGCGATCCGTGGGCCAAACCGTTTTTCGTTTACCCAAGGGAGGGCCTCGTGTTTAAGAAAAATCCGAGGCTATTGCCCGCAGGCAAGCCTTTCAAGCCGCCGGAGGCAAGATAGGCCGCTTCCTACAGCGGAAAGGGAAACACCGCACCGATTGGTCGATGCGATGGGCCTCACTGCACCGGCAGGAAATTCATCAGCAACAGGCTTTGTGCGTAATTGAGGCCAATGCGCCGGTAGCGCTCATCAAGGATTTGGGTCAGCAGGTCCAAACGCGCGACGATCTTGCCGAACTCAACGGCAAAACTGAGGTTACTGCCCTCCTCTGATATCTCGTTGGAAAACAACAGCAGCACGCCGTTGGCATCCTGACGCTGGCTGAGCAACCAGGTGGCCTTTTCGATATTGCGCGCCGCATTGCTGACAAACTGCGGATTGATCGAGTCAGTCACATAAAACTGCGTACGCCCGCCGTGAGCGGTCACGAGCATGCTGCCAATCGCATAGATGAACGCGCCGACGCGGTCGCCGCGAAAGTCAGGGCTCAAGGAATAACTCAGGGCAGCCAGGTCACGCCGGTCTCCCAGTGCGGGCAAGGGTTGGCGATTTTCGATGGCCTGACGGATTTGCCGGGCGGCGGTCACTGCATCCGGATACCCCGATTGACGCCACTGGTTGGGGTTGCGCAGGTAGAGCTTGCTCATCAGCAAGTAGAGGCTTTGCAGGTTGTCACGCATCCCCAGGGTGGCCATGCGGTCGACGCTGGTCTGGAAGAATTCATCGGGCTTGCCATCGCTGAACTGCCTGGCGATATCGCGGCCCTGTTGTTGGCTGCAACCTGTTGCGCAGAGCGCGAAAACCGCAGCAAGCAGCAGCGGCCATCGGGAGGTAAAAACAGTTGACGTTCGATCCATCGGCACCGGGTCTGATTCTGTTGGCCACCCGTGTGAGTCGGGTGGCTGGGACAGGGTAGATCAGCAGAATGGAAAAAAGTGCAGCGGTGCAGGCCAGATAAGCATCGGACTACAGACGCTGATCTGACCCGACACTTGATTCCCCGGCGTGCTAGAGCACTACCGTCGCAAGCATCCCCAAGGCGCCCAGGCAGAACCCGATCAACGCGCCCCGCCCTGGAGCTTCATGAAACAGCGCCCAGACCACCACAGGCTCCAGAAGCAATAACGAAGTGACCGAGACTACCGTGACAATCCAGATATCACCGACAACCACATACCCCAGCCAATAGGCACCCAGCAGGCAAAGCCCGGCAAAACACATCAAGACCACGGGAAGTACAAAGGCCTCCCAGGAACCACTGCCGGTCTGGGCCAACTTGGCGGTCACCACCTCACTGTAGATTGCACAAAACTCACCAATAACCATCAACCCTAGAGCAAAAACTCCGAGTAATTCTTTGGACATATCAAAAACTCCTTCGTATTCAGCGCACTGTTTTTCAGCTCCCAGTCGGCAGTGCTGCAGCCGTCGTGAGCGTCGTTGCCTTGATACAAAGGGTTCTTGAAAAGGCCCGAATTACCGAAATGCTTGTCCATGCTCATGTCCTTCAAAGGGTTGAGGCTCAGCGATCCAATACAGTGCGTGCTGATCATAGAGGCATCGTGAAGCCATTCACAATTATGCGATGCCAATACTTAAGGATTACGGTTAATTAAATGCGCCGAAAACCGCAATAAAAACCCGGCGCTGGGCCGGGTTTATTGATCGGGAGGTCTTCAGGTAGCAGGGTGCTCACTTGCCACGGAATCCGCCGCGTCTACATCCGACATGTCCTCCTCGATCGGGGCCTCGTCATCCGGGGGTAGCGGGATATTGTCCTCATCGCGCCGTGGGTCATGCCCCGTCTCATTATCGGTGTTACGAGTAACCGCTTGCTGGGAGATGTTGCCTGGGGCTTTCTCGTTGATTTCCATGCTGGCTCTCCGTGTATCGCTCGGGATATCCGTGCTTAAGATTGAGAGGTAGCAACGGATGGAGAGTGCCGGATGTTAGACGAATGGTGGTTCGTCTTTGCAAGGTATGAATGCAAAAAACAGCGTTTATTTGATTATCAGCACACTCAAACCCCAGAAACGCAAAAGCCCCGCTTTCGCGGGGCTTTCGTATGAATCTTGGCGGGAAACCAGGGATTCGAACCCTGGAGACGCTATTAACGTCCGCCGGTTTTCAAGACCGATATGCAAACTCAAACGGGCAGGGACCTTGAAGGCCCACGGCGTTCCTTTACTCGCAGCAAGCAACCAAGCTATAGGCCGCATTCTGCAAGGGGTGCGGTTTTGGTTTGGGAACTGTTTTTGCCCCTCCCCCGGCGTTCAGCCAAATGAAAAAAACCACCAAAAAAGCCAAAGACTTATGAGATAAATCATGAGTGCTTTCGGCCAGAAGCGGGCATTGCACTAGATACTCTTTCGACCCATAACTGCCGCTCAATACGCAAACGAAGCGCCAATTATCGGTTCGAACAAAGAACCGCTTAGGTAACCCTGATCACCCATCGCTTTGGCTGGTTTAGGGGGCACACCGGGGGCCAACCACCCCTTATTATCGCACCCAGCGCTCTCTGGACCGGCTACGTCGTAGTTACATTTCGAACGCCCACTCTCACCTTTTTTGATACGAATGGGACGACTGCTGTGCAATGGGTCGTATCGATTTTTCCTTAATAAGTGTGTTATCTTGGAAATGCGAGATCATTAATCTCGAAGCAATATTAACTGAATTCACAATGGGTTAATATTTAAAGGAGCTTGAAATTGACGTGGATTGTCGGGGGTAAACACATATTTTGCGCCAGAGCCTTGTCCGACGTACAGGTAACACTTACATACCCCAATGGAAATAAGCGTTACTTTGACGCTGTGAAAAAGGTACATGAAATAGGGCCGGGAGTTACTATTCTTTTCGCAGACTCAATTAAGCTTGCATTCTCTATTATTGATGAGTTAAGGGCTAACTTTTATCGCACTATAGACCCACGAACGTTCGAGGCGCCGGAAGAAATTATGCGTCGCCTGGTAAAACATATAAAACATTATTTCAATAAGCATCAAAGCCATGACAAAGAACGAGTTGAGTTCTTGGTTTTTATTAGCCCTACCGGCATTTATACGGAATTCGGCATGTGGAAGGTAACCGCCCCACATTTTCATTTGATTGAGAGAGATAAACCTTTTTCAATGCTTGAGCTAGGCTCAGGATCAGTCTTAAAAGACTATCGTGGTATTGTGGAGAGGAACTCCACGGGCGTCTACATTATTGACGACCCCGAGGGGGGGCTTCCGGTTGCCTTTATTCCCCTCGGAAAGGTCGCATTGGAATACATTTTCGCTGAAGCACTAGAATTCAAAAACGCTGGAATAAGTTTGCCAATGCACATTACTGGAATTACACATGAAGGGGTTTTCATAAAAGAATTACCAGAAACTCCCGACGGAAAATTCCCTGTAGTCGCTAACTCATGGGAAGAGTTGAGAAAAATTCTCGGCAAGGAAGGTGTCAGTCTAGCTGAAAGCTTCGCTTCGGCATGAGAAACCGCGTGCGGGCATCGCTTTCCGAGAAGTGAGGGGTACAAGATAACTTCCATCCGGACTGCCATGCCTGCATCAGCATCTCTGCCGACAGCAAAAAATTCCACTGAGGGCGAGGATATTTGCGACAAAGCGCGGTAGATTGTTGCAGGTTTTTTTATGCGGCAGTGCTTCCATGAATACAAAAAGATAAAATCAATAGTATTTATGGTCCAATGGGCACTGAATGGCATGGATTGGCGTACAGTTTGCCCATTGTCGCCCCACTCGTTGCGCTGTACCCTTCTGACTTATGCTGTCCGATGATGGATTGGACGTCGCTCTCCCCAAAACCCCACTCCCCCTGCTTTCGAAGCATTGAGCGGCCTTCCTCGTAGCAATTTCTAAGCAAGCACCAATTTACTACGCCAATGCTATGCTTAGCCCTTTTAGTCGGGGTGACACACATGGCAGGGGAATACTCACTCCCAGATTTGCTTGAACAAATGTACGAGAATCAGCTGGCGTTGGAAGCAGCTCTGATGGAGTTGGCTCTCCAAAGCGAAAAGCAAGGCATGGATGAGGTTGGTGACAACGTCCGTGGTGCTCTGTTCGTGATCGGCGAAAATGCTGGGCACATCAAGCAGGGCTTGGCGAAGCTACGAACTAATCGTCTCTGACAAAGCACACCCCGATTGTGTAGGAGTATGTGAGGAATTTTGAGGGATCGGCCCGTGGCTGCGGGCTGTGACGCTCATTCACGGCAGGTTGCATAAATGCATAATGGGCATTAGATGGCATAGATTGGCGTACGGTTTGCCCCATTTATGCCCCACGAGAGTCCACAGAATCCCGCTTGCCCAATCATTCGATGTTGGATCGGGCGGTCTACCCTCCCACACCCCGGTCCTCATACTCAGCCTCTATAATCTTTTCGCGTTTCAGCAATTTCCAAGCAAGTTGAAATCACTGCCTGACAAGGGAGCGACCGGTACTATTCTTCTACTTTTTTCTCGAAGGGAGCTTACGCCATGCTTGGTGATTATTCGCTGTGCGATGTGCTTGAGAGGATGTATACCAACCAACTGGCCTTGGAGGCAGCCTTAATGGAGTTGACACTGCACCTGGAGCAGCAAGGCTCGTCAGAGGTTGGGAATAACGTTCGTGGCGCGCTTGACACGATTGGTGAAAACGCCGGCTACATTAAACAGGGCTTAGCCAAGCTCAAAGGTTCGAATTCCGGCTAAGTCTGAACCATCTCAGGTTTGTAGCCGGTGATTCCAACGCCGGCAGCCTTAGGTGCTGACAGGCAGCAATCGGCCAATAGCAGACTGTGCGAGGGGGTTCACGGTGGGTGAGCCAAAGGATTAGCCAGGTTACTGATTCACTTGTTGTTCGGATAGACGCTCTGATCGGGCCGGTCAACATTGGCCGATGCCCAGCCGAGCAGTGATCAGGATCTCAACGCTTCAGCTTCACTAAGGCGGCAACATAGAGGGTGCTGCCGGTCCCCTCATCAATAGATGTGGAGGGATGGCTTTTTGCAGTCATTGAAGGATATTCTTAGGTGGTATGAAGAAAAATTGTGAGTGGGTGGAATAAGTTTTTCTGAAAAATATCTGAGGTTTGAATGTGAGCTATGTAAAGTCATTTGGTGTGAGAAATCTTCGCAGTTTCGGTGAGAGGAAGCAGTTAGTTCCCATCAAAAAAGTCAATATGTTTGTCGGTAAAAATAGCTGTGGTAAAAGCACATTTTTGCGTAGCTATCCTTTATTGCGACAATCTGTAGAGTCGAATACTCGGTCTGCAATTCTTTGGTATGGCGCTTATGTAGATTTTGGCGATTTGAACACAGCCCTCCATGACGGCTCGGAAGAAGTTTTTTTTGACTTTGAAACTATATTAAGTATTGGTAGTTCCGAGCCTGGCCGCATAGTGATGGAAGGTAAAGTAGTCGAGGGGAGGGGCTCGGAATCTACAAGTTCAAAATCTCAGAACTTTGAACTAGATGCCAATATTTCCATTGGTCTTAAGAGGGGGAAGGATAAAGATGTACTTTCAAATGCAAAAATTCGTATTCACAATACTGAATTTTTCATAGGGAGTTCCTCCTCTGGTCGCCATGAGGTGGTTGCCAATAGATATGCATGGGATAACCCTGCTGAGGTATTAGAGGTTACTTCTTTCTCTGAACTTATCGCTATTGGTAAAGGCAGTCTGCTATCTACTCGATTTTATGGCACGAGAAATGGTAAAGATGAAAAGGATCGTCATGTTGTTTACGCTGTAGAGGAGCCATTCAAGGAAAGTATGGAGAAAGCTGTTCTAAGCTTCATAAAGCGTTACTGCTCCCCTGGTACTAGATCTATATCGCAAAAGTTAGAAAAGCTTAGCTTGGATACGCCAGAAGTTCTTCTCTCAAGGCTATTGGAGTTGAGTGCTGTAGACGTGAGGCTCCAAGAAAACTTAAGGTCGCACGGTAAAGAAATCTCTGAAGTCTGCTTTCATTATTTATTAGTCAAAGATCTGGAAAAAATCTTAGGCATCGCTGACAGAACGTTCAAACAGCTTTTCAGCGGGGTGCGATATCTCGGGCCACTCAGAGCATCAGCAGAGAGATTCTATAGACACCAGGATCTGGAGATTGATGAGGTAGACCATAAAGGTGAGAATTTGCCAATGGTAATCAATTCACTTGATTCCAGAATGAAGAAGAACTTAAGTAATTGGATTTCCCAAAATTTCGGCTTCGAACTTGAGCTTGCAGCCTCAGGCTTACACTACGAGCTAAAGATAAAAGAAGAGGCGGATAGTCGATTCCATAACTTGAGTGATATGGGGTTTGGGTATTCTCAGATACTACCAGTTATCGTATCTATGTGGCTGGAGACTAATCCGCAATTAATGAAGTCGCAAACTCGACGTTTTTATCAGTTTGTATCTCGGACGATAGTAATTGAACAGCCAGAGTTACATCTGCACCCTGCATTGCAATATCGTTTTGGGTTGGCAATTGCAAAAGTTGCAAGCATGGAGTCTGCAAAAAATATTAAGTTTGTCATAGAGACTCATAGTAGTCAGATGATTGAGGCGATTGGCGAAAGCATCAGGCAAGATATAATATCTGGTGACGATGTAAATATCACGCTCTTCGAGAAAAATGAAGAGGATTGTACGGAGATTACTCTTTCTGGCTTTGATGAAGAAGGTTATCTCGTGAATTGGCCAGCTGGTTTTTTATCTGCATAATATGATCATACTCATTAGGGAAATCCCAAACGTCGAAGCATTGACTAATGCTCAGGAGGAAGCGCTTGAGAGAATTCTTTGGGCTCATGGCAGAGGGAGTCAGGTTGTATGGATGGCTGTTGATTTAGCTAGAAAATTAGAGGATAAAACTTTTTTTAGTAAATATGCTAAAAGAGCTCTGGTTGATCTGAAGAGTTCTTCGACTTTTACGAAGACTTTGTTGGAGTCTGAATTTTCTTTTAGAATAGTGATAGATTTTGGTAGTCGTTATAGAATGGATCAGCAAGGGGAAGAGCTGATTGTTGGTTTTGAAAGAGTATTGGATGATAACTTCTTATTGGCGCCAGTATTGTTGGCCGAAAATGAAATCGATGCGAAAGTTTATGAGAAGTTTTCGCTCGCTATTTTCTCCTCACGAAAAAATCTAAATCGCCAGTACATGTTGAAAATTGATCCTCAAGGTGGAGGAGGACCAGATATAGCTAAAAAGTATATCCGTTATGTATCTGAGCGAAGGCCATTTATTTGCTTGGTGGATAGTGATAAAAAGCACCCTAAAGGCTCCTATGGGGGAACTTGCCAGCACTTTAATCCCTATCCTAAGGGTTTGACGATGGGGCACTATTTGCGCGTAATTGAGTCCCATGAAATAGAAAATCTTGTGCCTGAGGGTTTGGTGAGGTTTTTATATCCGGCCGTCGAACAAGGAATTATGTACTCTGATTCCCGTTATCGAAGCTATCGTCGTTATCCAGATCACAAAAATGGATTTACGGTTGCAGATGCTAAAGCGCAGGACGCCTTTTATAAGGATACCTTCTGGCAACCGTTTTATCATCACAGGGGCTGCACTCTAATTTGCGGAAAATTTGGAAAGTTAGTCGAAAACACATTTGAGTTTTTAGAGCAGAATTCGCCAAAAAAGGTCCTTGAGTTTCTAGATTCAGAGATTGACGGTGAGCTTTATCATATTGCTTCGATTGTTACGAGCTGGGGTTTAAAGCTGAAGCGAACTTTGTCTTAGTGCATTAGACGATTTCTAAAGTGGCCAATTTGTTGAAGCCCTGAGGCTGCTTTTGGCAGGAAGCGGAGTTCGGCCTAACTTCCGCTTCTGTCCGAAAGCAGCAGCCATTACCTACAGGCTACAGACCAAAGCTGATCCAGCTTGGTTGTGTAGCTTTGACTCAGCAATTCACGCCGCATGGCCCAGTCAGGATCTGTCGGCACGCTTGCAGAGCGGAGCGTGCCCCTTCCCCAGCGAACATTGATCTCATCCAGAACGGTCATTAACCGTGTTGTTTCGGTCGGCTGGGACGGGGCGAACAGATCATCGGTGTACTCACCGGGCTGACATAGATTGAGCAACATCACCTCTGCCTTGCTGTACTTGAAGCCTGGCCGGAATATTCGCTCGAGCGCGCCTATCGCCGCCTGGGTTAGCAGACGAACATCATCAGTGGGGTACGGCATATCTACCACCACACCGTTGGCAAATTTCGCCTCCTCAGGATTGAACATCCCGGTGCGTATACTCACGCGCACCTTCTTGCACAGCGAGTTCTGGGCGCGAAGCTTCTCACAAGCTCGCATCATGTAGGTGGCCACCGCTTCTTTGATAGGCTGCTGCTCCGTCAGCCGCTGGCCAAACATTCGACTGCAGCAGATCTCTTGCTTTGGCGGATCCGGCTCGTCCAGCTCCAAGCAAGGCGTACCGCCCAGCTCCCTTGCCGTCTTCTCGATCACAACGCTGAACTTCTTACGGAGCGTCCATGGGTCCGCCTTAGCCAAGTCCATTGCAGACCTTATACCCATCGTATCGAGATGAAGTTTCATCTTTCGGCCAACGCCCCACACCTCCGCCACGTCCGTATTACGCAGCACCCAGTCCCGCTTAACCGGGTCGGTGATATTGACCACACCACCGGTCTGCGATTGCAGGCGCTTCGCGGTGTGGTTTGCCAACTTTGCCAGGGTCTTTGTATGAGCGATACCAACACCAACAGGTATGCCGGTGCAGCGAAGTACCTGGGCCCGGATTTGCCGGCCTAACGCATCCAAACCACCGACACCGGTCAGATCGGCGAATGCCTCGTCAATGCTGTACACCTCAACTGCCGGCACCATCGCCTCAATCAGACTCATGACGCGCTCGCTCATGTCCCCATACAGCGCATAGTTAGAGGAGAACGGGACAATGCCGTGCTGCCTGAGCTTGTGCTTGATTTGGAAATACGGCTCGCCCATCTTGATAAACGGCTTTGCGTCGTAGCTGCGAGCAATGACACAGCCGTCGTTATTGCTCAGCACCACAATGGGCACCTTCGCCAGGTCCGGCCGGAACACTCGCTCGCAACTGGCATAGAAGCTGTTGCAGTCGATCAGCGCAAAGGTCGGTTCTTGCTTAAACATGGCTGCGCACTGTGCTGGTAATCACGCCCCAGATTGACAGCTCATCCCCTTCAAGAACGTAACGCGCCGGGTATTTGGGGTTCTCTGATAGAAGGATCACCTCCCGGCCGCGCTTGCATAGGCGCTTGCAGACGGGCTCATTGTTCAGCAGCGCCACCACTACATGTCCGTGAGCAGGCTCAATGGCACGATCCACCACCGCGAGGTCACCTTCGAAGATACCAATCCCTTGCATGCTTTCCCCGGTGATTGCTACCAGGTACACATGCGGTGCACGGATATTCAGAACCTCATCCAATGAGATGTGCTGCTCAATATGATCCGCCGCCGGCGATGGAAAACCGGCCGGAACCTGGAACGAGCACATAGGCAGCTTTGCGCCTGCCTCAGCGATAGGACCTAGAATGGTGAAGCTCATGATGCGGCCTTTTACAGATACTGTACGAATGTACAGTTAACTTTGTAGGGCGCTTGCGGTCAATTTTTCTGTAGGGGATTTCGACAGGCGGAGAGGTGCGTATGTGCGGACGATTCGTGCAGTACGAGGGGATGGCGATCTTCATTGAAGAACTGAGCCCCCAGATAGAGCTGTTCAGCGGTTACGACGCTCAGCCTATTGATCGCTACAACGTCGCGCCATCGACACGGGTGCAGGTGCTACACGCCGCAGAGGATGGGCTGCATATCGATGCAGTCAAATGGGGATGGGCGCCGTTCTGGGCCAAGGGCAAACGCCCCGACCCGATTAACGCACGTGTAGAGACGGTCACCACAGGAAAGTTTTTTAAGCAACTTTGGCCGAATGGCCGAGCCCTGGTGCCGAGTGAAGGGTGGTATGAGTGGGTCAAAGACCCTGACGAACCGAAGAGAAAGCAGCCCTACTTCATTCGCCTGAAGAGTCAGAAACCCATGTTCTTTGGCGCGCTTGCCCAAGTTCATCCTGGCCTGGATCCCCACGACGGCGATGGGTTCGTGATCATCACCGCCGCCAGTGACCAGGGCATGGTGGACATCCACGACCGCAAGCCGTTGGTGCTGACACCCGAGCACGCCAGGGAATGGATCGATCCGAGCCTTACTCCAGCCCGCGCCGAGGAAATAGCAAAGGAATGTTGCCAGCCTGTGGAGGACTTTGAGTGGTATGCCGTTGGCAAAGCAGTGGGAAATGTGAAAAACCATGGAGCTGATCTACTGCTGCCGGTGCCATCCAAGAATTTTTGAGGCTATCAGAACAGTCCTCCCAATGCGGCTGGCTCCCAGTTCATGATCACCAGTTCACCACTAATCTCACTCTTTCCTTGTCGTTGGTTGGATGTGGTGTATCGAATGTCCACCATCTCAAAGTGAAACCCCTCAAACACCCGCCGTATATCAGGGTGATCGTTGATGCTGACCATCACCTTGCCTTTGCAGCGCCGCATAAAGTCGGCCATGCGCTCGTAATTCTCAAATGGAAAATCCACGCCATAGCCGGCGGTCTGCCAGTAAGGTGGATCCATGTAGTGGAACGTATGGGCACGGTCGTAGCGCTCAGCACATTCAAGCCAGCCCAGGTTTTCAACATAAGTGCCGGACAAACGCTGCCACGCTGCAGACAGGTTTTCCTCGATCCGCAGCAGGTTAATGGCCGGGCCGGTTGTTGCAGTGCCGAACGTCTGCCCCGTCACTTTGCCGGCAAAGGCATGGTGCTGCAGGTAAAAGAATCGGGCGGCGCGCTGGATGTCGGTGAGGGTTTCCGGACGGGTCATTTTTTGCCACTCGAACACCTGGCGGGAACTGAGCGCCCATTTGAACTGGCGGACAAATTCTTCCAGGTGGTTCTGCACGACCCGGTACAGCGTCACCAGGTCGCCGTTGATGTCGTTAAGAACTTCAACAGGCGCTGCCTGGGGACGCATGAAGTAGAGCGCGGCGCCGCCGGCGAAGACTTCAACGTAGCATTCGTGTGGCGGAAAAAGCGGGATAAGACGGTCGGCCAGGCGGCGTTTGCCGCCCATCCAAGGGATGATGGGTGTAGACATAAAAAAGCAAGACCTTTGCTGTATGGATAAACAGTGCTAGGCTCGCTCCGCTTTGTGCACGAAGCAGGAGCCTTGGCTGGACTTGCAGGGACGATCTGCGGGGAAGGTGGCCGGGTTGGATGTTGACGCATCCTGCCCGGCCGCTCCTTTTACTTCGGTGTAGAAACTTCTTTTGCGTAAGCCTGACAGGCCCGCAGGGCGATCAATCCGCGGTCGCCGGCATCGGCGATTCCGATAATTCGTTGAGCATGCGCTGGGTCAAGTTGGGCTCTTGTGGTGCCATGAACCACGCGGCCGGTGCCGGTGGTGGGTGGCACTGAACAGCTGGCGGTGGTTTCGGTGGCGGCGAGTACGACTGACAGCCGCAGATCAGCAGTAGCCAGGCGATCACGCAGACGAGCCTGCTTGATTTGCTCATCGTTCAATTCCTTGTAGTGGGTTTCGTCTTTGTTCTGCAGGCGGAGCTCCAGGGCTAGGCGCTTGTCCTGCTCGGTACGCTGCAGAGCAGCAGAAGCTTGGGATATTTCGTTGAGGGTGTCCGCCTGCAGCCGGGCTTGCCGCTCCAGCACGCTGCCATAACGCCAGTCCTGGGCGGTCCAGGCCAACGCTGCAGATCCTGCGGCCACCACCACTAACAGCAAGCTGATAGCGGCGATACGGAACTGCGCCGGGATCAGATCGAAGAGACGCATAACACCGCCCTCGCCCTGGCCCACAACTGCAGCCGATCCTCCAGGCCATTAAGGCCGCCGTTGATCCGGCGAGTGATCGTGTTGAACTGGTTCTGGTCCGCGAGCGCATTCAACCCATTCACGGACCAGAACCACGCCGCCGACTCTGCCGCCCATTGCGGCTGCTCGAGCAGTTCGGGAGTGCGCAACAATCGCTCATCGCCGAACAGTGCCAGACTGCAGCGCAGGTAGTTATCGTGCCCGGTTACCTGGATCAACCCTCGGCCACGATAGCGTTGACCATCACCATCTGCAGCTGGGGTATTACCAAGCTTGGCAGCCAGAGTGCCGGTATCGTATTTACTCAGGTATTGATCCCCACCCAATTCGCGGACGTACTGCAGTTGACCGGACTCGTGACCAAGCTGCGCCAGGAAAGCAGCTTGGCGTTTCGGTGTATTGATCTGCCGATGCGCCATTGCCGCGTTCAGGGCAGATACAAAAACGCCCGCTTGGCGGCGGGCGTTTGGCATGATGCGTTGTAGCTGTTGTTCAGTGATCGTCATAAAAACTCCGGTCAAAAAAATACCGCACTCAGGCGGCGGTGGACTGCATTACAGCTTCTCGACGCTCACGACCTTGAGCGGCTTCGTTTCCTTCTTCTTCTTACCCTTGGATTTGCCTTGCTTGCCGGCATTGCACTCGACCGTGGTCGACCAGCCAGACTGGGTAAACACCTGCTCCACTGAATCTGCTAGGTATTCGCCATCCAGCCCGACCTTGAAGCCCTGGGCGTTGATCAGGCGCTCGGCAAAAATGTCAGTCCGGCCAGGCATCTCGAAACGCACGTCGGCGGTCGAGCGATTGAATGCCGCTAACCTTGCTTTGGCTGCTGATTCAGCAGCAGTCTTGTTCGGATAGATATGCCGATCCGTGTGCACCGCCGGCAAGCCGTCCGGAGCGTCATCGTTGTCGATGGTGACCACCGCCAATTTGCCGTCCTTTTTGTTCTGATGCTTAGTCGCCACGGCCTTGTGCGAATTGCGATCCCCTAAGCTGAACTGCCAGCGACTGAGATCGCTGCGGGTCAACGTGATCGCCCCGAACGTTTTGCCGCTGGCTGTCTGCCCTCCCTGGCGTGGCATCACCAACAATTTGCCATCTGCGACCTTGGCCGTGCAGTCGTATTGCTTAGCCAGGCGCGTGATGAAATTAAAGTCGGACTCGTTAAGCTGATCCACACGAGCGACCTTCGTCGCCACCGGACAGCCTGCCTGCCAGCCATTTCGAGCCGCGATGTCGGCCACGATCTTCGACAACGGCGCATCCTCCCAGCTTCCGCTGCGGATAGTCTTACCACTGCCGCGCATATCGCTGGCTTTACCCTTGATCACAATCGTGTCCGGCGGGCCGGAAACTTCGACCGTGTCGACCGCGTAAAGCCCTAGGCGCATTAAAGACGTTTCGGCATAGCCCAGGTGAATCTCGATTGAGCTACCGCGCCGGGGCAACTGCACCTGGCCGTCGCGGTCATCGATACGCAATTCAAACTCGTCGGACTCCATACCCGGCTTGTCAGAAGTCCTAAGTAACAACAGTCGATCATTGATCTTGGACGTAATATCGGCACCGTCGGCAACGATACGAAAAGTGGGGGTCATGGTTTTTTTCCAAAGAAAAACCCGCACAGGGCGGGCTGAATACAAAGTTTCGTTTCGCTTAACGCAACGGGCTGCAGGCGGTGCCGTTCGGAGTCAGTCCCACAAGCTAATCCCTTCCTCGGTCGGGGCTGGCAGATCCGGCAGCAGAATCACCACACCAGCGCGGAAAGGCTGGGGCTCGTCTGCCAAGCCCTGATTGGCATCCAGAACTGCCTCAACGCTGCCGTTCAAGTGCCCATAAACGTTATTGCATATGACATCGAGCATGTCCCCGTCAGACGTTCTGCATGTCGTCGCCATAGCGCGTGAACTCCAGAGTGAATACTTGTTTACGCGGAATACCGCCGTGCAGCAGCGCGCCCTGCTCCTCGTTGATCGACTTCAGACACCAGGTGCCAATCACCTCTCCATAGCCGGTAGTCAAAGTCAGCGGCTGTAGCCGGCCGCCGATGGTGCGCAATGTGTCAAGCTGCTTGAGCCCCCCTTTGAAGCCTGGGTAAATCGTACCTTTGAGCGTGAGCTTTTCATCGCCCATGCCCACGGCCTGCTGCGCCGGGCGCCGCGATAGTCGCTCCTGTGAAGCCCAGCGGAATTCAGTCGAGCGACTCAATTCGTCGAAGGCCGCTGTATCCAAGTTGAAGTAGTACGGCTGAATTTTAGGATCCCTGGGCTGAATGATCAGCAGGTGCGGAAATGGCTTCACCGCTTCCGGTGCCGGCGTGGCATCCACGGCAAATGCGCTGGTGGGCACGATGTTTGCCAACGACGGATTGACCTTTCCGGCGACCTTGTTGATCGCCGTCGCAGCTTTTCCCGCCTGCTCCTTCAACGCCCCCATTCGCTCCTGCACTTCGGCGGCGCCCCGTGTCGCACGACTGTACACAGCCAGCACCTGGCCGGCTTTGGCCTGTGCTGCATTCACGCCGCGCATCACCCGCTGTAGCTTGGCACCGATAGCAGGTCCCACGAACGGAATATTTTCCAGCTCGGACGCGGCACCGGTCATCTCCCTTATTGCGCCGTTGACAGGTCCAAGCATGCCCTCAGCACTACGTCTACCAGCCTCCCCGGCTTCAACCAGATACTTGAAGCCCGACTGCATCTGTTCCATATAAGCCATAGGCCCTCCTTACAGGTGCGGTTCGTCGTACAGCTTTGCGGCGTTTTGTTTCGCCGCATCAGCCATCATTAGCCGCATGTGCGGCATGAGGTCTTGCGCCAAGCGTTGCGGGTCTTTCACATCCCCTTGCACCGTAACCGGCATACTCAGCGAGTACTGAAACTGCTGATCCACTTTGGCCTGGACAGGCTTTTCCGGCTCTTTGGGCTGGATCGCTACAGCCGCCGGTTTGGTCGGCGCTGACACGGCTAGTGAGCGCGCGACATCACCCAGTACCGGCGCTTGCGGTGCGGGCGCCATCAGCAATGCACCCGAACCGTCTGCCCGGTTGAATGACTTGCCCATGGCGGCCAAGCTTGGAATGGCTGGGCCCGGTCGAGGCGCCATCAGCAACGGCGTCACCGGTGGCGCGGGCTTTTCGTCATCCCCTCCGAACCATGACTTACCTGCAGCACCGCCCAGCGCCGAACCACCCATGCTGCCTAAGTAAGCGCCTACCAGCCCACCAATAGCGGTGCCGATGATAGGCACCACCGAGCCAATAGCCGCTCCTGCAGCAGCACCGGCCATGGTGCCGGCGAGATTGCCAGCGGCAGCGCCATAACCCTCGGCCTTTTCGTCCTTGGTCTTAGCATTCTCATAGGTGTCAAAGGCCATGGCGCCGGCCTCGATGAGCGAGCCACCAGGTATTGCCTTGGCGGCTTTACCGATCTTACCGACCGCTTGCACAACCCCGCCCAGTTTCGCTATCGCCCCGCTTGGAATAGAAACAGGTGGAATAAGCGGACGCGGGACCGGTACCGCAGGCCGTGGCAGCGGTGGACGCGGAACCGGTGCGGCAGGCAGTGGCACCGGCGGACGAGGGACCAGTACTGCTGGCCGAGGCAGCAGCGGACGCGGAGCCGGCGCTGCAGGCAGTGGCACCGCCGGGCGCGGTACCAGTGCTGCTGGCCGTGGCAGCGGCGGACGCAGAGCCGGTGCTGCTGGCCGTGGCAGCGGCGGACGCGGAGCCGGTGCTGCAGGCCGTGGCACCGCCGGACGCGGAGCCAGTGCTGCAGGCCGCGGCACCGGAGGACGCGGAGTCGGTGCTGCAGGCCGTGGTACCGGTGGACGCGGAGCCGGCATCCGAGCACGCAGCGAGGTCGGCCGACGTCGCGGAATATTACGTCTTGAACCGCGCCCACGTCGGCGGGTTTCACCTGGCCCCCCAGGTCCCTCCATGGCATTCAAGTTAACGACGAAGACCTTTTGGACGCCGTCGCCATTCGACGCAGCATCGTCAACTCCCGCGCTGTCATCGCCAGATACCGCTTCTTTAGCCAGCGAAACCACTTTGAGGCCAGTAGCGACGATGCCTAACTTACCGGTCTTACTCTCATCCTTTCCCTCACCATCAACCGATTCACCCTTGAGAGCGGCTACTGCCTTGAGACCAGTCTCAACTAACGACAGGGCCTTGCCGGCCTTACCTTTCCCCTCGCCGCCCTTTCCTACGCCCCCAGCGCCATCCTTGGAGTTGGTCACAAAGACCTTTTGCACTTCGCCGGGTTTGCCACCCAATGATCCACGCGCGACGTTGAGCAAACCTTTAGCGATTTTGAACGAACTGAGCAGCCCCTTGAGCGCGACAAACCCTCCCCCGACCGCCGCGATACCCGTCACCACACCTGGCGCGCTGTCAGACAGCGAGGTAATGCCCCTGGTGACTTTGGTCAGTCCTTGCGCCACGGTGTCTGTGACCGGGCGCAGGGCGTCCCCGACGCTGCGCATGGCGTCATCCATTGACTGGGCCATTTCGGCCCACTTCTGCGACGACGCCTCACGTCGTTCGCTGAGGTTCTTGTCGAGAATGCCCGTTGCATCGCGCGAATCGTTTTTAAGCTGGCTGTACAGCGCCTTGTTCTGCATATAGGCAGAGAGCGCAGCCTTTACCTGCATGTCAGCGAACAGGTCACCGGTGCGCAGTGACTCTTCCAGCGAGGCCATCATGGCCTTGGCTTTCTCCGGGTCCGACTCCTTGCTGATCTTCGCCGTCGCCTCAGCCATCGCCGCCGCGCGCTTCGGATCCGTGGCCTGAATGTACTTCTGCGCCAGTGACATACTGGTTTCAAGGGTGGACATACCGTTTTGCAAACCGGTCTGCATCGACCCTTTGTAATCAATACCCGCCTTTGCATACGCCTTGACGGTGTCGCCAGAGCCGATTTTGCCCATCCAGTTCTTGAGGTTGTTTGCCGCCTCATCGGCGCCGCCGGCAGATTTCATCTGCACTTGCAGCATGGCACCCAACTGTGTAACCGCATCCATGCCGGTAATGCCGAGGCTGCCCATGTTCGCCAACAGCTCGGGAAACCACTTAGCCATGTCAGCCGCTTCAAAGCTACCGGCCTGCCCTTGGTAGGCAATCGCTTCAAGGGCCTGCTGCATCTGCCTAGGATCTGTGATCTTGGCATTCTGACCCAGCGCATTGATCATCTTCGCTGTATCAACACCGCTCGACCCTTGCCCCACGACGAATTTGGCCGCGACTGGCGCGTATTCCAGGGCCTTGCTCAAGTCCATGCCGGCGCCAACCAATTGGTTAACCACATCGGCCACATCGTTACGCGCCATGCCCGTGTCGCGCGACGTATCAATGATTTTGCGCGACATCTCCTGCTCTTGCGGTTTGTTGGCAATGCCGGCCTTGATCGCGATATCACGAACAATGGCCCCAAAATCCGCACTGACCTTTGTCGGAACAGCCAGCATGCCGACACCGACGACAGCGGCACCGACCGCGCTTTTCATACCAGTCTTACCAGCATCGATCTGCTGATGCCCCTTGGCTTTGAGCTCCGCCTTGATGGCTGTCTGCCCCATAGAGCGATAGGCTTTCTCCAGTCGGCCGACCTCGATTCCCTGCTTTTTCAAACTATCGAGGTTGGAATTCAACCGGCCCAACAACTTGGTCGCGCCCTGTGATCCGCTGTCGTGGGCTTTCTTCCACTCGTCGCGCAGGCGAATGGTGTCACCGATAGTGCGCTGCAGGACACGCGCCTTGTTGCCTTCCGCCTCAAGACGCTTGATGCGCCCCGTTACATCTTTAAACGCAGCTCCGACAGTCGAACTGACGGCGCCGCCGATCACCAGCCCGAGGGCGATTTTGTTCGCCATGTCACGGCCCTCATTTGGATAACCTTATCGAAGGCGGCTCAGTCCGTGAGCCACCACACCATTTCTGCAAAGGGCATCGACAAAATCTCAGCAGCGGAAAATCCTGTTTCCGCCGCCAGACGTTTCGCGGCCATCTTTATGACGTGAGGGTTAAACCCCGTCGTCTTGGTCCAAACGAAAATAGCCGGCCTGCAGACGGTTAAAATCCACCAGCTTCAGGCCCTCCAGGTCCGTGACAGGCGCACCGGCAAGCGCGGCAAACAAAATCAATTCCCGCTGTTCGTCATCCCCGCCCGCGTCACGATTAGCAGCGCGCACATCGCCCACTGTCGGGGAGCGCAGGGCCAAGGTATCAACCGATACCCCATTAACTTCGCTTGGGCAGGTCAGGGTGACCTGGGCTCGATCAGTGTTGACCGACAGCCACGGCGGCATTGATTCCGAATAGTCGGTATCCGGCACCAAGTGTGCATAAGCGGCTTGAACACGGCGGTAGTCCGCCAGCTTCAGGCCTTCAAGATCCTTAACACCTACCTCTGCCAGACCAGCAAACAACATCAGCTCTCGCTGTTCTTCGTCGCCGTTAGAGGCGCGGTCGGCTGCCCGCACTTCCCGTACCAGCGGGGCCCGCAAGGTCAATGTTTCGACCAGCACGCCGTTGGCATTGGTAGGTCGCGTGAGCGTTACGACGGCTGCAAGCGCAGTGAGTGATAGCCAAGCCGGTACTGCTTTAGACGTTGCTTTATTCATTTGAATCTATTCCCTTAGAGGCCGAGTGCGGTGCGCACTTCAAGGAGTTGGTCTTTGCCGTCTATCACCTGAACCCCGGCGACCATGTCGATTTCGTACATGAGGCGCCCGTCGATTTCGAGCTTGTAATAAGCGACTGCCACGGCGTGCTTGATCTCGGCAGGGTCACCGGCTTTCCAGTCCCCCAGGTCGAGCTCCTTGAGGCGACCGCGCAGGGTAGCGACAACCGCCGTGACGGCCCCTTTCTGCCCCTTGAAGGCACCCCGGAACGTCGCATTGAAAGCTGTGCCATCGGCCAGACCGAAGTACTTCAACGACTCGCGGCGCACGCCCTTGGTAACAAAGGACGCCTCCATTTTTTCCAGGCCTTGGTCCATCTCAATCGCACCGGCCATGCCGCCAGCGCGATACTCGTCAGTCTTGGTGGTCAGCTTGGGCAGCGTAAGGCTCGGCACGTCGCCAGCGAAGTTCACGCCGTCGACAAACAGGTTCGTGTTAAACAAGGTCTGAGGAATCATTGACTAGGCCCCTTAGGCTGCTTCAAGAACTTCGGTCATCCACTGATCGGTGACTTCGAAAAGGAAATTCGGGTTTTCTGCCGGCGGCACGTCAGTGAAGCGGATGCGCCAATAAACTTTGCCCTGGGCGATCTGGCTGGCAGTGTTCAGCTCGGTGTCCGGGAACACCTCAAAATTGATAATCGCGCCCTGGGCTTTGAGGTCGCGCATGAACGCATCCAGCCCATCCGTAACGTCCTTGACGTAGGTCTTGGTGATCGAGCGGTCAACAGCCCATTTATGGCCGGCCTGCACAGCATCCATAAGGATGAACAGCGTGCGAACGCGCGTGACAAACGCCCACTTCGGATCGCTCGACAGCGTGCGGTTACCCCACAAGCGATAGCCGTCGTCGCGAATGATCGTCGCGATATTGGCGTTGTTCAGCAGGTTCGCCCGGCACGTCTCGTCGCCGTCCAGGTACTCGACAGCTCGGGTAGTGCCAGTGATACCGGTGAACTCCTTGTTGGACGGCGAGGCCCAGAAGCCGTATTCAGCATCGGTCCAAGCGAACAAGCCCGCCGCCCAAGCCGAGGCCGGCGCATCAACTGTCTTGCTGGACTCGGTGTCCCAGTACTGAACGCCCGGATCGACCATGAACAGGTTGCGATTGCCAAAGTTATCGGCATAAAGCATCGCCGCCTCATCCGTGGTGCCAGGGCCATCAAGAATGCCGATTGCCCGCAGCTTCTGCGCCAGGCTATCAAGCGCGGTAGCGACCGCCTGAGTGGCAGTGTGACCTGGCGCAATCAACAGCCGCGGCTGCGCGTTGTACAGGCTTTTGCCATCGAGCAAGGCTTGTAGGCCGGTACGCTGTCCCGAGGCCAGAACGCCGCCAATGACCGCCGAGGTTTGCAGCGCCGCGTCTTCCAGCTTCGGCACGCCGATGGCAACGATCACCGCCTTGGCCTTGGTGTAGATCGCCTTACAAGCCTTGGTGATCGCCGAGTCGGCGCCGAAGGCAGCAATAGCCTCGCGCTCGGTGGTGATCAACTTTAGCTCGCCGGCCTTGGCAGTACCGCCGCCGAGGACGCCTGGGGTGAAGGTGTCGCAAAGTCCGATGATGGAAGACGACGGCAAGGAAATAGTGCGCGCGCCTGTCTTGATATCGGTCGTAGTAACGCCGTGAAAGAAACTCATAAAGCGAATGCTCCAGAAACGAAAAAGCCCCGCATAAGCGAGGCCGGGAGGGTGTTTGTGTTACGTGTGGCGGAATACAAAACGCCCCGACAGTGCGGGGCGTTATTGGGTTTGTAGCGCGATCCAGCTAGGTTTCTTGGGTCGGTATTTCAGCACTGGAAACTTCGTTGATTGAGGCCAGTCACGCAGCAGCTGCATATACGCCAGCAGCTCAGCATATTCATCGGCGGTTAATGACGTCGCACTGCCTAACTCGACTTCATCACGGTGACGCTCACGCAGCCATGCGACACCTTGAAGTTCCAAGTCTCGCCAGCGCCGCTCTTCATTCGCCGTTTCTTCAACGGTCTTCTCTGGCAAGGTTTGGCCGCCATCGGCGACCCACTCCAAGTAAGTTACCCATTCTTTGTTGCCCATATCTTCCGGGATGAACACGCGGTCACTCATCCGCCGGACGCCGGCTGGGGTGAATCTGTACTCAGTTGTATCCATAGTCATCACCTCAAAGTTCCGCTTCGGCGGTCCACTCAATTTGCAGGGTGTAGCCAGGAATGGACCCAGCCGGCGGAAGGCATGAAAGCGAAAAGCCTGTCGACCACAAGCTTTGGATATTCGTCAGAGTGCAGGGTTTTACGGCCGACTGTGCCCAGATCTCCGACGAGCTTTCACCAGGTGAAAATAGCTTCAGCGTAGGAACAACGCGCTTCACTTCTCGGAAGTCCATACGCAGGGCTGACTGCGAGGCCTGTGCTGCTGCGGATTGCGTGAAGGTGGCAATACAGGTCCCCGGACCGTTGTTGGATTTCAACGGGTGATCCTGCAGGAAAGACTTTTCGAAGTAGCGCAAGCATGCGCGGTACTCCTCCTGGTGCGTTCTGTAATCGTAGGGAGTCGCCACGCTGCCGGACTCGATCTGGACGTTGGTAATGTCCGTGTAGTAGGCACCGGCTCCCCCGCTGGCCAAGATAACTTCCAGGAAGTCGTTCGCGACGCCCTTGTTCTTGTTCACAACGCCGCCCAGGTCGAGAGTAACGATGTATTTTTTGTATACCGTCGTCAACTCCACCGATGTGCCGACATCGACGTTCGGCTCGGTTGAGTTGACCCCGAAGTTCTGGCGAAGAATCACCGCACACGTATGTGGAACGCTGGTTTTCATATAAAACGAGACGGTGACCTTCCCGCCGGCCAATGTTTCGACGTTCTCGATGCGCTGACTGAGATTCCAGCCATTGCCTTCACCTTGCCGCGAGAGTCTCAGGGCAAACTTTGCTTCGTTGATATTGGCGTCCTGCTCAAGCGGCAGCTGGCTCCAATTGCAGGTGGCGTTCTTTGGGCTGTAAATCATCCAGCGGTCCGGGCCGAACGTGCTTTCGGGGTCACCGTTGGCTTTTCCAACGACGCCTGACTTGCCTCGCTGCCAAATCTGGAACGCGCCATTGATCAGACGGTTCTTGCGGAAGACGTGCACAGGAAATGCCTGCTTGGTGCTTTCGATCTGAGCTCGTACCGACTCGGTATTGGCGCTACGTTTAGACCTGTCATCAACAGGCGGCGTTGGGACGTTTTGCCCCGCAGACCATTGAAAGGCCAGAGGTGTAGTCCCAAGAACTATCGGACCATCGGTGATCAGTTGCCAGACAGTGTCAGCGTTGGCTGTACCCCGTTCGACCGTGACAAGCAAACCAGGCGTTACCTTATCGCTGGTATCGGCATCAACCGTGCGCACCCACGAATCAGCACTGACCAGGTACAGCCCGTTGTCCTTCGCCTGAACTTGATCTTTAACCAGCACCCGCGAACCCGCTGGCACCGCGAATCCGTCGATAGCTTGAACGCCCGCCAGGACCACAGGGCCCGTGGTTGCGACTAATGCCGAATGTTTAAAATCAAGCCGGTTGACGGCATTCGCTACCGAGTCGTCAACATACTTTCGAGTGGCGTTTACAACAGCCGGGTCTATCAACAACACAACGTTAGTAGAACTTGAAACAACAAAGTTCATGCGTATAACTTGTGTTTTACCAGACCCTTGGGCTAGCAACGACTTGTAACTTGGCGCGCAATTAGCTACGGCAACCAAATCTCCGTCAGAATCGAAAAGTCCCAATTCGCGAATCCAGAATCCACCTTCATCCGCCGGAATAATCTGCTCGGCTACTAGGATCCCGGGATTAGTCGGATGAGGCTCCAGGCTATTCAATGGAGCCCGGCGGCGCTCATTAATCAGTGTTTTCTGTGAGCGATCAGGGATAGGGTCAGTACCGTTTGCGTCCCCTACAGCCATATGGGTCAGCTTCCAAGTTAGCAGCCCTGCATCTGACTTAACTTGCTTTGCCTCGCCAACCGCCGTCAGGAACGCGAAAAACTTCGAATTAGCATCAATCATGTGTATACGTCCAAATGGTCTATGGAATGTTCGCGACCAGGCACCCCGACATAGCAGTCAACCGAGATAGGTTCAGGCGCAGGAGGATAAACTTCTATTTCATCTATGGAACACTCTCGAATCCCGCTCCCGATAAAACCTGTCACCTCGATGTCACTCAGTACCGGCGGATAAACATCAATAACTTCTCCGTCAGATATGCATGCAAAAATGTTTATAGCCCCGGTGGATTCCAGGCTAATCGCCAGCCCTGTTAGATGACGGCTGACGGGCTTGGCGTCATCAATCAGCCGCTCCAGCTCCTGATACATTTCCTCAGTGATACCGGTGTCCAACACCCCGACCTTTAACGCAAAGGTGCCTGGGGTCCCTTCGGGCCTCATGTTGAACCACTCGATAATCTCGATGAGATAGCCCAGCGGTTCGACCACTCGGCGTAACGCGCCGATGGTGCCCTTGTGGGCATGTATGTAATAAGAGGCCTTGATGGCGGCGCGTTTGGTCGCCTCGGTCCATCGGTAATCCCAGCGATCCACCGACCACGCCCATGCCAGATGCGGCAGCAAATGCACCGGGCAGGTATCAGCGTTGTAGAGGTCGCGAAGCGGGACAATCGTTTTCTCGAAAAACGTAGCCTCCATGGCCCGTTCAAGCTGCGTACTGTTGATCGGCAATAGGCTTTTCATGTCAAGCCGCCAGCGTCACGGTGTAGCCCGTACAGTACGCCGCCTGAGCTTTGGTCGGGGCCAAGTCCTGCCAGCCGACCAGCTCAACCCTAGATACCCCGGCAACGTGTAACTGAGCGTCTACGCCGGAACGTGCCACCTCAACGCCGAGCCGTTTGCGCGGATTGATCCAAGCCGCCAATCGACTCTTCGCCTCGGCTAAACTGGCATCAGCTTCTGGGCCCGCGCTGGTCATGTGCAGGATCGCCTTGATTTGGTAGCGGATCACCTGGGCGCTCTGAACCGTCACCCTGTCCCCCACCGGCCGCACATCGTCGTCATTCAGCGCAGTTGCCACCGTGGCGAGCAGCTCCGGTGAAGCCTCCCCCTCCCCGTCCAATCCCAGCACCGTTACCGTCACGTAACAAGGCGCCGGGCTTTCGGCCGTGGCATCCGCCACCAGCCCCGAGGCGTTACGCGCATGCAGGATGTAGCTGTTACGCGGGCCGGCCGTGGTCAGTCCCTCATAGGCCAACTGGATGCGCTCCCGGAACGCATCGTCGTCTTCTTTGACTTCAGGAACCGGCGGAAAGGCCAGCAGATCCTCTGCTTGAATGACCAGGCGTTTGAGGTTGACATTGGCCCCCAGGTGATCGAGGTCACCGCGTATGGCGTGCGCCAGCAATACCGCTTTGCCGGCGTCATTGACTCGGGCGCGGTTGCCGACCTTGATGTAAGCGCCGACCTCCAGCACCTTAAGGACCGGATCGCTCTCCAGCGCAGCAGTCCAGTTGCCGCCCATGTATCCGCGAAAGACCCCCAGCCCCTCCTGAAAAACCTCTTCGAAGTCCAGCGGCTCCAACACGGTCGGCGCCGGCAAAGACGACAGGTCCACGATACTCATACGACCACCTCCAGCGTGACGCTGTCGCCCAGGTACTGCCCGACGATCTTCAGGTTAATTTGCCCGCCGATAACGGAAATGACGCGCACTTGATCCAGCTTCAAACGCGGCTCCCAGCGACCCAGTGCGCGGGCGACTTCCGCCTGCACGGCGCTTTTCCAGCCATCGGTGACGGGCAAATCAACAAATCGCCGGAGCTTGCTACCGTAAGCCATCCGATGCCGCCGGCTGCCCAACGGCGTGCCCAATATGTCTGGAACCGATTGCCGCAAGTGTGCGATGCCGGAAATGGGTTGGCCGGTGTGGCGATCCATTCCGATCATTGTGATTACTCCTTCAATTGCTCCAGATCTGGATGCGCTTTCAAGAACGCAAATTGATCATCACCACATGCGGTAACTCGACCAGCAACAATCGGAAGCGTCCCGCCGCCGGGTAGGATCAATGTCCGCGAGGTGAAAACCTTGTCGCGAAAAACACGCGCTGGTCCGATGGACTCAACCGGGTCAGCAGTAACGGGAAAAGCCAGCGGTGCCGGCTTCAACCCCGGAACCACAATGGCCTCGGCAGAATCGCCATCAGTTCTAGACTTACTCATTAGGCAAACTCCAGATATGAAAAAGCCCACACTGGGCGGGCTGTTTGTGGGTTGAAATTAATGCGTGTGGTGATTGCTGTTGCCACCAGCGTCGATGATCGCACCGGCACTGGTGATGCCTTTCGTGACGTGTAACGCCCCGTCGATCATCACCGCTGCTTTCAGATTGATGTTGCCGGTGGTCACGTTCACGGCGCTGTCCGTCACGACCACTTCTGTACTGGCGACTTTGATGGTCACCGTACCGCTCGGCAGGGTGATGCTGTAGCTCTTGGCCTGCCAGTCGTAAATCAGCGAGCCGCCATCATCAAACCGCCACACTTCCACATGATCCCTGTTATCCGGTGGCGGACCCGCGTTGCCATACAATCCCGGAATGAACGTGCCCTGTGACACGTCACCGCTGGCACTGACCAATGTCCCCTGCTCACCCAGAGACGGAGCCCTCCAATGCCTGGCCTTGCCGGCGGCGATGCTGTGCCAGCGCACCCAGGCGCTAGTCCATTCGCCGTCCGAAACCCGACATACTGGCGGAGAGGCAGCCAAGTCGACTGCTACCACAAAACAATCCTTGACCACCCCCGCAAGCATGCGGTCGTGCTGGGCAGCAACATAGCCGCTCACAAGTCCTCCGCTGGAACAAATTCCTCTTTGACGTCGTTGTTGAAGCCAAACAACAGCATGCCGGGCGGCTGATCGGGCCAAGGCCACTCTTCAGGGCCGAGGTACACCTGCTGCGTCCATTCCACCAGCCAAACGGTGTAACCATCCAACACTGGCTGGGTCCAGTCCTGTAGTGCCTGAACGAACTCTGCCGGCTCGACTTCCAGCCCCCAGGTCTGAGCCCGGAGTAGGACCGCAAGTTGGGTAGCCAACTGCACCGCCTGTTGCTGATGCAGAGGATAGATCGGGTCGACGACGATACGTGCCTCGAACTTACACACCAATGTGGTTTCACCCGTGCCGATATCGGTACCGGGCTCGATCTCGGCCAGCTCCAGAAAGACCGCCGGTAAAGCGATACGATCCTGAATGTCCGGCCAGGCACTTACCGTCTGAACCCCTGGCAGATGGCTCACCAGGTGTTGCTCGACCGCCCGGTAAAGCTGGTCCAGGCTAAAAGGTTCGTCAGCCATTAACCGATCCTCTTCAAGTATTTCTGTAGTTCGAAGTTGAGCTCCTGCTGCAGGATCTCCAACAGACGCTCGTCCGCCTTTTGTATCCAGCTTTCAAAGTGCAGACGGGCCTGCTCCAGAGACACCTTGGCCTTGGCTAACGGGAAACGATTGCCATGCTCCGCGACCCATCCAGAACTTGCACCGCGACCAGGTGACACCGTGCTGTCTGGATAATCGTCAGCATTGAAGTGCTTGCTCGCAGTGCGAATCCAAATGTCTGGCTTGTTGCCATAGACCTTCTTGAGAAACGCGCCTTGATAACGCCGCCCCGCCACCGACACTCCGCTACCGGTTTGCCGCGCCCGGCCAATCCGGCTGGAATCGATGGCATTCAAGCCGAACCACAACTTGCCGCTCGATGCCCCGCCGGACACTGGGTAGCTGCGTAACCGTTGACGCACTGCCGCGACAGCAATGCGCTCCTGCCTGCTGACGGCACGGGCAATGTGCGTGCGCAACCAGCCCAACGTCTTGTTGATCGCGCGTCGGTGGGCCGCAGCAGCTGCCTTGGGGACCAACTTGGCGAAGTCCTGAAACGCCTGGAGATCTGCAGCTGACGACTGGATCGAGATCATCCCGCCGCCGGCCGAGGGTTTGACGTAGCTACCGATGCTCATGGGCGCAACCTCAGGATCAAGGCGACCAGACCGTCGCCGCTCGGCTCCAGCTGCAGCAAGTCGTAATCGCCGCCGCCGTCCAGGGCGGGCAAGTCGATGCTGACCAAAAGCCCGCGTTTCAAGCCTTCCGAATCACTGACGCGGATCTCAAACCGAGGCTCACGCAAGCCGGTATTGAGCTTGCCGAGCTTCGGCTGCAACCAGGGCGCGGCAAACATACCAAGCACCGGCTCTTCGCGGCCCTCGATCCGTGCCCTATTTCCCAGTGTTTCGAAGACCACTTCGTCGATGTCGTCGATCAGATCGCGGAAGGCCACGATCACATCTCCAGCAGGATCTGCGCGCGAGGCCGCGTGCACAGGTGCAGCGGGTTGGACTGGGCTTCGCCGGCCACACCCTTGTTGAACGGCAGCGGCTCGATCTTGCTGTAGTAAGGGATGCCCTGGGTGTTGACCGTTTCCATGTAGTCGGCCGGTGCGAAGGACGAGATATACAGATCAGGAACGCCCTCGGGGATCAGCAACGCCTTGTCGTCGTGGACAAACGCAACACCAGCAACTTTGCCGCGATAACGCTCCCAGACGATCCCGCCGAACTCGAAGGCTTCACGAGCATCGCCACGCAAAGACGCGGCCTGCATGGTATTGAGGTAGGTCTCCTTGACCGACTTGTGGACGATCAGCTTGTTCCAGAAGTTCTTGCCGCACATGGCGCGAGAGCCGCTGCTGGTGACGCTGCCGAGGGCTTCTTCCTGCATATCCAGGGCTTCACCGCATTTGACCCGCAGCTCGGTATCTGGACTGTTCAAGCCCATTGGCAGCTTCTGGCGATTCACGCCGAAGGATTTATAAATATCCAACAGGACTGTCTTGCCATCGGCATCCAGCACCTGTCCGTTCAACGCGCCCATGCGCTGGAATTCGTGGGTGGCATCCAGCTGTCGTCGGGCCTTTGCCAGGCGCTTGTTGACCACATCCTGCACGGCCTGCAATTCGCTGCGGGTGCCGAAGGCGCGAATGCCTTGGATCTCGTCGGCCTTGATGGTGAAGCGCTCAGGAAGGTGCACGGTGTTGAACGGGATCAACGTGCGCTTGGTCCCGCCGACCACCAGGCCCGAGGTGCCGCGCTCACCCGATGGCACCAGGGCCAGGGTGTCGCCGTCTTTCTCGATCTGCACGGTCAACGTGCTGATGCCCTCTTCGCGGAAAAGGCCAAGGCTGCTGATACGGCCCGGCAGGTATTCCTGCTCATTGATTGCAGCGGTCAGCGAGGAGACGCTGAATGCATCGTCTTCAAAAATGGCGATATCGGCCATGGGGTACTCTCCAGAAACGAAAAATCCCGCACTCGGCGGGATGGATAAATGAGGTGAACGCCTTAGCGGACGATCACGAAATGGGCGGCCAGGGCCTTTTCAGCGGCAGGGTCGAGGCTGGTCAAGTGCGCTTCGCTGACCTCGGCCAGCCGCACGATGGCACGACCACGCCGGGCCACATCGGACTCACCCAGCGGCCCATACAGAATCGCGACGGCGTTTTCGGTACCGTCCTCGGCGGTTGGCTGGTACGGGGCAAACTCGCTGGTGGCGGTGACTAGGCCGAGGATCTGGCCCGGCTCCAGGGCTGGCCCGGCTGCGACATTGATCGCTTCGCGGGAAATGTTGCCAGCGCCTTCGGACAGCAGGAACTCTCCCGCGTGCATCGATTCGATTTTCATGCTCTTGCTCCTTTCGAGGTTCCGTTCTGTGCCGCCTGACGGGTAGCCCAGATTGATTGGGTGTCGACCTGTTTGGCCTTAATGGTGGGTTCCGGGTCGTTGTCCAGCGGCAGGCTGTTGTTGATCTCAAAGCCACCGCCGCTGCTGACCAGCTTGTCGAACAGCCGAGCACGAACTGCGCTTTCATCCAGACCCGCCGAGATAAACTCAGCGGTCAGTTCCGGCAATCGTGCGGCTACACACAGACCATGCAGCGTTTTCGCGTTGGTCAGTGCTGCCGTAACTACCGCTTCGCTTTCCAGCCTGGTGGTGGCGAGCAGCGGCTCCACCAGGTTACTGATGCCGGCCGCCGCGCAACCCTTGGTGACCATCAGTGCCAGTCCAGCAGCGTCCAATACGGGCGCCGGTTCCGGTGGGTCGACCGGTTCAGGCGGTTCGACATCTGGCTCTTCATTCAACTGGGCGAGCAATTCAGCCGGGGCATGCTGGAAGCGCTGCAAGACACTGCCCTGGCCGAGACAGGCTTTGACCTTGAGGCCGTCGCCCACCTCATCTGCCAGGCCCAGCGCCACCGCCTCATTGGCAGTCAGCCAAGTCTCGGCGTTGACCATGCGCCGCAGCTCGGCCTCGTCAATATCCGGTGCTTTGGACTTGTAGGCCGCTATGATCGCTTCCAGGGTCTGGTCCAGCACATCAGCAACGCGGCGGAAGTCTTCGGCATCACCACCGGTAAAGGTGTAGGGGTTGTGGATCATCAGCATTGCATTGGCCGCAATCACAACGCGATGAGCGCCGCACACCGCGACACTCGCCGCACTGGCCGCCAACGCATCAATACGCCCGGTACAGCGCTCGCCTAAGCGCGACAGCGCGTTGTGGATCGCCAGGCCGTCGAACAAGTCGCCACCGATGCTGTTGAACGCAACGATTACCGGCGACGCGCCGTCATCCATGGCACGCAGGTCCTGGACAAACTGATTAGCGCTGACACCCCAGGTGCCGATCTCGCCGTATACAAACACCTCAATGGTTTGCTGCTCGGCTTCACCGCTGGCATGAAAGGTGTACCAACTCTTATCCACGACTTTTACCTGCTTGCCAGCCTTGTCATAAATGCGCGGGATCGCTTTTTTACTCATGGTTGTTCCTTGTCATCTGTCGGCTCGATGGCATCAAGCGTGGTGTAGTTGAGGCCCAGATCCGTGGACCTGGCGAGGTCAGCGGCGTTTTCCGCGTCGATGGTTTCCGCGTCGTAACCGTTGCGCAGACACATCTCACTGCGTGAACCGAAGCCCGCCTGCACTTCCATCCGCCGCGCCTGCACATCCTGCACCGGCTGGATGTAGGCCCAGCCTTGCGGCACCCAACGTGTACGCAGGTATTCGCGTCGACGTTGCGCGTAGTCTTCCAGTACAAGGGCACCGGACAGCACCGCCATGTCCATCCAGGCGGCACGCACCGGGCGGCACAGTTGATGCACGTAGACGCCGAATTGCAGTTGCTCCAGGCGCCGCCGGAACTCGTTGAGCACCACCCGCAGCGCCCGGTCGTTGACCTCGCGCATGTCGCCCGTGAGGATCTCGTACGGCGTGCCCGAACCCGCTGCCGCAGCCATTAGCTGCTGCCGCATGAAGTCCGGGTAGTTGTTGCCGGCGTCCGGTGGCTTGGAGAACTCCACCTCTTCACCTGGCCCCAGCTCCTGCATGGTGCCTGGCTCCAAGGCCACCATCGGTGTGAAGCCGTCGCGGTCGGTGGTCAGCAGTTGCCCCGTTACCGGGTCACGCGGTTGGTGTCCGCTGTCCGGCGCCGGTCGCTTGATGAAGCCAGCAAACAGGTTTGCCACCTCCTGGCGAAACAGCACCGCGTCGTCGTAGTTGTCCAGGCTGCGCAAGCGTTTCAATACCGGTGCCAGACGCGGCACGCCCCGTAGTTGCCCTGGCTCCATCGGTTCGAAGATGTGCAGCACCTGCGTCGCTGGCACCCGCACCAACTGGTTGTAACCGGCGTTCAACGACGATGAATCGCGCGGATGCGAGAGGTACATCCAATATGCCACACGCTTACCGGCTGGATTGAACTCGATCCCGGCGCGGATAACGTTGCCGTTTTTGGCCGTCTCAAACTTGTCGTGTGGGACAAACTCAGGCGCCAGCGCCTGCAGTTGCAGCGGCACCGCCAAACCTTCGCTCGGGCTGCGCGGCCGCAACCGCACAAAGCATTCACCAGCGGTTTCCACGGTGCGCGCCACCAGGGCCTGCATGCCGTAGAAGTCGGTCAGCTCGTCTGCGTCCGCTTCATCCACCCAGTCGTCCCACAGCTGCTGCTTGAGTTTGCGCAGTGCCGCGTCGTTCGTGGTCGGCCTGGGCGTGATGCCGGTGCCGATCAGGTTGCTGACGCGCTTGTCGATGACGTTGAACGCATACGGGTCATTGCGCACCGCCGCCCGCGAGCGAGCCCGCAGGTTGCGCAGTGCCGGGGTGTTGATGCTGTTGATGCCTTTGTCGGTGGCTTCCCAACTGGCCGAACGTCGGCCCTCTCCGGCGCCTTCGTAACTGGCCTTGATGTTCGACGGCAGCAAGAATCCATTACGGGTTAGCGTCGGATAATGTCGGGCCATTAGAGTCCTTTGCCTCCATGCATGAGCCGAACCACGCGAGAGCGCGGGCCGGCAGCGTTGGTCAGCGACGTGCGAATCTCGTCGCGAGCCTTGAGCAGTTCGTCGATGGAGCGGTATTCCACCGTGCGGTCGCTGTAGCGCACGGTCTTTTCACCGCGTGCGATGGCGCGCTCGATGGCTTCGAGGTGCTTCGGAGTAAACGACATATCAGCGTCTCTTCAGGTAACCGCTGGTGGAACTGCGGCGTTGTGGGGGTGCAGCGGGTCGCGGTTGGGCGACCGGGGCAACGGGTTGCGGCGCCACTTGCGGTGTCGCGGTAGCCTGTGGGGCAACCGTTACACGCTCAGCAGCGACCACCTTTTCATCGAACAAACCGGCCTGTGCCAGTGAGTTCCGGACCCGGTCCCAGTCGTGTTCCTGATACCGGTTGATGCCGAGGTAATGCGCCATCGCCAGGCAATACACCATCAGGTCGAGGGCTTCGTTGCGCTCGGCCTTGCCCTTGATCCACTCGATACGCTTGTGGCCCCGCACGTACTTGGCGACCTTGCGCTCGGCCACGCACTGGGCAAAGAACTCGTCCGGCAGGTCGTTGGCAAAGTGCAGCGCACCTGGGCCGGACTCGAACGGGTAACGGTTGTAGATCCAGTCTTTTGCGGTGTCGGTACCGACAAACCACAGCTCGGCGCCGCCGCGTTCGGTCTGGCCCTTCCAGGTCACATCAACCATGGACGGCCGCTGAGCGATCACCGGCTTACCGGGTTTGCTCGCGCCCTTGATGGCGAAGATGTTGCGCCAGCGCCGCACGCGGCAGAACTGGTAGACCTCGTCGGTGTGGTGACCGCCGGAGTCGACGGCGACCGCGAGAATGCCCAGGCCGACGCCGCAGGGATGCCGGTACCGCTCTTTCAGCAGTTCATCAAGCACCGCCCAGGTGCGCTCGTCCGACGGGTCGCCCGCGATCACCCGGTGGTCAATGACCCAGCGTTCCATGCCGACACCCCAGCCCATTGCCATGAACTCCAGACGGTCGGCCTGTACGTCGACGGCGCCCGTGATCATCATCACGGCGGCGGGCATTGCACCGAGGGAGAACCCTTCCCGGCGTGCCCGCTCGATCAGTACCGATGCCTTGGTCTGCTCTTGCGCGCTGTCCCACACCTTAGCCAGACGGGTGTTGTAGAACACCTGCATGGGTTCAAGGTCGCCTTTGGCCTGGGCCTTTTTCGCCTTCTCGAATTGCTTCGCCAGCGACTTCCAGCCCGTCCAACCCAGCGGTGAATACAGCGCGTTGAGGTGGAAGCCGACCGTCTCGCCATCGCCTTTGGCATGGGCGCGCCACTCGCCACGGGCGAGCATATCGCCCTTGTGGTGTTCCTCGATCAGCACGTCGCAGTCAGGCCCGGCGCACTCGTAATGCACGACGCTGAAGTCCTGGGAGTAATGCAGTCGTTCCCACTCCAGGGTTTGCATGTGCCCGCAGGTCGGGCACGGCACGTAGTAGTAACGCTGGTCGCTACCCTCGAACAGATCGTCGATGCGCGAGGCGCCCTTGATCGTCGGCGAACTGGAGAAGTAGAACTTGGCATTGCGGCCGAAGGTACTACCCCGCGTTTCCGCCAGCTCGATGGGGTCGCCCTCTTCGCCTACGTCGACTTCCCAACGGTCGATCTCATCGCCGTACACGTAGCGTGCCGACAGCTCGGCCAAGTTGGCCGCAGAGCCGGCGGTGGTAACGTACAGCGAGCCGCCTTCGAACTCCTTGGTGTCCATGGTATTGCGCGAGTCCCGCGAGCGGCTCGACGCCACACGTTCGCGCAGCACCGGGGTGGCCTTGATGGTCTTGCCGATCCGCGACGACACCCGCTTTGCCAGGCCTAGGCTGGGCAGCAGCGTGAGGATGTTCGACGGCACCATGTGGATCAGCGCACCGATCCAGTTCAGGGCGATCTGGGTTTTCATCAACTGCGAGGCGACCATGGTCACTACGCGCTTGCACGGGTGAGCCGGTGACAGGCACCGCATCGGCTCGCGTGCGTAGGGCGTTCGAACAGTGCGATATTTCCCTGGCTCGGCGGCGCCGGTATCACGCGGGATGCGCATGTATTCGTCGGCCCACTCGTCCACCCACAGGCTGGGGTCTGGACGAAGCCCACGGAAATACGCCTCACGGTACACCTCAGCGCCGTCAGGTTTTTCCGTCTGCATGGGTTAACTCGTAGTGATCAGATCGCGTTCAAGGTCAGCCGAAGACAAGCGCTCGGCCTCTTCCAGGGACAGCCGTAGCGCCTTGGTCAGGTGCTGCTCAATTTCCCAAGGGTCAGTCATTGCGGCCAGTTCAGGGGCCAGTTGCGGGGGCATGCTGAGCAGTTGATCGCGCAGCATGCGTCCGGCGTTGTAGGCCCCGGTGGTGACCGCCTTCATATCCACCAGCGAGCCCTGCACCTTGTGAAACTCGGCTTCGGCCAGCTGGGCCAGGTAGTACTCGCGGTGTGCGCGGGCCTTCTGGAAGTCGGGTTGCCCGCTCTTCGCGCCAGCTGGCTGCGGCGGCGCAGCCGTGTTAGTCGGCTCGACCATGGGGGACAGTTGGCTGTAAACATCACGCTGGAGCCGGTCTTGTTGGTGTCGAGCCGCGACGGCGGCCTTGCTGGGGTCGGCGGTTTCGAGGATCAGTGCTTCGGTTGCCAGCACGTCGACCTTCTTGCCATCTGGCGAGAGCACCAGGCGGTTGTTGTCTTTCAGCCAGGTGATGTAGCTCGGCGTCCTGCCGATGCGAACCGCGAAAGCGCTTTTAGACAGGAACAGTGGATCCGTCATAAGCCCTCCTTTTCAACGGCTTTTCAATGGAAACCTTTCAATTTCAATGGATTGAATTTCAGTAAGCTGGCGGGCCTGCCGCTAACGCTTTCCCGCGGGTTTCATGCCCCGTGTCCCTCGGATGCCGCCAGGGTCCCCGGCGACCTCTCGGCGCTTAATTTTGATGCAATTCACTGGAGGCCACGTATTCCGAGGCCTCCAGCCCATCACGCCTGACCACCGCCGGAGGGTGGCACATCGCACACGCCCAACCGCTTGGCGGCCCAGCGTTCGTACAGGCCGATGGCGACATCAGCGCCGGCCATCGCGGTGAGGCAGCCGATGCTCCCCGCTGCCAGTACTGACATACCCGATGCATGCAGCAGCATCATGGTGGAAAGCCCGCAGACCACGCAGGCCCCGGACCGCAGCAGCAAGCGGCGAACCAACGACCAACCGCTCACCCCCGCCTTGTCGGCCCGCCATGCCTCGCCGGAAATCCCGCCGACCAGGGACAGTAGGATCACCATCCAGACCGGCATCTCTATAAGCGCTTGCTGCTCGTTCGTCATCGCCCTACCCCATAAACGCAAAAACCCGGCGCGATGGCCGGGTTCAGTGTGGTGGTGAGTCCCGCTGCTTGCGGTCGCACCTATCGAAGATGGGTACTTTTTACAGGTCGATTCCGGTGGCAGCAAGTGAGTTTTAATGCCATGGCGCAATACAGGTGCAATACAGGTATGACGCAGGTGCAACGCAGGTACAACGCATTCATTCGGCTATCGCTTCTGGTGCCCCGTCTGACCTGTCCCACTACTCTTGATCGAAGCAGGACAGCTACAGGCGCCTGAATACGGGGCTCTGCCCTACTGTCCTACCTTTATTCCTTTTCTCTTGTGTATAGAGAGAAAGCTAAAAGCACGCGTGCGCGCCATGGGCGCGATTACGTGCCCGCTATGCTCATGTGTGCGTGGGTCGGGTGAAGGTTGGACGGTAGGACAGGACAACAACAGCGCGGCCTGCGCCTGTCCAACTGCGCTAAATGGCAGTCGGACAAGGGCGGACAGTAGGACAAAGGCACACGGAGTAACGCCGGGGGTCATGCAGCCTTCCCCATCAGCATGCCGGCAATGTGCAGGTGGGCTTCGTGCAGACGCTGGTAGTAGGTATCCCGACCGCATCCGCAATGGGTGTACTTCTGCGAGAGGAAGCTTTCGTGATTGCAGTAATGCTCACGCACTACGACCGACAGCTGCGGCGGCAAGTGCTTGTTGACGATCAGCTCGATGTCGGCCGATTCATCCAGCAGTACCCGACTGCCGCGTGTGCCGCGTATCAACTCGCCCTTGCATTCCATCAGCATGGCAATCATGTTGCCGCCGCTCGGCCCGCCCATGTTTTCCGGCATGGGTGAGTGCAGATCCTGCGCCCATAGTTTGAGCATCTCGTCGATTCGCTTAATCATCGAAGCAAGGCTCCTCGATCACCGACTGCTGCAACGCAGACGCACGCCCCCAACCCGCAGGCTTTACATAGGCCCAGGGCCGCACCCCACTCTTAGGCAATGCCGGCATGCGCCGCTTGCGCCAGCCCAACCGGTGCATGATCGCCCCGACCCGCATCTGCTCAGGCTTGCCCCAATGGCCGAAGTCCAGCTTGAGCGCCTGGGTGAGGATCTCGTTGCCGGTGGCGGTCTCGCCGATCTGCGACTCTTCCATCCAGGCCAAGATCGGCCCTTCCCATTCATCGACGACGAATCGCTCGTCTTGGGCCTCGGCGAACATCCAAGATTCGTCCTTGGCCACCCACCAGATGTCGCCAGCCTCGAAGCAGAACAAAGCCTCAGCCCACAGCTGGTCGCGAATCTCGCGCAATTGCTCCAGGTCGACCTTGTTGCAGAACACCGGCCAATAGCGGCGATTGCCCGTGGCGTCCTTGAGGTATTCCTCTTGGTTGGTAGTGCCCACGAAAACACACTGGCGTGGCACGTCATTCGTTCTGCGGCCGTAGCTCTCGCGGTAGGTGTCGGTGGACGCCGAGAAGAACTGTTTGGCCTTGGTACTTTCGGCCTTGTTGAAGCTGTCCAGCTCACCCAGCTCGACGATCCACTTGCCGCGAATCGCCTGGAAGCTGTCCTTATCACCGAGGGCAAAAGGCGTGTCCATGAACCACTCGCCGCCGAGGACGCCCATGGCCGTGGACTTACCAGCGCCCTGCCCGCCTTCGAGGATCATCACCGAGTCAGCCTTGCAGCCTGGGCGCATTACTCGAGCGACCGCCGAGATCAGCCAGCGCTTGCCGACCTTGGCCGAGTACTCGCTGGCCTGGACGCCCAGCACATCCGTGAGCCAGGTTTCGATGCGAGGTACGCGGTCCCACTCCAGCTTCTCCAGGTACTCGCGCACCGGGTGGAAGGCATGGTCGTGCGCAACCACGCTGACCGCCTCGATCACATGGGACGCTTTGACCCGCAGGTTGTATTGCTGCGCGAGCCACTTCATCACCCGCATGTCGTCGATGTCGGCCCAGTCACCGGCACCGCCGCCGAAGGGCGCCGACCGCAGCTTGACGATCTTTGAGCTGAACACGCTGTAGCCGATGACACCGGCCCAGCGCTCGTCATTGCCCAGGATCAGCTCGACGTTTTGCATGTGCGCGATCAGGGAGCCGTTCTCGGTGCGGGCGAGTTGGTCTTTCCAACCACCCGCTGCAGGAGGCTTGACCACCGCCAGCACCTGGCGGCGAACGGCCTCCAAACCTTCGGCGACGTGCAGGTCGTTGAAGTCGGTCCACTTGATCTCGCGCTCGCCGGAGAATACAGGGGCAACCACCTGGCCGCCGACCACCAGCGCCGCGTTGTTGGCCTTCTCCTCACCAGGGTTCCAGGGGTCGCCGTTGGGGCGTTTGGTCTTCCAGTCATCATCGCGACAGATGATCAGCGGGCAACCGGGGAAGCGCTCGCGCATAGCCTTGGAGACCGGCAGCAGGTTGCCCGCGTCGAAGGCGATGGTGACAGTGAGCGAAGTCGCCATGTGCAGGCTTGCGCCCGTGGCGTAGCCCTCACACACCAACACCGGTTCGCCGGGTTCAGGGTGTGGGCCGATCAGGTGGAAGGCGCCTTCCTTCGACATGCCGTAAGGCCAATACGCTTTGTCGCGCCCGGTGTCCTCTTGCTTCGCGGGGAAGATCACCTGCAGACCGACAATCTGGTCGCGCACGTTGCACATGGGCACTAAAAAAGCGCCGGTACGGGGCGCATAGCGAACCTTGAAGCCGACGATCTGCTTTCTATCCAAGTAAGCGCTCTTGCCCTTTTCCGGCATGCGCCTGAACAGGCCGGCGGCACGGTTGGCGGCTCGACGTGAAGCATTGGCAGCGATCTCAGCAGCCTTGCGCTTGGCGTCTTCCTGACGAGCGCGCATGACTTCACGCTCCTCAGGACTCATGCGTCCGGGCTTGACCTTGATCTTCTGGGTCTCGCCGGAGCGCCAGTCACCGAAACTGCCAAAGATCAGCGTCTCGTTCTTGTCGGTGCGGTGTTCGTGGATGACGTACCAACCGTTCTTTTCCTTGCCCTTATCCTGGGTGGTTTTGCAGCGAGTGAGCTTTCCGTATACGAGGGGCTGCGCGGGTTCGAGACCGTAGTCCGCGAACTGATTGAGCACGTCATCGAGCATAACGGGCAGCCCTCTGGTCATCGACGGTCTTGCACTCAATGCAGAGCGTGCAACCGGGTTGTGCCAAACGACGGGCTTCGGGGATGGGGCCATCGCATTCTTCACAGAACATCAGCGAATTCTGAGCCGTGTTGGACATCAGCGCCAAGCGTGCAGCAACGGCTTGATCGATGCGCTCTTGCACCAGGTCATTTGCGAAATCAGCGATATCAGCCACGTCCCACCCCACAAGTCGTCTGGTTGACGTAGCGGGCGCGGTTGTACATGCCCAACAATCCCTGAATGCCGCGAAATACCAACTGGCGGATCTCAGCCAGCTCGCCGTCGTCGACCTTGCCGTCGCCGATGTGCTTGGCCCAGGTCTCGGATAAATCCGCGACTTGCCGGAAGAACTGCGCGATACCCGTGGTGAGGGTTTCGGGCATGTCATTGGTGTACGCCTCGGCCAGCTCCTGCCAGATCGTGTCGCCGACAAGGCCGTGCACCGCATCGAGAATGCGGCGGTCTTTAGTCAGCTCAAGGATCTCGCCGAACTCTTGAATGTTGACCGTGTGGGAGGGATGGGTGGGAGACAACTTGTGCTGCAGCGTGGTGGCATTTCTACCGGTGGTGGCTGCGATTGCAGCGGCACCACCGGGATAGTCCCGTGCGGCATGGTACAGGGATAATTCGAGCGTCAGTACTTCCTTTTGCGCTCTCTCAACACAGCTTAAAGCTACTCGGCTCATGGCATTAATCCTACAAAGTTGCCAGTGCCCCGCGACATGCAGTGGTGTTACATTTGTCGCGTGGCTTGAAAGGGCCCAAACGCCGGCCAGATCTTAGGGATCGAAACCGGCACCGTGCCGAGGCGAACAATCCGTTGCTCACCTCTGGCGCAACAGCTGCCTAATCTGTGGTGGAAAAGGCAGCAACCCAAGACATCCGTGTCTTGGGAGCGCGATAAGGGGAGGTGGTTTGCATGTGGTGTGCCCTCCTTCCTACATCGCGACCCGACAGCACTGTGGTGGTGTGTGCCGGGAGGAACTGGGCGGCCCTTGGGTCGCCTTTTTCTTGACTATTAAGCGCTGTGCAGGCAGTCCTCTGTAATTCTGAAGTGCTCAAGAACCTCGGCAAGAGAAACCTTTCCCCCGCTCTCGCGAGCCAGAGACTTAATCAGAGAGACGCTTGGGTCCTTGCTAGGATATTTGACGTGAAGCCGCAGATAGCTGACAGCGATTTGGCACCGCTGGGCGTAACAGTCAAGAGACTTGGCGTCGAGCTGTTCAATGTAGTCACGTAGATTCATAAAAATTCCTCCATGCCAAGAAATTAACCTATAAGGTTATTTTTTTCAACACCTTTTAGGACATTCACCCATAAGGTTAATCGAGACAGAATTGGCTAATGAAAATCTCAGACACGCGTCTACAAAATTTCCGAAGGCTTCTCGTTGAGAAAAAGCTTCGGCTCACTGACATTGCCGACCGCTTAGGCAAAGCACCTGCGCAAGTGAGTGCTTTCGGAGGAAAAAATCCTACGAAAGGGATCGGGGATCAAATAGCTCGTGAAATTGAGAGCGCACTAGGCCTCCACAATGGCTACCTAGATATGCCGTATGGACTCGGGGAGTTAAGCAACGCGACCGTGTTAAGCCACACAGGCAGGAAACTGCCAGTGATTGGATCAATAGTGGCAGGCGCTTGGTGCGAGCTACAGGAGGCTTTCGACCCTAGAGATGCGGAGGAGTGGATCGATGCTCCGGGGCCAGTCGGCCCCAGGGCTTTCATACTACGAGTCGAGGGAATGAGCATGGAGCCTAGATTCGTCGAAGGCGACAAGGTGGTTATTGACCCTTCCCTAGAGGCGCTTCCAGGACATTTCGTAGCAGCCAAACGTACACGAGATCAGGCAGCAACGCTCAAACAGCTAAAGCAAGAAGGTAATGAGCTTTACCTTTTTGCTTTAAACCCCGACTGGCCTGAACGGATCATACGAATGACAGAAGAATGGAGCATCTGCGGAAGAGCCCGCTGGAAAATATCCGATTTATAAACCAGCGACAACCTCATACATACAGCTTATGCGGAGACAGCACATATTGATTGCACAAGGGGAACAGGATATAGAGCACCTCCAACTCCAGCAGTTACCTGCCTGATCCATGCCTCTGACAATGCCGAGGATATATTAACCTCACCGACATTATTGAATAGGTTTGCATCATATCTTGCAACCTCCTCATCAGTAGAACGAGAAACATGATACAAGCAAGCTGAAAATATTCGCTGAAGAACAAGAACCGCTGTATGCCCCCGACAAAGCCTGGAGCAAACAACTTCCTCAGACTTGTCAACAACGCCGATATATTTGTCGAACACCGCCCAAAATCGAAGTTGAAAAGCATTCAGTCCTTCTCCCCTATCGAAAGTTACGCATCCTTCATTCAAATCGATAGCTGGCCATGCGATCTGGCTAGCAGGATAATTAGCGCAACCCAATTCTTTCGCCGCCAGTGTCAAAGCGGCAATTTTCCTAATAGCGTCTGCAAACACACTACAAAACAATGTTACTGCTTGAGACTTAAAACCTGAAGTCGAAAGATATCGAAACCCTTCGCCAAGCATTATCGGACTGAGAAAGTAGTTTTCTATAGAGTGCCCGAGCGTCCAAGATAAATTACCATCAGATTCATGCTCGCCGTGAGTATCCACTACAATGACGCCCACATCGAAGTTTCTGAACTCACGATCACATAGGAAAAACAACTTACGATGAAAGCTGCCCTGCTTACATTGGCCGTGGATTTTCTCAATCTTTGCACGATTATTCATTTTTGTTAAATTACAATCGCCATTTATCTCAACAGCAGAGTCAACCCTCAATTTAACTTTTGGGTAAACCTGCTGTAACAAATTCAATACGTGCCCTCTATCGTCTTTCCCCTCAACTAAAACCCGAACCTTTCCGCTCATACGAGTCATTGCAACATACTTTGGAATATTATATTTTAGCTCCATTCAGATTAGCTCCTCGTCGTCGTCTACTGCATTAGCACGAGGACCGTGCCGCTCCGTATAAATCGGTTCCACCTCAATCATAAATTGGTCATAGTCAGCAGCAATTGAGGGGGAATGGGTACATACAATAATCTGGCGAGCACCAAGCTGGCCCATCATTTTACTAAGAAGTTCTTCCTGCCAATCGATATGTAGAGATAACTCTGGCTCATCAATCAAAACCAGAGAATCAGAACTCATCTTAGTAACTGCATATAACATGGTAAGTAGTTGCCTTTCACCTGACGACATCACCTTGACACTACTCCAAGTGCCATCAGGAAATTTTAATCCAACTTTTGGAATGCGTCTGTGCGAGTCAGGTTCATACCTGAGCTCCTTTTGATCAAGAAAGGCGTTAACGGCATCAAAGTATTTATTAATTTTCGCAAAGATTTCAGCTTGGAACTGCTGCCGCTCCAATAATGCATCGCGGTAAACAGTGAGCGCTCCAGCGGCTGAACTAGCAAGCTTCTGTGACTCGCGGCTGCTACCAATTAAGCGTTGCAGTTCAGCATAAGCATAAGAAGGGCCCTGAAAATCGTTCATTACGCTAATAGCGCTTGCATTAGTAAGTTCAGAAATCTCCTCCAACAGCTTTTCTGCAACCCCAGCATCTCCCTCCGCACCACTCAAGATAGCTGAAAACACTCGAACAAATGACTGAGAAAAAATAGAGCTTTCATATCGACCGATTTTTAACTGCGCGTCCCGAATTTCCTCCCTCAGATTGTATTCAATGTCTAAAGGAGAGGGATAGTTGATCGAGGGTAGAAAACGCCCAAAGAGATTTCGCGCAAAAGAAGTGACCTTGGAAACACTTGGCCCATTACGACCATATACCCGCCGAGCATCCTCTTCTTGAGAGGACCAAGCTTCAAGCATTGTGCGAAATGCCGGAAAATAAGAAGATTTTATTTTAGGCAACTCGTTGACTTCAATAAACTGCTTCTGGCGAACCATTAGATCAGTCAAAAAATCACGTCTAAACCGCTCATCATCTAAGCCATTCAAAGTCTCCAAAGCCTCGACCTTGGTAAACTCCAGCTCTAACGAACTCTTAGACTTTACGGTGTACCGAGCCCCCTCCTCGTTTACCTGAGTAATTTCAACGAAATTACCATCAGAGTATGTAACTCTTATTAAAGAAAAATCTAAATATATAAACCTTAAGAAATCATTATTCGCGATATTAGCAAGAATATGAATTAAGGTAGATTTTCCAGTGCCGTTTTGGCCGTGCAAAACATTCAAAGTCTCGTGAAAATCTATATCAAGGTTATAACGCTGATGAATGCCTTCGAGTACGACATTTTTAATGCACACCGGATCCATGGTCTTCTCACTGAGGTGTAAGGGCTTCGACAAAGCTACCAATATGCCACCACAAAGTCTATTCCAGACGAAAACAACCATTTAGGTTGTTTTTTTGTTGACACATTAACCTTTTAGGTTATTTTTATCTCACTCTTTCACCACAGAGCGAGGCAATATCATGCACACCACAGCAACCCTGCACGTCCACCCGGCCGCTGCTAACCCCCTCCGCATCTTCGAAATCCGCCGCCTGGCACAAGATTGCGGCTGCGCCTTTATCGCGTCCAAACCAAAACTGAAACAGCCCTCCGCGCCTGCTCCGTTCGATCCGAACGGCGGAGGGCAAGCCGCATGAACAAGTACAAACTCGACAACCGCACCCTGGCCCTGCTCAAGGCTCAGGTCAGCCTGACCGAAACTTTCAACCACCTCCTGCGCACCGAGACACAGCGCCAGGCACTGTCCTTTCGCCTGAAAGTCGAACGCCGCATTGCCGACACACACTTCACCGTTGAGCTGGGCAGCGAACGCCACACGCTGACCCTGACCAACAGCAAGAAGATGCACCTCAAGCTTGCGGACTTCATTGAAGAGATCGTCAACGGGCCTGCCAACCCTGCCGAAGCACCTGCCACGCCGCACGCTGATCGCCGTTACGGCGTGTTTGAAACCGAACACAGGCAACAGGTGTTCGATCTGGTACGCACCGGCGGCGCGCTCAGTCTCGACATGGGTTTTGAGCAACCAATCAATCTGGCGATCCATCGCAACAAATCCCGCGCCGGCATCACTACCATCATGAGCATCGGCGTCAGAAAGCCGCGCTCCAAATGCTTCACGGTGTACGGCAGCGACGTGGAGATCTATTCCATGGTCGCCGAATCCATCACCCACCTGGCTGCCGTGGCGACTCCCGCCGCGCATGCCGCTTAAGAGGTCGCGATGGAACGTAGCCTCGAAAAAGCCGCCAAGTACTTAGGCCTCACCCGCCCCAAGCTGATCCTGCTCATGCGTCAAAAGGGCCTGCTCAACGACCGCAACCTGCCGGCCTTCCCAGTGCGGGATCGCGAGTACCTGCGCGTCAAAGACGGCAACTGGTATCACAAGACCGCCGGCATGCAGTACAGCCAGTCGACCAAGGTCCGACAAGCCGGCATCCGCTGGCTCGCCGACCAACTGGGGCTCGAGCTGCCAGCCATCCCAGTAGACAACCGTGACGTGGCCTAGGGAGTACGCCCGCCAGATCGTCGCCATGGGCACACGCGAGGAGCGCAACGCTGCGCTCCTCGAAGTGCCGGAGCATCTGCGGGAGCTGACCAAACGCCATTGCCTGAATGCCTGGAACCACCCTTCACGACTCAAACGCAAAGAGGCCGCAGCCCATGAGCAACACCAGCCAGACACCGCTACGACTGCAACCTGCACCGGATAGCGCCACTGTTGAGATGCTGCACCAACTTTTCGGCGACGTGCTTATCCCCCTGGAAAAGCTGCGCGTGCACTACTTCAAGAACCTCAACGAAAAGACCTTCACCGAGGCGATCGCCAACGGGCGTATTCAGCTGCCAGTGACCACCCTGGACCACAGCGTCAAGGCGATTCGGTATGCCCACATCAAACACGTCGCAGCACTGATCGACATCCGAGCTTACCGAGCGGACGAAGACATGCCGCGACCACAAAACGATTCAACCGAGCAAGATCAGTAACCCAGACGGCTGCCACCACTAGCCACGAAATTACCAGGAGCACACCACATGACTGCAATTCAAATTTGCGCACTGATCAGCATCGTAATCGCCGCCGGAATCCTCTACTGGGTCGGATATCGAGGCGGCCTCACTGACGGCAAAAATGATGGCTACGACGAAGGTCATTCCAACGGCTACGTCTTGGGCCGGGACGAAGCTTCAGCCGCCTACGCAGCCTCTATCAAAGAAATGTCAGATCAATGCTTGCGAACCGAACTCCTATTGAGCCGGGAACCGCAAGACCGTTACACCCTTCTCGCCATTGCCGAAAAGCTGAAGCTCGCCGCAGACACTTTCCGCGCCGTTAGATCCGAAAGCCAAGCAACTCAGGCACTTGCCCTACGTGACAAAGCACTGAACATGGCTGCGCTGATGGATCGTTTCGAACTGAGGGGGGAAGTCGCATGAACTGGATCCTCACCTCCACCGGCAAGCGCTTCGACCTGTTCGAGCCCGACACCGACATGATAGACCCACGGGACATCTCGCACTCGCTGTCCCACCTGTGCCGCTTCAACGGCCACACCCGCGAGTTCTACAGCGTGGCCCAACACAGCTGCATCGTCGCCGAGCTGGTGCCGGAAGAGTACAAGCTCGCGGCCTTGCTCCACGATGCTGCCGAGGCTTACGTGGGCGACATGACTCGGCCACTCAAGCAGTGGATTAGCGCTTACCAGCACTTCGAGGACTGCATCTGGTGGCGCATTTGCGAGCGGTTCGACATCGCTCCAGAACTCCCCGCCTGCATCTACAAGGCCGACCTGATTGCACTGGCGACAGAGCGCCGCGACCTCATGCCAACCGATCCGGCTATCTGGGATTGCTTGGTCGGCATCGAACCCATGGCCGAAACCATCCGCCCATGGCCTGCAGCAGAAGCTCGACTCACCTATCACCAGCGCCTGATGGACCGACTCGCTATCGACCACCGGAGGAAAGCGGCATGAAGAACCACCAGGAAAACACCAACGCCCTGCCCGCTTTGCTCCGCACAGCCAATGGTGGCGCCACGCTAGAAACAAACAGTCTCTGCTGCGCAGCAGCAGGCATTACTGCTCCTACCAGCGCCACTGCCGAGGCACTTGTACCCCACGAAAAGCTGCGCGGGGCAGCGCTCGCTGATGCAACGCTAAACGCTCAGGAACGCCCGATCGCGCAGCCTGCCTTGGGGTATACGCACCATTCATTCACCAGAACTTTAGAAACTGAAATATTCTCGGACGAAGAACTGGCCGACCTGACTGGATATAAGCAGCGTGCCCATCAACGGAGATGGCTCAACGACCGCAATTGGGTTTTCGTTGAGAGCCGTGGTGGCCGGCCATTGGTCGGGCGCATGTACGCTCGTATGAAGCTTGGCATGACCAGTCCAACGTTCGAAGAACAGAGCAAACCGCCGGCGAGACCAGCTTGGACACCTGACTTCTCCAGGGTGAACTGAGATGCGACCTCGAAACACTGAAAACAGGGACTTACCGCCGGGAATGGTGCGGAGAAAACGCCCTCGCAAGAACGGTAAAGTGTGGGTGGGTTATTACTACAGAGACTCAACGGGAAAGGAGATCCCGCTTGGGGGAGACTTGAGCAAAGCCCGATTGAAGTGGGCAGAGCTTGAGTCCAAAGAAAAGCCAGCCGATCTGACGATGATGAAGGGGATCTTTGATCGATACGTCCGCGACGTCATTCCGAAAAAAAGCGAGCGCACCCAAAAGGACAATCTGGCCGAACTCAAACAATTGCGGCCCATGTTCGATGGAGCGCCCATCGACTCAATCACACCAGCCAGCATCGCTGGATACCGCGACGCCCGTACCGCCAAGGTACGGGCCAATCGGGAGATCGCCCTACTCTCCCACGTTTTCAACATGGCGCGGGAATGGGGTCTGACCGAGCGGGAGAACCCGTGCCAGGGCATCCGTAAGAACAAGGAAACGCCGCGCGACTACTACGCGAATGCCGCGGTTTGGGACGCGGTCTACGGGATGGCTGAGCCTGAACTAAAAGAAGCCATGGACTTGGGCTACCTGACAGGCCAGCGGCCAGCAGACGTGATCGTCATGCGCAGGGACGACGTTGAGGGCGATTACTTCTTGGTCACGCAAGGCAAGACAGGGCTGAAGCTAAGGATCCTGATGTGCACAGAGGAGGGAGAAAACAGCTTGGGTAGGTTGATTCGGGAAATTACGGAGAGGAATGCCGGTCACCTCTCGAAGTACTTGCTGATAAACAGGCACGGAAAGCGGATGACGAAGGGAATGCTGCGCTTGCGCTGGGACAAGGCGCGGGAGAAGGCATGTGCCAAAGCAATCGAAGAGGGCGATCCGCTCCTGGCCGCGAAGATTGGCGGTTTTCAGTTTCGCGACATCCGACCGAAAGCAGCATCGGAAATCATCGATATTGGCGACGCAAGCCTGCTACTAGGACACAGTAAGCAGGAGATTACGAAGCGGGTTTACAGGAGGATTGGCGCCACTGCTAAACCATCAAAATAGGCAAAGTTTCGGAACGCCTACCCGAAAGTTTCGGAACGCCTCTCAAAAACCGTCGTGTGGCACCCAAACCCCAGAAACACAAAAGCCCCGCATTGTGGGGCTTTTGTTTGAATCTTGGCGGGAAACCAGGGATTCGAACCCTGGGAACGCTATTAACGTTCGCCGGTTTTCAAGACCGGTGCATTCAACCACTCTGCCAATTTCCCTTGTGCATCACAGGATTATAGTAGCCCATCCCGTGTCAGCGGGCGCCATAATACCCGAATGAAACACACTGTCAAACTCTCTGCATCGCTTGTTACAGGGCGTCTGTTATGATCTTTGCGACTGAACGTTTCAAAACTGAAGGAGTGTCGCCATGCGCGAACAGAATTACGCAGTGAATGGCAACGCGCAGGCTGAGCAGCTTGAAGTCAGCCGCGTGTTGCGCAACACCTACGGCTTGCTCGCCCTTACCCTCGCATTCAGCGGCGTGATGGCTTACGTGGCCCAGCAGATGCGCGTCGGCTACCCGAATATCTTTGTCGTGTTGATCGGCTTCTATGGCCTGTTCTTCCTGACCAACAAGCTGCGTGACTCGGCCTGGGGCCTGGTGTCGGCGTTTGCCTTGACCGGTTTCATGGGCTTTATCCTCGGCCCGATCCTCAACCGTTACCTGGGCATGGCCGGCGGTGCGGAAGTGGTCAGTTCGGCGTTTGCCATGACGGCCCTGGTGTTTGGTGGTCTGTCGGCCTACGTGCTGATCAGCCGTAAGGACATGAGCTTCCTGGGTGGCTTCATCACCGCGGGCTTCTTCGTGTTGCTGGCGGCGGTGGTGGCCAGCATGTTCTTCCAGATCAGCGGCCTGCAACTGGCGATCAGCGCGGGTTTTGTGCTGTTTTCCTCGGTGTGCATCCTGTTCCAGACCAGCGCCATCATCCACGGCGGTGAGCGTAACTACATCATGGCGACCATCAGCCTGTATGTGTCGATCTACAACCTGTTCATCAGCCTGTTGCAGATCTTCGGCATCATGAGCCGCGATGACTGATCAATCGCAGCAATAAAAATGCCCCGTATCGCGAGATACGGGGCATTTTCATTTTCAGAGCAGATAAAGCTCAGTACTGATTGGGTTCCATTTCCAGCTCGACCTTGAAGCGCTTGAAGATATCTTGCTGGATGCGTAGCGCAAGTTGGGCAATCTCTTGCCCGGTGGCGGTGCCGTAGTTGACCAGTACCAGCGCTTGCATCTTGTGCACGCCCGCATCGCCCTCCCGGAACCCCTTCCAACCGGCCTTGTCGATCAGCCAGCCGGCGGCGAGTTTCATTTGGCCGTCTGCCTGAGGGTAGGCCACCAGGTCCGGATACTGGCTTTGCAGTTCAATCGCCAGGGCCTGGGACACCAGTGGGTTCTTGAAGAAGCTGCCCGCATTGCCCAGCTCTGCCGGGTCTGGCAGTTTCTCGCGGCGAATGCTGCAGATCGCGCGGCTCACATCGCTTGGCGTGGCGTGGGTGATGCCCTGCGCGACCAGACGCTGTTGCACCGGGCCGTAGTCGAGTTTCAGGTGAGTGGCACGGCTGAGGGAAAAGCGTACCCGCAGGATCAGCCAACGCCCGACTTCGTGCTTGAACAGGCTGTCACGGTAAGCAAAGCTGCATTCGTCGAGGCTGAAGTCCCGCAGTTCGCCCGTCTGGCGATCCAGGGCGGTGAGGCCGGCGAAGACATCCTTGATCTCTACACCATAGGCGCCGATGTTCTGCATCGGCGCGGCGCCGACAGTGCCGGGGATCAGGCTGAGGTTTTCCAGGCCGTAAAAGCCGTGCTCAAGCGTCCACAAGACGAACGGATGCCAGGCTTCGCCCGCTTCGGCTTCGACCACCACGTGCGTGCCATCGTCGCTCAGCACACGAATGCCTCGGGTCGCCATACGCAACACCAACGCCGGAACATCGTGGGTCAACAGCAAATTGCTGCCGCCACCGATTACCAGCAACGGCACCGCGTGTGCGGCGGCATAGCCGATGGCCTCGCGCACGTCAGCATCACTGTGGGCCTCGGCAAATAATTGCGCGCTCACATCAATGGCAAAGCTGTTGAATGGCTTGAGCGATACCTGCGCACGCACTTGCAAGGTCATAACCGCCCCTTCAATTCGATCACCAATAAGTCACAGGCGCGTTCGATCAGGTCAAGGACCCGTTCGAAACCTTGCTCACCTTCATAGTAAGGGTCTGGCACCTCGTCCACTTCGCCATCAAAGCGACGCAGGAACAAATCCAGCTCCGCCTTGCCCTGCCCTGGCTGCATGGCTTTGAGGTTGCGCAGGTTACTGTTGTCCATGGCCAGGATCAGGTCATAGCGGGCAAAATCAGCACGGGAAACCTGCTGGGCACGCTGGCCCGACAAGTCATAGCCGCGCGCCAGCGCCGCACGCTGGCTGCGCTGGTCCGGCGGGTTGCCGATATGCCATTCTCCGGTGCCAGCAGACGCCACCTCAACCTGGCCAGCCAAGCCTGCTTCACGCAACTTATGGCGCAAGATGCCTTCAGCGGTTGGCGAGCGGCAGATATTGCCCAGACATACAAACAGAACTTCCATCAGGCGCCCAGCAGGCGACGGACGCGTTCGAGGTCTTCCTGGGTGTCGACACCGGCTGGCGGTGCTTCCAACGCATCGCCCACGTGGATACGCACGCCGTGCCAGAGGGCGCGCAGTTGTTCCAGGGACTCGGTATTCTCGAGCCAGCACGGGCCCCAACTGACGAAGTCGTGCAGGAAACCGGCGCGGTAGGCATAGATGCCGATATGGCGGCGATATGGCACGCCCTCCGGCAACACGTCGCGATTCTTGGCAAAGGCATCCCGCGCCCACGGCAAGGTGGAGCGACTGAACGTCAGTGCCAGGCCGTTGATGTCGCTGACCACTTTCACCACGTTCGGGTTGAACAGCGTCTCGATGTCTTCGATCGGTTCGGCCAGGGTCGCCATACGCGCCTCGCCATGGGCCGCGAGGTTGGCAGCGACCTGATCGATGACACCCGGCGGTATCAATGGCTCGTCACCCTGCACGTTCACTACGATCGCGTCGGGTGCCAGACCCAACTGAGTGGCGACTTCGGCCAGGCGATCAGTGCCGGAGTTATGGTCTTCGCGGGTCAGGACCGCTTCGGCTCCAAAACCTTTGCACGCCTCGATGATACGCGGGTCATCGGTGGCCACCACCACGCGCTCGGCGCTGCTCTTGCACGCTTGCTCCCACACCAGCTGGATCATCGGCTTGGTGCCGATCATTTGCAGCGGCTTGCCCGGCAGGCGGGTCGAGGCATAGCGCGAGGGAATGACAACGGTAAAGGCGGTGGTCATTTATCCAGGCGCTCATCGGTGGTCAGGGTGCGGGCTTCGCTTTCGAGCATGACCGGGATGCCGTCACGGATAGGGTAAGCCAGGCCGGCACCTTTGCTGATCAGCTCGGTTTTGTCGGCGCTGAGCTTGAGCGGGCCTTTGCAGATCGGGCAAGCGAGGATATCGAGCAGTTTGGTGTCCATGAATGTTTCCTGGAAAAAAGCGTTTTAAGGCAAAAGACGGTTGGGCAACAGACGCATCAGCTGCGTGTCGAACCAGGCGACGAACGCCGGCGACGGTACCGCATCCACCGCAAGGTACCACCAGTCGGGCTGGGCAAAGGCGCGGCACTTCACCGCGTCCTTTTCGGTCATGACCAGCGGCAATGACGGGGTAAAATTCAAGACCTCGGCGCTGTAGGGCGCGTGATCGGCAAAAGCATGGGGTATCGCCTGCCAGTGTAGCGTTTCAAGGGTATTGAAGAAACGTTGCGGATTGCCTATTCCGGCCACCGCATGCACCTGCTGGCCCTGCGGAAAATAGGTGACCGGCTGGCGTTCGCCGCTGTGCAGGTTGACCAGCGCTGTGGGCTGCAGGCGGAAGGCAAAGCCATTTTCACGGTCTGTAACGGCACCGTTATAAAGCACCCCGTCCACACTCTGCAGGCGCTCCACCGGTTCGCGCAACGGCCCGGCAGGCAGGCACCGGCGGTTACCGAGGCCACGGGCGGCATCGATCAGCACCAGTTCAAGATCGCGGGCCAGGCGGTAGTGCTGCAGGCCGTCATCGGAGAGGATCAGGTCCAGGGGCTCGCAGGCCAGCAGGGCCTTTACCGCACGACTGCGATCAGGATCGATCATCAGCGGTACACCGCTGCGCTGCACGATCAGCAAGGGTTCATCACCGGCCACCTCGGCACTGTGGGCGGCCTCGACCCGCCACGGCAACTGCGGCGGCTTGGCACCGTAGCCTCGACTGACCACTCCTACGCGCAAGCCGCTGCGTCGGCAGTGCTCGATCAACCACAGGATCAAAGGCGTCTTGCCGGTGCCTCCCACTGTAATATTGCCCACCACGATCACTGGCACAGACGACTGATAAATCTCGCCCTCGCCCGCCACGAAGCGCGCACGCTTACGTTGAACCACGCAGCGATACAGCGATTCCAGCGGTCGCAGCAACATTAGTGCTGGATGACCTTCGTACCATGCCTTGAGTAAACGGTCGGAGATGGCCATCAGGGCGGGCTCGCCGCCTCGACGGTGGTCATGCGCAAATGGCTGAAACCGAGCTTGCCGGCAGCGTCCATGGCGGTGATCACGGCCTGGTGCGGGGTTTTGCCATCAGCGCTGATGGACAGCGGCAACTGGGTGTCGCCACCAGACTCCTTCTGCAACGCCTCCATCAGGCTGGCAAGGTCATTTTTCTCCAGCAACTGGTTATTCACCGAAAACACCCCTTCGGCGCTGATAGCGATGTCCAGTTGCTTGACTTGCTGGTCTTCGGCAGGCGAGCCACTCACCGCTTCAGGCAGGTCGACACGCAACTGGGTTTCGCGGGTGAAGGTGGTGGTCACGACAAAAAACAGCAGCAGGATGAACACCACATCGATCAACGACGCGAGGTTGATATCAACATTTTCCCGTTGCTTGCGGCGAAATTTCACGCTTTACCCTCGACCAGGTCTACATCACGATCGCCCTGCACCACCTCCACCAGCTTGATGGCTTCCTGTTCCATACCGACCACCAGCTCATCAATGCGACGCAGCAGGAAACGGTGGAAGAACACCGAAGGGATACCCACCATCAGGCCGGCTGCGGTGGTGATCAACGCCTTGGAGATCCCCCCGGCCAGGACCGCTGCGTTGGTGGTCATGCCCGAGCCTGTGAACGAGCTGAAGATATCGATCATGCCGAGTACTGTGCCGAGCAAACCAAGCAGCGGTGCCATGGCGGCGATGGTGCCAAGGGCGTTGATGTAGCGTTCCAGTTCATGGATGACCCGGGCGGCCGCCTCTTCGATGCACTCCTTCATGATCTCGCGACCATGCTTGGAATTGGCCAGACCGGCGGCGAGGATTTCACCCAGCGGCGAATTGGCGCGCAGCTCCTTGAGTTTCTGCTTGTCGAGCTGCTTGTTCTTGATCCAGCCCCAGACCTGCCCCAGCAGATGCTCAGGGGTGACGCGACTGGCGCGCAGGGTCCACAGGCGTTCGGCAACGATGCCGAGTGCAGCGATGGAACTCAGAATGATCGGCAACATCATCCAGCCGCCGGATTTGACCAATTCCCACACAGTGAATGCCCCCTCGAAAAAGTGCGCCACTTTAACATATAGGTTCGACAGCGGGGTTCGTCGGCTACACACCCGCCTGTTGCGGCTCGGGTCTTTGGTAACACGCGATTACGGTAACGGTTCGCGCCAGAAACGGCGTTGACTGCGCGCAACCATCGGTGGCAGAAACGCCCCCAGGCGCAGGCGTACGGCACCCTGCTCGGCGCTGTCGTAAACCCGGCTGCCCAGCACGTGGTAGCGCTCCAGGACCTGCGGATGGGGATGACCGAACGTATTGCTGCGCCCGCGGGAAATCAACACCGATGTGGGCGCCAACCGCTGCAGGAACGGCCAGGATGACGAACTGCGGCTGCCATGGTGCGGGGCTTGCAGCCAGTCGGTCTGGACCGCCAGCGAAGAGGCCAGAAAAGCCTGTTCGGCGGCGCGATCAATGTCACCGGTGAGCAGCAGGCGTTCTCCATTGGCCTCAACCTGCAACACACAAGACCTCGGATTGCCATCAAGCCCATCAGCCCACTGCCACAATTGAAATGACACACCCTCCCATTCCCATCGTTCGCCGCTGGTACAGGGTTGGGTGGCAAGAAAGTCTGGCAAACCTTCGGTTTCACCGCCCACTACACGCTTGACGGGCACCCCCCGAGCCACCGCCGCCGCCCCCCCCGCGTGATCGGCATCGGCATGGCTGAGCAGCATCATGTCCAACTGGGCTACCCCGAGCTTTTTCAACGACGGCAACACGACGCGCGCGCCCAGGTCGACAGGCCCCGAGCGCGGCCCGGCATCGTAGAGCAACGTATGATGACGGGTGCGCAGGATCAGTGCCTGCCCCTGGCCGACGTCCAGTTGCACTACATCTACCTGCCCGTGGGGCACCCACTCCCTGGGCGCAAATACAGCCATCAACAGCATGGGCCAGCCCAGCACCCGGAACGGCAACCCCTTGGGCAGCAACAAAATCACCGCGCCAGCCAGGCTAACCAACCAATACCCCAAAGGTACCTCGGCGGGTACCCAGGCCGGCAATTGCGCGGCCAGCAACCCCAGGCCTTTAAACAATCCGTCCAGCGCACCGCCGGCCAGCCACAGCAACCCCTCCCCAGCCAGCGGCACCCACAGCAACGCCGTGCCCAGCAGCGCCAAAGGCAGCACTACCAGGCTGATCCAAGGCACGGCAAGGAGATTGGCCACAGGTGCGCTGAGGCTGATGGGCAAACCCAGCACCAACAACACTGGAAACAAACCAATGGCAATCAGCCACTGGGGTCGGGTCCACACCTGCCAGGCGCTCCAAGGCCCCAGGCGCCCGCCGAACGCCAACAGCAACACCGCGACCGCCGCAAACGACAACCAGAACCCTACCTGCAGGCTGGCCAAGGGCTCCAGTACCAGCACGCCGTTCAGTGCCAGCAGCAACGGCCACCACACGCCCAAATGGCGGAAACGCAGACGCCACAGCAGCACCAGGCCAACCATCATGCAGGCCCGTTGCACCGGCACGCCGAACCCGGCCAGCAGCCCATAACCCAACGCCGCGCCAAATGCCAGACCGCACGCCCACGGCAGCCACGGCCAGGTTCGGGGCCAGCAACCATAACGCGCCAGCATCGCGACCAAGCCGTAGATCAACCCCGCCAGCAAGCCGATGTGCTGCCCGGAAATCACCAGCAGATGCACCGTGCCCGTGTCCTGCAACACCTGCCAATCCTCAGGCGCCAGGCCGGAACCGTCGCCCAATACCAGCGCCGCCAAGCCCGCCTCGCGGCCTTGGGCATCCACCGCCATCAGGCGCTGGCGCACAGCATCGCGCCAGGCATTGCGGGCCGGTGCGAGACGCTCACCGTCTTTTACCGTTGCAGTAGCACCGATACGCTGGGCCAGCAGCCAGGCTTCATGGTCGACCCCATGGAAATTGAGCAGGCCCGCAGGCCGCTTGAGTGTCAACGCCAGACGCCAGCGTTCACCGCTGTTCACCACTGGCCCGCCGTGCCAGGACACGCGGATACGTTTGGGCAGCCGAATCTTGCGCGACCGGCCGTCGGCCAGTTCAAAGCGCACGCCCGTACCCGTCTGCTGAGGCAAGCCCACCACACGCCCCTCCACCCAGCGAGTCTGCCCGTCCAGGGCCGGCTGCAGCCGATCATCCAGCGCCCGCTGCGCGCTGAGACAGGCCCAACTCAAGCCCACCAGAAAGAACGCCACGGGATAGGACCGAAAAGGCAACAGCATCAAGGCCAGCACGAGCATTGCCGACAACCCGGCGCCAGGCGGCAACACCGGTAACCACCGCAACGCCAGCAACCCCAGCGCCAACGCCAACATCCCTGTCTTCATGGATCATCCTTTTCCAGTGATCCACTCAGTCTTAGCCGGCTGAACGACAGCGCCTATGATGTTTTGTCACAAAGTCTGAATTTTCTGTTTATAGAATCCGGGCATACTTGCCCCTCGAATTGACCTGGACCCCTTATGCCCCGGCGCTTATTCAAACGGTACATGCCCGATCCCAGCAGTATCAGGGAACACAAGTCATTACAGTTTCTTGGCACGCTGCTGCATGACCCCAACCTCTGGCACCTGAACCGGCACTCAGTGGCTCGCGCCATGGCGGTGGGTTTATTTGCGGCGTTTATCCCGATTCCATTGCAGATGTTGCTTGCCGCGGTCCTGGCGATTTCGGTGCGCGGCAATATGCCTATCGCCATCAGCCTGGTGTGGTTGACCAACCCCATCACCATGCCGGTGGTGTTCATCTGTACTTATATGACCGGCGCCTGGCTGATGAATGTGCCGCCACGCAGCTTGCCCGATAACCTTACGTGGGAATGGATCAGCGGCCAGTTGAGCACTCTTTGGCAGCCATTCCTGCTGGGTTCGGTGGTATTGGGGGTGGTATTGGGCGCCTTGGCTTATTGCCTGACCATGGCGTACTGGCGCTGGTGGGTGGCGCACCAGTGGAAAAAACGCAAACTGCGCCGGCGCTGAGCGCTAACGGGCCAGCAAACGCAAATGCACCCGCAGACCCTGCCCGGTATTTTCCGCCCATAAGCGACCGCCCTGGCGCTGCACGGCGTTGCGGGCAATGCTCAGGCCCAGGCCGAAACCGCCATCGCCGGGCCGCGAGCCGTCCAGGCGGGTAAAGGGCGCGAAGATGCGCTCCAGATCATCCTCAGCAATCCCGGCCCCCTGATCCTGCAGCCAGATATGCCAATAGTCCCCCTCCCGACATCCGTCGAGTTGCACGCAGCCGTCGTGGGGCGAGTGGCGTATGGCGTTGCGCAGGATATTTTCCAAGGCCTGGGCCAGTGCATTGAGGTTGCCACGCACCCAACTGTCCGCGGGTAACAGGCACGGCAAGCGCGATGCGGACCAACCGCTTTCAAAACAAGCATTCTCGCGCAATATGTCCCACAAGGCCTGGAGCTGAATATCTTCCTGGGGCAACGGTGTAGTTTCGCTGTCGAGCCAGGCCAGTTGCAGGCTGTCTTCCACCAGGCGCTGCATGGCGTCGATTTCCCGACCCAGGCGCTCGCGCAGCTTGGCCAGGTCTTGCTCGCTGTCGCAGGCTACCCGCAGGCGGCTCAAGGGTGTGCGCAGTTCATGGGACATATCGCGCAGCAACTGCTGCTGCAAACGCACCGTGCCCTGCAAGCGTTCGGACATATGGTCAAAGGCGCGGCCCAGCTCGCCCAGTTCGTCCTGGCGGCTGGTGGCATCCAGGGACATCCGCGTATTGAGTTGGTCCGCACGCCAGGCATTGGCCTGCTCGCGCAATTGATTGAGGGGCATGATCAACAGCCGGTAAAGGCCGATGCATAGCAAGAGGGTAAACAGACCTGGGATCACACCATTGGTGACCACCCGCCAGAACAGTTGATAGCGCCCAGGCATAAAGCGCTGTGGCAGCTCGATCACCAGCGACCCCGCGCCAGGGTCGACCGGAAACGGTACTTTCATCCAGGGCAAACCAATGACATGCCGGCTGACCGGCCAGTCCAATCCACGCAAAAACGTCAGGCGCTGGCTTTCCTTGTCACTCAAGGGCGTGCTGCCCAGGGACTGCAGGTCGTTACCGATCACCCCTACCCAAGTGCTTTCGCGCTCGGCCATCCGCTGCAGCCAGGCATCTACGCCCGCGCTGCCTTGCGTGCTCCACGCCAGTTCGGCACCCGCGGCATAGCCATTGAGAATCTCCCGCGACTTGTCGGACAGATACGCGCTCTGCTGTTCCATATAGCGGCCCCACGACCAACTGAGCCAAATCATCAGCAAACAGAAGGCGATCAACAGGCAGGCCAGCTTCCAGAACAACGAGTGCCTGCCGGGCAGTCGCTCAAAGCCCTTCATCGTGACCGCTCAGCACGTAGCCCTTGCCCCATACGGTACGTACTTCACGCTCGATGTAACCGATGGCCTTGAGCTTGCGGCGGATCTGGCTGACATGCATGTCGAGACTGCGGTCATGGGGCGCATAACCGCGCTGCAACACCTGCTGATACAGGAAGGCTTTGCTGAGGACTTCTTCGGCATTGCGGTGCAGGGTTTCCAGCAGGCGGTATTCGCTGCGCGTGAGCGCGGCCCACTGGTCCTGGCAGGACACATCGCAGCGTTCATCATCAAAGTGCAGCACCCGGGCATCTTCAAGTGCCGGGGCGCGCGTCGGCTCGGGCCGGCGATCCAGGGCAACGCGGCGCAGGATCGCTTCAATACGCACGCACAGTTCAACCATGCTGAACGGCTTGGGCAAATAGTCGTCCGCGCCCAGGCGAAAACCGCTGATACGGTCGGCTTCAGCGCCCAGGGCTGACATCAGGATCACGGGCATGGCGTGGCTCTGGCGCAAATGAGTGAGGATCGACAAACCGTCCAGCCCCGGCAGCAGAATATCCATCAGCACCAGGTCGAAGGCCTGGGCGCGGGCCAGTTGCAGGCCCTGCTGGCCGTTCTGGCACCAGGTCACCTGGAAACCACTGCGGCCGAGTTGCTCGTGCACGTAGGCACCCAACACAGGGTCATCTTCGATGGTCAGGATACTGGGTAGGCCAACTGCTGCGGGAGTCATTAGCGTCTGCAAGTCATTCTCAATCACTGATTATTCAAGATTAAACGTTCACAGGCAATCGCCACCCGGCGCCGAATGGCCCGAAGATTGCCGCATGTCATTAATTTGCAAGATTCCAGGCCGCGCAAATGGCTACACTGCGCAGGTGGCGCTGGCCGGATGCCGGCGTGGATGATTGATAACAACGTGGTAGCAGGAGAGTGGCGTGCTTAGAAGAATGGGGATAAAAGGCCGCGTACTGTTGCTGACCTTATTACCGACCAGCCTGATGGCGCTGTTGTTGGGCGGCTATTTCACCTGGATGCAGCTGTCGGAGTTGCAGACCCAGCTACTGCAACGCGGCGAAATGATCGCCGAGCAATTGGCACCGCTGGTGGCCCCAGCCATGGGCCACAAGGACACCGACCTGCTGGAGCGTATCGCCACCCAGTCCCTGGAACAGCCGGATGTGCGCGCCGTGTCGTTCCTGGCGCCAGACCGCGCGTCCCTGGCCCACGCCGGCCCGACCATGCTCAACCAGCCACCCACCGGCAACAGCTCGCAACTGTTACAGCGTTCCGGCAACGACGCCACCCGCTATCTACTGCCGGTGTTTGGCCGCCATCGCAACCTGGCGGGCGAATTGATTCCCGATGAGGCCGACCGCCTGCTGGGTTGGGTGGAAGTCGAGCTGTCCCACAATGGCATGCTGTTGCGCGGCTATCGCAGCCTGTTCGCCAGCCTTCTGCTGATCGCCATCGGCCTGATGTGCACCGCCGCCCTCGCCCTGCGTATCAGCCGTACCATCAATTCGCCGATTGGCCAGATCAAGCAAGCGGTGGCGCAGCTCAAGGACGGCAACCTGGAAACACGCTTGCCACCCTTGGGCAGCCAGGAATTGGACCAACTCGCGTCTGGCATCAACCGCATGGCCGAAACCCTGCAAAATGCCCAGGAAGAGCTGCAACACAGCATCGACCAGGCCACCGAAGACGTGCGCCAGAACCTGGAAACCATCGAGATCCAGAACATCGAGCTGGACCTGGCACGCAAGGAAGCCCTGGAAGCCAGCCGTATCAAGTCGGAGTTCCTGGCCAACATGAGCCATGAGATCCGCACACCGCTCAACGGCATCCTCGGTTTTACTCACTTGCTGCAAAAAAGCGAATTATCACCGCGCCAGCTGGATTACCTGGGCACTATCGAAAAATCTGCGGATAACCTGCTGGGCATCATCAACGAAATCCTCGATTTCTCGAAGATTGAAGCCGGAAAACTGGTGCTCGACAGCGTGCCTTTCAACCTGCGCGACTTGCTGCAAGACACCTTGACCATCCTCGCCCCCGCCGCGCATGCCAAGCAGCTCGAACTGGTAAGCCTGGTGTACCGCGACACGCCCCTGGCGTTGGTGGGCGACCCGCTGCGGCTCAAGCAGATCCTGACCAACCTGATCAGCAATGCGATCAAGTTCACCCGCGAAGGCACCATTGTGGCCCGGGCAATGATCGAGGACGAGCAGGAAGACAGCGTGCAATTGCGCATCAGCGTGCAAGACACCGGCATTGGCCTGTCGAACCAGGATGTGCGCGCCCTGTTCCAGGCATTCAGCCAGGCCGACAATTCGCTGTCGCGCCAGCCCGGCGGTACCGGTTTGGGCCTGGTGATTTCCAAGCGGTTGATCGAGCAGATGGGCGGCGAAATCGGCGTCGACAGCACGCCGGGTGAAGGTTCGGAATTCTGGATCAGCCTGAACCTGCCCAAAACCCGTGACGACGTCGAAGACCTGCCCGCCGCGCCGCTATTGGGGCGTCGTGTGGCCGTGCTGGAAAACCACGAACTGGCGCGCCAGGCCCTGCAACATCAATTGGAAGACTGCGGCCTGGAAGTCACGCCGTTCAATACCCTGGAAAGCCTGACCAACGGCATCACCAGTGCCCACCAGACCGAACAGGCCATCAGCCTGGCGGTGCTCGGCGTCACCGCCAACGACATTCCGCCCGAACGCCTCAATCAACACCTGTGGGACCTGGAACACCTGGGCTGCAAGGTGCTGGTGCTGTGCCCGACCACCGAACAGATGCTGTTCAACCAATCGGTGCCCAACCCCAACAGCCAATTGCAGGCCAAGCCTGCCTGTACCCGCAAGCTGCGCCGCTCCCTGGCCGACCTGATCAGCCCGCGCCCTTCACGCAGCGAACCCGGTGAGCCGTTGTCCAGCCGTGCGCCTCGAGTACTGTGCGTGGACGACAACCCGGCCAACCTGTTGCTGGTGCAAACCCTGTTGGAAGACATGGGCGCCAAGGTGCAGGCGGTGGAGAGCGGTTACGCGGCCGTCGACGCCGTGAAGCAGGAAACTTTCGATTTGGTGTTGATGGACGTGCAAATGCCCGGCATGGATGGCCGCCAGAGCACCGAGGCGATCCGCCAGTGGGAAAGCGAGCGCCACGGCACGCCGCTGCCGGTGGTGGCCCTCACGGCCCACGCCATGGCCAACGAAAAACGCGCTCTGCTGCAAAGCGGCATGGACGACTACTTGACCAAACCCATCAGCGAACGGCAGTTGGCCCAGGTGGTATTGAAATGGACCGGCCTGGCGCTGCGTAACCAAGGCCCGGAGCGTACCCACGAAGGCGCGGCCCAGGGCGTGCAACTCTTGGTACTCGATCACGAAGAAGGCCTGCGCCTGGCCGCCAACAAGGCCGACCTGGCCGCTGATATGCTCGCCATGCTACTGGCCTCCCTGGAGGCTGATCGCCTGGCAATTACCCACGCCCGCGAAGCCAATGACAACCACGCCTTGATCGAGCGCGTGCACCGTTTGCACGGCGCCACCCGCTACTGTGGTGTTCCGCAATTACGAGCAGCCTGCCAACGCGCCGAAACCCTCCTGAAGCAGGATGACGCCAAGGCCACGGCCGCGCTGGACGAACTGGACATGGCGATTGCACGGCTGGCCAGTGAAGCCAGAGTGAGTGCCTGACCCTGTTTTCATGGGCAACGAATCAACAATGTGGGAGGGGGCTTGCCCCCGATANGGGGCAAGCCCCCTCCCACATTCAGTCAGCATTCCAATGTGTAAATTGCAGGGAGCCTTCTTAATGCGCGTCATTCTCTTCAGCAGCCAAACCTACGACCGCGAGAGTTTCCTCGGCGAACCGCTGCCGGCTGGCCTGGAACTGCAATTCCAACCCGCCCGCCTCAACCTCGAGACCGTGGCCCTGGCCGAACACCACGAGGTGGTCTGCGCCTTTATCAACGACGACCTCAGCGCCCCGGTGCTGGAGCAACTGGCCAAGGGCGGCACACGCCTGATTGCCCTGCGCTCGGCGGGCTACAACCATGTCGACTTACCCGCCGCCCAGCGCCTGGGCCTGACTATCGTGCGCGTGCCCGCCTATTCGCCCCACGCGGTGGCCGAGCACGCCGTCGCCCTGATCCTGGCCCTCAACCGTCGCCTGCACCGTGCCTACAACCGTACCCGCGACGGTGATTTCAGCCTGCACGGGCTGACCGGCTTTGATCTGGTCGGCAAAACGGTCGGCGTGGTCGGAACCGGTCAGATCGGCGCGACCTTCGCCAAGATCATGGCCGGCTTCGGCTGCCAGTTGCTGGCCTACGATCCCTTCCCCAACCCACAGGTGCAGGACCTCGGGGCCCGCTACGTGAGCCTGCCTGAACTGTTGGCCGAGGCACAAATCATCAGCCTGCACTGCCCGCTGACCGCCGACAGCAAACACCTGATCAATGCCCGCTCGCTCGCGCAGATGCAAACCGGTGCGATGCTGATCAACACCGGGCGTGGTGGCCTGGTCGATACGCCGGCACTGATCGAAGCGCTCAAGCTGGGCCAGTTGGGCTATCTGGGGTTGGACGTCTACGAAGAAGAAGCCCAATTGTTTTTCGAGGACCGCTCGGACCTGCCCCTGCAGGATGACGTGCTTGCCCGCCTGCTGACCTTCCCCAACGTGATCATCACCGCGCACCAGGCCTTCCTCACCCGTGAAGCCCTGGCGGCGATTGCCGGCACCACATTGGCCAACATTGCCGCGTGGGCCGATGGCCGCGCCCAGAACCTGGTCGAGGGATGATCAGCGGTCACATACCAGGCTCATGATAGGCCGGCACCCGTGATAGGATGCCGCGCCTATTTGGAGGATCCATGGCCGAACACGATTTCCGCTTCAGCTTGCTGAGCCCGCAACACACCCTGATCGAATGCCGTGCCCTGGTGCCGGGCCGTTACCAGGTCACCGGCAACGGTGGTTCGATCAAACATGGCGACGTCCTGATCGTCAGCCTGCGCGGCAGTAAAACCCTGTCGATGCGACTCACCGTCGAAGGTGACGCACGCTACTCCATCCGCCCGGCGGGCCAGTGGGTCGCCATGGCCCAAGGGCCGAAGTTCGGCGAACTCGAGATCCACACCTGGAAGGTCAATTGCGACAGCTGCGACGCCGTGCTGGAGTTTGAATTCGCGGTAGAAACCAAGCTGACCAAGGCACCGCTGCAACCGGCCGCCAACGCGCGTATCAAAGAACTGGGCTGGGCCAGCGAAGGCGATAAGCACCGTTGCCCGAAATGCCAGCAGGCCGCGCAATGAAAGGCCGGCTGCTGCTCGCCGCAATCGGCCTGGGCCTGGCAGGCTGCGCCGCCGATGGCGCCAAGCTGGAGCGCGACCACAGCTACGTCGTGGAATGGATCGGTGAGCGGCCGTTGATGGACTACGCGCACCTTACCGTCACCCTGGGCGCCGATGGCCGCGCCTATGGCAATGGCGGCTGTAACCACTGGTTTGCGCCGTACACGGTCGAAGGCGACAAGCTCAGCTTCGGCCCGGTCGGCAGCACTCGAAAAATGTGCGCCGAGGCCCTGATGGAGCAAGAGCATCGCTTCTTCCAGGCCCTGCAAGGCGTGCAGCGCTGGGACATCTCGCCGCTCGAGCAGACGCGGTTCTGGCCGGCCGAAGGCAAGCCGATCCGTTTGTGGCTCGAAGAAGGCTGACCTAGGCGCACTCTCCTGTATTAACGCGTTGTCCTCGGGCTCTGTGGGAGCTGGCTTGCCTGCGATGCGGACGACGCGGCGTACCAGGTACACCGCAGCGATGCCATCGCAGCATAGGTATCTACACAACTTTGTGGGTTGTAACAGCAGACGGTAACCACGATGCGAAGCGAGTCGCTCTTGATCTTGATCTGCTTTTGATCTTGATCTCAGGCGCCCCGTCAAACCACGCTGGCCGGAATTCGACAGGGACTTGGGGGGTAAACCGGCAGGGATGCCGGTTTAGCCGCCCCGCGCCATGGATGGCGCGTGGCGGCGGCCCCCCAAATCACT
>NZ_JBQEQE010000007.1:109732-145941 GCF_052046095.1 Pseudomonas sp. 22072
GCGGCGGCCCCCCAAATCACTGGCGGATTACGGGCACACCGAGCCTAAGCGAGGTGCCGAGTGGTGGGGCAAGAGCGTTTCGCTTACTTTTGTCTGGGCCGGCATTCCGGCTTTTCAAAAGTGAGCCGCTGTCAGAGCGGAACCATCGGTGGCCGTTACCTAAATAATGGATATGTACTCGGTCAAATCCAATATCCCGGTCGGCTGGCAGGCCGCCTTCGCAGGCAAGCCAGCTCCCACATTTGGATCACCGTGCCTCAGTTAGATCAGCGTCGGCTGTCAAGCCGTCACGGGAGCAAGCTCCCTCGCCACAGGTCCAGCGTCACTCCAAAATTGTGTAGATACCCATGGCCATCGCAGGCAAGCCAGCTCCCATAGTTCTAGCCTTTCAGGGCCTTGAGCTTGGCCAACACCCCTTCCGCTGTCTGCTCACCCATCAACTGCTCACGCACCTTGCCCTTGTCGTCGATGATGTAGGTCACCGGCAAGGCCTCACTGCGCGGAATCTCGAAGATCCCGTCCGGGTTCTGGGCCAGTACCGTGAACTTGATCCCCAGCTTGTCGCTGGCGGCCTTCAGTTCCTCACCCTGCACATTGTCGAAGTTGACGCCGAACACCCCGACATTCTGGCCTTTCAACTGTTCTGCCAGGGCATTGAGCTCGGGGATTTCCGTGCGGCACGGGCCACACCATTCGGCCCAGTAGTTGACCACCAGCCACTGTTTGTCCAGGCGTTCGGCCGCCACTTTCTGGCCGTATTGGTCAACGCCGTAATCGTTACCGCAGCCGCTGAGCAGCAGGGTTGTGATGATCGCCAATGCACCGATCAGTCGCCTTGTCATGGGGTATTCCTTCGCAAAAATGAACGTTGGCTGCGGCCTATCGCCTCTTACGGTTTAAGGACAGGCGCCAGCGCAGGTAGAATACCCGCCACCTTACGCAAGATGCGACCCGCACATGACCGATCTGACGCTTTATCACAACCCGCGCTGCTCGAAATCCCGCGGTGCGCTGGAACTGCTGGAAGCCCGCGGCCTCACCCCGACCGTCGTGCGCTACCTGGAAGCCCCGCTGGATGCCGCGCAAATCGAGGCCCTGCTGAAAAAACTGGGGATCAGCGCACGCCAACTGCTGCGCACCGGCGAAGACGAATACAAAACCCTGAACCTGGCCGACGCCAGCCTCAGCGACACCCAGCTGATCGCCACCATCGCAGCCCATCCCAAGCTGATGGAACGCCCGATCCTGGAAACCGCCGACAAAGCCATCATTGGCCGCCCGCCCGAGAACGTGCTGGAGATCCTGCCGTGACTACGCCCTATGTGCTGGTGTTGTATTACAGCCGCAACGGCTCGGTGAGCGAGATGGCCCGACAGATTGCCCGCGGTATCGAGCAAGGCGGCATGGAAGCGCGGTTGCGCACCGTGCCGGCGATTTCCACCGAGTGCGAAGCGGTGGCACCAAGCATTCCCGACGAAGGCGCGCTGTATGCCAGCCTGGACGACCTGAAGCACTGCTCGGGCCTGGCCCTGGGCAGCCCGACCCGGTTCGGCAACATGGCCGCGCCGCTCAAGTACTTCCTCGATGGCACCAGCAACCTGTGGCTCACCGGCGCTTTGGTTGGCAAGCCGGCCGGCGTGTTCACCTCCACCGCCAGCCTGCATGGCGGCCAGGAAACCACGCTGATGTCGATGCTGCTGCCGCTGCTGCACCACGGCATGCTGATCACCGGCCTGCCCTACAGCGAGCAGGCGCTGCTCGACACCCAGGGCGGCGGCACGCCGTATGGCGCCAGCCACCATTCCGGGCCAGACGGCAAGCGTATGCTCGATCAACATGAAATCACCTTGTGCCGGGCCTTGGGCCTGCGCCTGGCCAAGACCGCCACGCTGTTGGAGAACGGCCGTGGCCAGGAAGCCTAAGGTCCTGCCGCCACGGGAGTGGCTGGAGCCACGGGTCAAGGTGGCACGCGCGCTAAGCCTGCTGGCGTTCTTGGGCCTGGTGGGTTTGTTGTGCGTGTACTACCTGTTGGTCGCCGACCTGCATGGGGCGCGCCCGTGGGTCATCCTGCTGATCGAGCTGGTGCCGCTGCTGATACTTGCGCCAGGCATGCTGATGGGCAGCGCACGCGGGCATTCGTGGATGTGCTTTGCGGTGAACCTGTATTTCATCAAGGGCGCACTGGCGGCGTATGACCCGAACCGCCAGTGGTTTGGTGCGCTGGAGATGCTGGCGAGCCTGGCGGTGTTTTGCACGGCGTTGCTGTATGTGCGTTGGCGGCATCAATTGAACCGGCGGCTGGCCGATTGACTGATCGTTCCCACGCTCCGCGTGGGAATGCTGCCCAGGACGCTCTGCGTCCCGGGCCTAGTTGCAAGGGTGACGCGGAGCGTCACAGGATGCATTCCCACGCGGAGCGTGGGAACGATCAGTATCAATGGTTGACGGTATAGGCCAACATCATCGACAGCTGACACATCGGCCGCCCACTCTCGGCATGCCACTGGTTGAAGGCACCCTGTACTGTCGCCAAATCGCGCAGGCTGGTCGGCGCCTTGTCGACGATCTTCTGCGCATTCAACGCTGCCACCACGTCATCGCTCGGTACAAAGGTGTCCTTGCCGACCATGCGCAGGAAGCGAGGCGCCGACAGGCCGCCCAACTGGTGGCCGTGCTTGCTCAGGTACTTCCAGAGCCCGACGATATCGGTCACCGGCCAATCAGCGATAAACGCGCCGAAGCTGCCTTTCTCCTGCTCGATATCCAGGATCATCTGCGCGTTGCGCGGCACACTCTTGAGCTTGCCCAGGTGGCGGATGATGCGGGTGTCCTGCATCAGCCGTTCCAGGTGTTCGGCACCCATCAGCACGACTTTTTCCGGGTCGAAGCCAAAGAACACCTGCTCGAACGCCGGCCATTTGGCATCGACCACGCTGTGCTTCAAACCGGCGCGGAACACTCGCAGCGCCAAGGTCGACAGGTAACGGTCATCCGCTATCTTGCGCAATTGCGCCGGGGTCTTGGGCACCGGCAGATGGGCTTCCAACTTGGCCGCCGAACCGAAGCGGTTCAGACAATATTCGTGCAGCCACTTGTAATCGCGCATGCCCTCTCCTGTCAGTCGAATTGAAAACGGCGCCCGCAAGCGCCGTGTACTAGAGCCTCGGGAAGACTCAGAGGTTCACTACATTGACGAAACGCGATGCGGCGGTCTCATCGATTTTCAAGCTGGTGAAGTCGAACAGGTTGCGGTCGGCCAATTGCGACGGGATCACGTTTTGCAGGCTGCGGAAGATACTTTCGGTACGCCCAGGGGTCTTGCGCTCCCAGTCCACCAGCATCTCCTTGACCACCTGGCGCTGCAGGTTTTCCTGGGAGCCGCACAGGTTGCACGGGATGATCGGGAATTGCTTGAAATCGGAGTAAGCCTGGATGTCCTTCTCGTTGCAATACGCCAGCGGGCGGATCACTACGTTGCGCCCATCATCGGCACGCAGCTTGGGCGGCATGGCCTTGAGCGAGCCGTTGAAGAACATATTGAGGAAGAAGGTTTCGACGATGTCATCGCGGTGATGACCCAGGGCCATCTTGGTCGCGCCGATCTCATCGGCAAAGGTATAGAGCGTGCCACGGCGCAGGCGCGAGCACAGCGAGCAGGTGGTCTTGCCTTCCGGGATCAATTCCTTGACCACCGAGTAGGTGTCTTTCTCGACGATGTGGTACTCGACGCCCAGTTCTTTCAGATAGGCCGGCAGCACATGCTCAGGGAAACCGGGTTGCTTCTGGTCCATGTTGACCGCCACGATCTCGAACTTGATTGGCGCGACCTTTTGCAGGTGCAGCAACACGTCGAGCATGGTGTAGCTGTCTTTGCCGCCGGAGAGGCAGACCATGACCTTGTCGCCGTCCTCGATCATGTTGAAATCGGCGACCGCTTCACCGGCCAGGCGACGCAGGCGTTTTTGCAGTTTGTTCTGGTTGACTGTAAGAGTGCCCATGGCGCTTGGATCCGCAAAGGTGTGTGACGAAAAGCGCAGCATTTTACCGGTAAGACTGGCGCAGATCCAATGTGGAAGCTGGCTTGCCTGCGATAGCGGTGTGCCAGTCAACATCTCTGTTCCTGACAGGCCGCCATCGCAGGCAAGCCAGCTCCCACACTGGATCCCATGACCTCAGACAGACCACACCGCGATTAGCCCCCCTGTTTACAGCGCAATTTGCTCTAAAGCCCCTACGGTTATTCCGGTCATCCCTTTCTATACTGCGACTTGAGGTCGCACATCTATCCAGACCTTTCAGGCCATATGGCCCGTGGGCGCTCCGATGGGGGGCGATGGTAATAACGACAGGAGTGACTGGCATGATCCATCACGTCGTGGGGCTGTTTACCCATCCCGACCAGGAATGGCGGGAAATCCGTGGCGATAAAGAAGAAAGCATCAGCCACATGTACCTCACTCATACCCTGATTCTCGCGGCGATCCCCGCCATTTCCGCCTTTATTGGCACCACTCAAGTCGGCTGGGTCATCGGCAACCGTGCCCCGGTGATGCTGACCCAGGAAAGCGCGCTGTGGATGACCCTTATGTCCTACGCGGCCATGCTGTGCGGCGTGGCGGTGATGGGCGCGTTCATTCACTGGATGGCCCGCACCTACGACGCCAGCCCAAGCATGGCCCGCTGCGTGGCATTTGCCACTTACACCGCCACACCCTTGTTTATCGGCGGGCTGGCGGCGCTCTACCCGCATATGTGGCTGGGCATGGTCGTGGGCACGGCGGCGATCTGCTACACGGTGTACCTGCTGTATGTGGGGCTGCCGACCTTCATGAGTATCGACCCGGATGAAGGCTTCCTGTTTTCCAGCTCGGTATTGGCCGTCGGCCTGGTGGTGCTGGTAGCGATCATGGCCTTTACCGTGATCGTCTGGGGCCTGGGCGTCGGGCCGATCTACACCAGTTGAACGAAAAACCCCGCATGCAAGGCCACCGCAAGGTGGCTTTGTGCGTTATGCATGACCATTCGGCGCCTGACAGATTCGGAAACACCCAGCTTTGCGGCATACTGGGAGTCTCTGGAGATATGTACAGCATGCCCGAGCAACTCAATACCCGCGTCGAAGATTGTTTCCTGCAAGCCGAATCCTTTTTCAAACGAAGCTTCAAACGCCCCCAGGTCAGCCTCAAGCTGCGGGGCCAGAAAGCCGGTGTCGCGCATTTGCACGAGAACCTGCTGCGCTTCAACCCTCAGTTGTACCGTGAAAACAGCCAACACTTTCTCAAGCAAACCGTGGCCCACGAAGTGGCGCACCTGATTGCCCACCAATTGTTCGGCGAGCGTATCCAGCCCCATGGCGAGGAATGGCAGTTGATCATGCGCGGGGTTTACGAACTTCCGCCAGACCGTTGCCATACCTACGAGGTCAAGCGCCGGCAAGTGACTCGCTATATTTACCGCTGCCCGTGTGCGGACAGTGATTTTCCGTTTTCACCGCAGCGCCATGGGCTGGTGAACCAGGGGCGGCGGTATTTGTGTCGGCGGTGTCGGCAGACGCTGGTGTTCACCGGGGAAACTCGGGTGGAATGAGGGCCTCTTCGCAGGCAAGCCAGCGAAAGCGTCGGCTCAGTCAACCTACAACCTTGGCCTGCCGCAATTGCTCTATCCGCTCAATACCGAACCCCAACTCCGCCAGCACCTCATCACTGTGCGCCCCCACCGCCACTCCAATATGCCTGGGCGCCGGCAACCCCTCGGAGAATTTCAGCGGGCAGGCCAATTGCGCTTGTGTCGAGCCATCACCCCGGGGCACCTGGCTGACCAGCTCCCGCGCCTTCAACTGGGGATGCTCCACCGCTTCGCTCAAACTCAACACCGGCTCAACACAGGCATCCACTCCGGCAAACAACTCACACAACTGGTCAAAACTGCGCTTCTCGAACTCCACCTGCAACGCCTGCTTGAGCACGCCTTGCCGCTCGGGCGTCACGCTGTGCGCCGCCAGTTCCGGGCGCCCCAAGGCCGCGCACAACTGCTGCATAAACCCCGGCTCCAAACTGCCCACCGACATCCAGCGCCCATCGCGTGTGCGGTAGTAGTCATAGAAACTCCCGCCATTGAGCACATGGTTCTCCCACCCAGGCTCGACCCCGCAAGCCAGGTAACCGGCCCCAGCCATGGCGTTCAGGCTGAACGAGCAATCGGTCATGCTCACATCCAGGTATTGCCCCACCCCGCTTTGCTGCCTGGCAATTACCGCCGCCAGCAAGCCCACCACGGCATGCAGCGAACCGCCTGCCACATCAGCCAGTTGTACGCCCAGGGGCAACGGGCCGGTGTCCTGGCGCCCGGTATGGCTGGCGACGCCGGCCAACGCCAGGTAGTTGATATCGTGCCCGGCGCGGTCCTTATAGGGGCCGGTCTGGCCGTAGCCGGTGATCGACACATAGATCAGCCGCGGGTTGATCGCCTTCAGCGCCTCATAGCCCAGGCCCAGGCGCGCCATGACACCGGGGCGGAACTGCTCGAGCAGGATGTCATGGCCCTTGACCAACTCACGCACAATCTCCAGCGCCTCGGCCTGCTTGAGGTCCAGGGCCAGGCTACGCTTGTTGCGATTGAGGTAGGCGTGGCTGGCCGAGGTACCACGATCATGGGGCGGCAACACACGTAACAGGTCCATCCGTGTGGGCGATTCGATACGCAGCACCTCGGCGCCCATGTCCGCCAGCATCAGGGAGGCAAACGGGCCGGGCAGCAAGGTGGAAAAATCCAACACTTTAAGGGACGCCAAGGGACCTGACATGGGGACTCCAGTTGGGTTGCGAATACTCACAGACTAGGCAGCCGGACGCCTGCCGGCAATCGTCAGAACGATCAACCACAGTGACCGTTTTGATCACGGCGGGCTTTTTCGCGGCGGCGGCTTTATCATTGGCCGACGTTTGTTGGCAGAGTCTTCCATGAAGTTCGCGATTGCACTGTATAGCGCCGCCCACGCGCCCTCCTCGCGCCGCGCCCTGTTGTTCGCCCAGGCGGCGCTGGCCGGCGGGCATGAGATCGTGCGGCTGTTTTTCTACCAGGACGGCGTGTACAGCGCGTCCAATAACATCGTCGCGCCCCAGGATGAGCAAGACATTGCGCGCCAATGGCGCGAGTTTGTCAGCCAGCACCAACTCGACGGCGTGGTGTGCATCGCCGCCGCCCTGCGCCGGGGGGTGCTTAATGCCGAAGAAGCTGCGCGTTACCAACGCAGCGCGATCAACCTGGAAGCACCCTGGGCGTTGTCGGGCCTGGGGCAATTGCATGACGCGATCCAGGACGCCGACCGCCTGATCTGTTTTGGAGGGCCGTGACATGTCCAGATCCTTGTTGGTGATCAGCCGCCAGGCCCCGTGGTCCGGGCCGAGTGCGCGGGAAGCACTGGATATCGTGCTGGCCGGCGGCGCGTTCGATCTGCCCATTGGCCTGCTGTTCCTGGATGACGGTGTGTTCCAACTGGCGCTGAACCAAGCGGCCAAGGCCGTGCAACAGAAAGACCTGAGTGCCAACCTGCAGGCCCTGGGCCTGTTCGGCATTGATGACGTGTTCGCGTGCAGCCATAGCCTGACCGCACGCGGGTTGCCGCCGCCTGCCCACGCGCAGGCGCTCGACAGCCAAGCCATTTCCCAGCTGATTGACCGTTACGACCAGGTGATTACCCTCTGATGTCGACTCTACATGTGGTGTCTCATTCCCCGTTTACCGACAGCCGCCTCGATAGCAGCCTGCGCATCTGTGGGGCCGAGGACGCAATCCTGCTGTGCGGCGACGGAGCCTACGGCCTGCACACGCCCGCCCTGCAAACCAAAGGCGTAAAGGTGTTTGTGCTGGCCGAGGACATGCAGGCGCGCAACCTGCCGCTGCCCGACTGGGCTGACAGCGTCGATTACCCAGGCTTCGTGCAACTGTCGATCGACTACGACAAGGTCAACACCTGGCTATGAACACCTTGACCGTCGGCGCACGCACCCTGGAACTGGATAAGGACGGCTACCTCGTCGACCTCAACGACTGGTCCGATGAAGTGGCGAATGCCCTGGCCGCTGCCGAAGCCTTGGAGCTGACCCCGGCACACTGGGAAATCCTCACCCTGCTGCGCCAGTTCTACACCGAATTCCAGCTGTCTCCCGCCACGCGCCCGCTGATCAAGTACACCGCCTTGAAGCTGGGCCCGGAAAAGGGCAACAGCCTGCACCTCAACAAACTGTTCAACGGCACTCCCGCCAAACTCGCCGCCAAGCTGGCGGGCCTGCCCAGGCCGACGAATTGCTTATGACCGACTTTGCCCCCCTGACTCTCGTAACACCCCAAGAGCACCCCTTTGCGCAGTTCGTGCGCATCCTCGGCAAAGGCAAGCGTGGCGCGCGCAACCTCACCCGCGAGGAAGCCCGGGAAGCCATGGGCATGCTGCTCGACGAAAAGGTCGAGGACACCCAGCTCGGCGCCTTCCTGATGCTGCTGCGCCACAAGGAAGAAAGCCCGGAAGAACTCGCGGGCTTCACCGAAGCCGTACGTGAGCGCCTGCACGCGCCAGCGCTGAACGTCGATATCGACTGGCCGACCTACGCCGGTAAAAAGCGCCACCTGCCGTGGTTCCTGCTGGCAGCCAAATGCCTGGCACAGAACGGCGTGCGCATCCTGATGCACGGCGGCGGCGCCCACACTGCGGGGCGCTTGTACACCGAGCAATTGCTGGACGGCTTGCAGATCCCGCTGTGCCGCGACTGGCAACAGGTCCAGAGCGCCTTCGCCCACGGCAACCTGGCATTTATCCCGCTGGGTGATTGGGCCCCACAGCTGCAACGCATGATCGACCTGCGCAACACCCTGGGCCTGCGCTCGCCTATCCACTCTCTGGCGCGCCTGCTCAACCCGCTGAATGCGCGTTGTGGCCTGCAAAGCATTTTCCACCCCGGTTACCAGGGCGTGCATCGCGATGCCAGTGGCTTGCTGGGTGACAACGTGATTGTGGTCAAGGGCGACGGCGGCGAGATCGAAATCAACCCCGACACCCTCAGTCATCTGTATGGCACCACTGGCGGCCAGAGCTGGGACGAAGAGTGGCCCGCCCTTTCCGTCCAGCGCCACGTCAAACCGGCAACGCTTGAGCCCGAGCACCTAAAAGCACTGTGGCGCGGCGACGTCGAGGACAGCTACCCGCAGCTGGCGTTGATCGCCACCATGGCGTTGGCCCTGCGCGGCCTTGGTCACCCGCGGCAACAGGCGTTCGAGTTGGCCCAGCAGTACTGGGACGCACGGGATAAATCGATTTAATCGATCATTCACGCCGGTTCTTTGCGCTTTTAGTTCGAACTCATCTCTTTAGACTGGGCTCCAACGCTTATCAGCCAAGGAGCCAGTCATGGGTTTATTGATCGAAGGACAGTGGAAAGACCAGTGGTACGAAAGTAGCGCCGATGGCGCTTCCCAACGGGAACAGGCACAACGCCGCAACTGGGTGACCGCCGATGGCGCGCCAGGCCCGAGTGGTGAAGGCGGCTTCAAGGCCGAGGCCGGTCGCTATCACCTCTATGTATCCCTCGCCTGCCCGTGGGCGCACCGCACCTTGATCCTGCGCAAGCTCAAGGGCCTGGAAAGCCTGATCGACGTCTCGGTGGTCAGTTGGCTGATGCTGGAAAACGGCTGGACCTTCGACAAGGCCCACGGCTCCAGCGGCGACAAACTGGACGGTTTCAACTTCATGCACCAACGCTACACCGCCGATACCGCCGACTATACCGGGCGCGTGACCGTGCCGGTGCTGTGGGACAAAAAGCTCAAGCGCATCGTCAGCAATGAATCGGCGGAGATCATCCGCATGTTCAACAGTGCGTTCAATGCGCTGACCGGCAATACCCTGGATTTCTACCCCCAAGCCCTGCATTCGACCATCGACAGCCTCAACGAACGCATCTACCCCGCCGTGAACAACGGCGTGTACCGCGCAGGTTTCGCCACCTCACAACAGGCGTATGAAAGCGCGTTTGATGATGTGTTTGCCGAGCTGGATCATTTGGAACAGCACCTGGGCAGCCATCGTTATCTGGCCGGCGAGTACCTGACCGAAGCCGATGTGCGGCTGTTCACTACGCTGATTCGTTTTGATGCGGTGTACTACAGCCACTTCAAATGCAACCTGCGGCGAATTGCCGACTATGCAAATTTGTCGAACTGGCTGCGGGAGATGTATCAGTGGCCAGGCGTGGCCGAGACGGTGGATTTCGAGCATATCAAGGGGCATTACTATGCCAGCCATCGCACGATCAACCCGACGGGGATTGTGCCGAAGGGGCCGTTGCAGGGGTTTGATACGGAGCATGATCGGGTGCGGCTGCCGGGTAAAGGTGTCTTTGGCTGATAACTCCTGTGGCGAGGGAGCTTGCTCCCGCTGGGCTGCGTAGCGGCCCCAAAAATTTGGGAGCGCTTCGCACTTCACGGGAGCAAGCTCCCTCGCCACAGGAGCCGGTTCAGACTTGGGACTGGGCGCCCTCGAACCACTTGAGCTTCTCACGCAACACCACCACCTCACCCACGATCACCAGTGTCGGCGCATGCACTTCATGCTCCGCCACCATGCGCGGCAGGTCGGCCAGGGTGCCGGTGAACACGCGCTGGTTGGACGTGGTGCCCTGCTGGATCAGCGCCGCTGGGGTATCTGCAGAGCGCCCGTGCTTGATCAACTGCTCGCAAATGATCGGCAAGCCAATCAAGCCCATGTAGAACACCAGGGTCTGTGAGGGGCCGACCAGGTCTTGCCAAGGCAAGTCCGAGGTACCGTTCTTCAAGTGCCCGGTAATAAACCGTACCGACTGGGCATAATCGCGGTGAGTCAGCGGAATCCCGGCATAAGCCGCACAACCACTGGCTGCCGTAATACCCGGCACCACCTGGAACGGGATGCCGTGGGCTGCCAACTCTTCGATCTCTTCGCCACCACGACCAAAGATGAACGGGTCACCCCCCTTGAGGCGCAGCACGCGCTTGCCTTGCTTGGCCAGGTCGACCAGTTGCTGGTTGATCTGGTCCTGAGGCACCGCGTGATCGGCACGACGCTTGCCGACGTACACGCGCTCGGCATCACGACGGCACAGTTCCAAAATCGCCGGCGCAACCAAACGGTCGTACAGCACCACGTCGGCTTGCTGCATCAGGCGCAATGCGCGGAAGGTCAGCAAATCCGGGTCGCCTGGGCCTGCACCCACCAGGTACACCTCACCGGGCGCATAAGGCGGGGCGCCATTGACCTTTTCGATCAACAGGCGCTCGGCCTCCTCGCCCTGCCCGGCCAACTGGCGGTCGGCAATCGGGCCCTGGAACACTTCTTCCCAGAACGCCCGGCGTTGCTGCACATCCGGGTACAAACCTTTGACCTGAGCCCGAAAACGCGCGGCCAGCCCAGCCAATTGACCGTAGGTCGAGGGAATCCAGGTTTCCAACTTGGCGCGGATCAGCCGTGCCAGTACCGGCGCGTCACCGCCGCTGGAGACGGCAATCACCAAGGGTGACCGGTCGACAATCGCCGGGAAGATCACGCTGCACAACGCTGGCGCGTCCACCACATTGACCGGCACGCAGCGACGCTTGGCATCACTGGATACTTGCGCATTCAGTGGCTCATCGTCGGTAGCCGCGATAATCAGGGTGCAACCGTCCAGGTCGGCCTCCTGATAACCGCGCAACATCAGTTCCCCGCCACTGCCCAGCACCAGCTCACGCAGCTGGCTTTCGATCTGGGGAGCAACCACCCGCAACACCGCGCCGGCATCGGCCAGCAGCCGGGATTTGCGCAAGGCAATCTCCCCACCACCGACGACCAACACACGACTGCCGCGCAGGTTATGAAACAGCGGCAGAAATTCCATTTAGCGGATGACCTCAACGCCCGCCATGTACGGCTTGAGCACCTCAGGTACACGGATCGAACCGTCCGCCTGCTGGTAGTTTTCCAGCACGGCCACCAGGGTACGGCCTACGGCCAGGCCCGAACCGTTGAGGGTGTGCACCAGCTCCGGCTTGCCGGTTTCCGGGTTGCGGAAACGCGCCTGCATGCGACGGGCCTGGAAGTCACCGCAGTTGGAGCACGACGAAATCTCGCGGTATTTGTCCTGGCTCGGCACCCACACTTCCAGGTCGTAGGTTTTCACGGCGCTGAAGCCCATGTCGCCCGTGCACAGGGCCAGTACGCGGTACGGCAGCTCCAGCAGCTGCAACACGCGCTCGGCGTTGGCAGTCAGGCCTTCCAGGGCTTGCATGGAGGTCGACGGTTCTACTACCTGGACCATTTCAACCTTGTCGAACTGATGCTGGCGGATCATGCCACGGGTGTCGCGACCCGATGCGCCGGCTTCGCTACGGAAGCACGGGCTGTGGGCAACCAGCTTCAACGGCAGTTGCTTGGCGTCGAGGATTTCGCCGGCGACGATATTGGTCAGCGACACTTCGGCCGTCGGGATCAGGTACAGGTCGGCTTCGCCGTCGCGGCTGATCTTGAACAGGTCTTCTTCGAATTTCGGCAGTTGGCTGGTGCCCATCAACGCCGGCGCCTGAACCAGGTACGGGGTGTAGGCCTCTTCGTAACCGTGTTCGCCGGTGTGCAGGTTGATCATGAACTGCGCCAGTGCACGGTGCATGCGCGCAATCGGGCCGCGCAGCAAGGCAAAGCGTGCGCCGGACATTTTTGCCGCGGTTTCAAAATCCAGGCCACCGGTCAATTCGCCCAGGGCGACGTGGTCCTTGATCTCGAAATCGAAGGCTTTCGGCGTGCCCCAGCGGCGCACTTCGACGTTGCCGTCTTCATCTTCGCCGACCGGCACAGATTCGTGGGGCAGGTTCGGAATGCCCAGCAGGATCGAATCCAATTGGGTCTGAATGCCTTCCAGCTCGATTTTGCCGTCGGACAGCTCAGTGCCCATGCGCTCGACATCCGCCATCAACGGCGCGATGTCTTCACCGCGCTGCTTGGCCTGGCCGATGGACTTGGAGCGCGCATTACGTTCAGCCTGCAGTGCTTCGGTGCGGGTCTGGACGGTCTTGCGCTGTTCTTCCAGCGCTTCGATGCGCGCAACATCCAAGGCAAAGCCACGGGATGCCAGGCGGTCCGCTACGTCCTGAAGGTTGCTACGTAACAGTTTGGAATCGAGCATGTCGGTCTCTCGTTATCAAAGTTTGGTCAAGGACAGGCCAGCCCAGGTGGCGAGCAGCCCGCCGAATACGCTGATGGCCGCATAGCCAATCGCCAGCGGCACTTGCCCGCTTTCCAGCAGGCGCACGGTATCCAGTGAAAAGGATGAAAAAGTCGTCAGGCCGCCAAGAAAGCCAACCATCAGGCCGGCACGTACCTCGACAGGCACTTCCGGGCGTAACAAAAACAGGCCGTATAACACGCCGATCAACAGGCAGCCCACGATATTAACGGCGAGCGTCGCCGTATAGAAGTGTTTCGGCCAATTGGCGTTGATCCAATTGCCGGTAGCAAAGCGCAGCAGTGTACCGGCGATACCTCCTGCCGAAACCGCGACCACCAAAGGAATCATGATTTTCTCCGCTGCCGGGGGCTCAGGCGGTCGAGAGTGGCCAGGTGGTTGAGTTTCTCACCGATCTTCAGCTCCAGGCCACGGGGCACTGGCTGGTAGAACGGCTGCGGCTCCAACTCATCGGGGAAGTAGTCTTCGCCGGCCGCGTAGGCGTCCGGCTCATCGTGGGCATAACGGTATTCGTCGCCATACCCCAGCTGCTTCATCAGCTTGGTCGGCGCGTTGCGCAGGTGCAGCGGCACTTCGAGGGAACCATGCTCGGCGGCCGCACGCAGGGCCGACTTGAAGCCCATGTACACCGCGTTGCTTTTGGGCGCGCAGGCCAGGTAAGTGATGGCCTGGGCGACCGCCAACTCGCCTTCCGGACTGCCGAGGCGCTCCTGCACCTCCCAGGCGGCCAGGCACAGGCTCAGGGCCCGCGGGTCGGCATTGCCGATGTCTTCGCTGGCCATGCGCACCACACGACGCGCCAGGTACAGCGGGTCGCAACCGCCATCGATCATGCGCGCAAACCAATACAGCGCGCCATCAGGGTTGGAACCGCGTACGGATTTGTGCAGCGCGGAAATCTGGTCGTAGAAGGCTTCGCCGCCCTTGTCGAAACGCCGGCGTGTGTCACCGAGCAAGCTTTGCAACAGGTCGACGCCAATCTCGCCGCCGTCTTCGGCCAGGTCGGAAGCATTCTCCAGCAAGTTGAGAAAGCGGCGCCCGTCGCCATCGGCGGCGGTCAGCAAAATCTTGAAACCTTCATCGCTGAGGCTCAGCTGGCGCTTGCCCAGCCCCTTGTCTTCGCTCAAGGCTCGGTGCAGCAGCTTTCGCATCGCCGCTTCATCCAGGCTCTTGAGCACATAGACCCGCGCCCGTGACAACAAGGCGTTGTTCAATTCAAAGGAAGGGTTTTCGGTGGTGGCGCCGATAAAGATCAGCGTACCGTCCTCGACATAAGGCAGGAACGCATCCTGCTGCGACTTGTTGAAGCGATGCACTTCGTCGACGAACAGGATAGTGCGTTTACCGTATTGCCCGGCCTGCTGCTTGGCGACTTCCACCGCCTGGCGGATCTCCTTGACCCCGGCGAGCACCGCCGAGACCGTTTCAAAGTGCGCATCCGAGACCTTCGCCAGCAACCGCGCCAGGGTGGTCTTGCCCACGCCCGGCGGCCCCCAGAAAATCATCGAATGCAGCGCACCCTGCTCCAGGGCTTCGCGCAAGGGCTTGCCCCGAGCGAGCAGGTGTTCCTGACCGACGTACTCATCCAGGTTGGTCGAACGCAAGCGCGCGGCCAACGGCTGGGCAATCGGGTCACTTCGAAACAGATCCATGGGCAGCGTTTGAAACCTCTGGGCAGTTTATTCCTGGATCACGTCGGCACCCTTGGGGATGTCGAACTTGAACTTGGACGCGGGCACCGGCTGGTTGGCCTTGACCCCGGAGAACAGGATATCGGTGCGCTGGCCGACGCTGTCGACCAGGCGCATGTTGTTGATCACGCCGTTGCCGAACGACAGGGACAGCGTGTCAAACAACGTGTCCTTGGATTTTGGCTTGAGGGTGAACTCGATGACGTTGCTGGTCTGCTTGGAGGTGATGTCGAAGCTGTCGTTGATTTTCGACACATCACCCGACAGCAGCAGTGCCGGGGTCTGGTTCAGGCGCGGATCGAGCTTCTTGATGGTCGCCTGTTCCAGGTCCGGGTCCCACAGCGTGACTTTCTGGCCGTCGGAAACAATGGTCTGCTCCGCCTTGCCTTCGGTATGCCAATAGAACAGCCCTGGGCGCTGCACGGCCATTTCACCGGCGGTTTCCTGCAACTGGGTGCCGCCGGCATCCAGGGTCAGCTGGGAGAAGCGCGCGGTGAGGGTCTGGGATTTGTCCAACAGGTTCTTCAGGCTGGCGACGGAAGCCGGGTCAGCGTGAGCCGAAACAGCGGTCAGGGCTAGGGCTGGCAACAACAGCATGCGGATAAAGCGCATGGGAGTCCTCATTGAGTAGTCAGGGCACGCCGCGTGTTGCCACGCGGCGCGGAATCAGTCGCGCATCTGCCCGGGGGCGATGACTTCACGCGAGCCATTGGTGTTCATTGCGGTCACGACGCCGGCCATTTCCATGGCTTCGATCATGCGGGCGGCACGGTTGTAGCCGATTTTCAGCTTGCGCTGCACCGCGGAGATCGACGCACGGCGGCTTTCCAGTACGAAGGCCACGGCTTCGTCATACAAAGCGTCGGTCTCGGCATCGTCATCACCGCCACCGCCGCCATTTTCAAAGCCGCTGCCGGCTTCTTCGACGCCGTTGAGGATGTCGTCGTTGTACTCGGGCGCGCCGCGCAGTTTCCAGGCTTCGACCACACGGTGGACTTCGTCATCGGAAACAAAGGCGCCGTGAACGCGAATCGGCAGGCTGGTGCCCGGCGGCATGTAGAGCATGTCACCGTGGCCCAGCAGTTGCTCGGCGCCACCCTGGTCAATGATGGTGCGCGAGTCGATCTTGCTGGAGACCTGGAACGCCATGCGGGTCGGAATGTTGGCCTTGATCAGGCCGGTGATCACGTCCACCGACGGCCGCTGTGTCGCGAGGATCAAGTGGATACCCGCCGCCCGTGCCTTCTGGGCGATACGGGCGATCAGCTCTTCAACCTTCTTGCCGACGATCATCATCATGTCGGCAAATTCATCGACCACCACCACGATGGTCGGCAGCTTGGTCAGCAGTGGTGCTTCATCGTGAATACTTTCGCGCTTGTACAGCGGGTCGGTCAGCGGTGTGCCGGCGTCCTGGGCTTCCTTGACCTTGGCATTGAAGCCCGACAGGTTACGCACGCCCATCTTCGCCATGAGCTTGTAGCGGCGCTCCATCTCGGCAACGCTCCAGCGCAGGGCGTTGGCGGCGTCCTTCATGTCGGTGACCACCGGGCACAGCAGGTGCGGGATGCCTTCGTAGATCGACAGTTCCAGCATCTTCGGGTCGATCATGATCAGCTTGGCGTCATCCGGCCCGGACTTGAACAGGATCGACAGGATCATGGCGTTCACACCCACCGACTTACCGGAACCAGTGGTACCGGCTACCAGCAAGTGCGGCATTTTCGCCAGGTCGGTAATCACCGGCTTGCCGCCGATGTCATGGCCGAGCGCCAGGGTGACCGGCGATTTGAAGTTGTCGTATTCCGGCGTCGACAGCACTTCGGAGAAGCGCACGATCTGGCGGTCTTCGTTGGGAATCTCGATACCCACGGTGGTCTTGCCCGGGATCACTTCCACCACGCGCACGCTGGTCACGGCCAGGGAACGTGCCAAGTCTTTGGCCAGGTTGGAAATGCGGCTGACTTTTACCCCGGCGGCCGGTTGGATTTCGTAACGGGTGATCACCGGGCCCGGATGGATCGAGTCCACCGACACTTCGACGCCGAATTCCTTGAGCTTGATTTCCAGCAGGTGGCCGACGGCCGCCAGGGATTCGGGGGAATAGTTGAGTTGTTTCTTTTCGGCCGGGTCCAGAATCGAGATCGGCGGCAAGGTGCCTTCGACGGCGCTGTCGATGAACAGCGGTGCCTGCTTCTCTTTTTGCACGCGATGGCTGGGCTCCGGCGCCTTGGGCGGTGCCGGGGCGATCACGGGCGGCACCTGCTTTTCACGGTCCGACATGTGCTTGCTCAGGGCCTGCTCGCGCTCGATCAAGCGCTCCTTGACCTTGGCTTGCTCGCGCCGATCCGGCGTGCTTGGGGCCACCACCTCGTTGACACGGGTGTCGACCTCACGCAGCTGCGCCACCATTTGCTTGCGCTCGACACGGGCGGCCCACCAGCGGTTGGCGGCGCCCTGGAACAATTCGAACAGGTCGAGGGTGATCTTGCCGGTCACGTCCATCACCTTGAACCATGACAGGTCGGTGAATACCGTGAGGCCGAACAGGAACAGCGCGATGAACATCAGGGTGCTGCCCTGGATATTCAGGGTCCTGCGCGCCAGGTCGCCAAGGCTTTCACCCAGGGCCCCGCCCGCGCCCGCCGGCAGACCGGTCGGGGCATGGAAGTGGATATGCGCCAGCGCAGCGCCCGACAGCACCAGGAACACCAGGCCGATCAGGCGCCAGGAGAACAGCCAGCCGCTCCACTGCCACGGCTCGTGACGCTGGCGGAAGATCTGCCAGGTCTTGATCGCCAGCAACAGCGGGAAAATGTAGGCGAAGTAACCCAGGATCATGAAGAGGATATCGGCGCTGTAGGAACCTACAGGGCCGCCGAAATTCTGCACGTCATCGATCTTGCTGTTATGGCTCCAGCCCGGATCGTCCTTGCCATAGGTCAGCAAGGCCATCATCAGGAACAGGCACAGCGCACCGATGGCAATCAGTGCGCCTTCCTTGAGTCGGTAATGCAGGTGCTGGCGCCAGGCCGGTACGACTGCTGCTTTAGGTGCTGCGGCGGATTTCTTCAAAACGGGTCTATTCCTGCGCCTTTAGCGCGTCCATCTGTTGAATGACTACACACGACTGTTCTATCCGGAACAGTTGAAAAATGAACGAATGTTGCTGAATCTACTTTTAACACCCGGTGACGGATAGGTGAAATGGCGATAACGCCACAATGGCCGCATTGTACGGGTTTGCGTGCGCGATGCCACACACTTGCCCTTCACCTGACTGCACGGACAATTTGAGCATGCATTGCCTTTGCTGACAAAGGCTTATGAGCTGTATTTAGCAATCCAGGCAAGCTTGGCAAATGGCCGGCATGCGCCAGACCCGATTACGACCACACCCTGTGTACAGAGTTGCAGAAACACCCGTTCATGCTAATCCTCGCCAATAGCCTATTCGGGCTGGCCCCATGGCGCAGGGTCGTCAATAATCAACGCTTGCGGTGCAGGTGCATGACCTGCCACTCCCCTCCCCTTCCCTAAGCCTGGATGCCATGCTGACCTGGTTACAACGCGACACCCTGACGTTCCCTCCCTTGGCCAAGGCCATGCGCGAACCCAACGGCCTGCTCGCCGCCGGTGGCGACCTGTCGGCCGAACGACTGATCCAGGCCTACCGCCATGGCTGCTTCCCCTGGTTCTCCGAAGGCCAGCCTATCCTCTGGTGGTCGCCAGACCCGCGCACGGTGATTTTCCCCGACGAGCTGCATGTTTCCCGCAGCCTGGGCAAATTATTGCGCCAGCAGCGCTATACCGTGACCTTCGACCAGGATTTCGCCGCCGTCATCCAAGCCTGCGCCGCGCCCCGTGCCTACGCCGATGGCACCTGGATCACCGAAGGTATCCAGAAGGCTTATCTGGAGCTGCACCAACGCGGCTATGCGCATTCCGTCGAGGTCTGGGACCAGGGCGAACTGGTAGGTGGCCTGTATGGCCTGGCGATGGGCCAGTTGTTTTTTGGCGAGTCCATGTTCAGCCGCGCCGACAACGCCTCCAAATTCGGCTTCGCCACATTGACCCGGCAACTGCAAGCCTGGGGATTTGTGCTGATCGATTGCCAGATGCCCAACGATCACCTGCACAGCCTGGGTGCCCGCGGCATACCCCGCAGCGTCTTCGCTGACTTCCTGCATAAACATCTGGACCAACCCAACGCCGGGCCGTGGGTTTCCTAGGCGAGTTTCGCGCACGTGGCTTACACTTATTTCAAAGCTTATCCCGAGGGTTGATCATGACCGAGCTGGCGCGCTTGAAGTTCTATGCCACTCAAGCCCACTCATGCAGCTATCTGCCCGACGAGCAGGCCACCACGCTGTTCCTCGATCCCAGCCAGCCCATGGACGTGCATGTGTATGCCGACCTGTCCGAGATGGGCTTCCGGCGCAGCGGCGATCACCTGTATCGCCCCCATTGCCAGAACTGCAACGCGTGCGTGCCTGCGCGTATCCCGGTTGCGCAGTTTTCGCCCGACCGTAATCAGAAACGCATTCTCAAGCGCAACGCTGACCTGACAGTACACGCCACCAAACCCCAATACAGCGAAGAATATTTCGATCTCTACCAACGCTATATCGAGCAGCGTCATGCCGACGGCGATATGTATCCGCCCAGCCGCGACCAGTTTTCCACATTCCTGGTGCGTGACTTGCCTTTTTCGCGTTTCTACGAGTTCCGCCTCGACGGCCGCCTGTTGGCCGTAGCGGTGACCGACCTACTGCCCAACGGCCTCTCGGCGGTGTACACCTTCTATGAACCGACCGAAGAACGCCGCAGCCTCGGGCGCTTCGCCATCCTCTGGCAAATAGGCGAAGCGCTGCGCCTGGAGCTGGAAGCGGTGTACCTCGGATACTGGATCAAGAACTGCAAAAAGATGAACTACAAGACCCAATATCGGCCCATTGAGCTGCTGATTAATCAAAGATGGGTCACGCTTAACTAGAACCCCTTGGCTTGAACACCCTTTTTCGGGCACAATGCACGCCGCTTTTGCCTGGCGCAGTTGCACCGGGCCATTCACTGGATACCGAGGGCTTTACTGCATGTCGAAAGAAGACAGCTTCGAAATGGAAGGCACTGTCGTCGACACCCTGCCCAACACCATGTTTCGTGTGGAGTTGGAAAATGGGCACGTCGTAACCGCGCATATCTCCGGCAAGATGCGCAAGAACTACATTCGTATTCTTACCGGTGACAAAGTGCGCGTCGAGCTGACGCCCTATGACTTGAGCAAAGGGCGCATCACTTACCGCGCTCGCTAAGCAAGTCAATACAAAACGCCCGGTTATACCGGGCGTTTTTGTGTGCGCAGGATTTAACAGTCGCCACTTGACCCTGTGGGAGCTGGCTTGCCTGNAACGATGTGCGACTGAAGGACCGTCATCGCAGGCAAGCCAGCTCCCACAGTTGACCGTCATTGTCTCGTAATCGTATTTCAGGCAGCAAAAAGGCGCCTTTCGGCGCCTTTTGCAATGTTGCAGCTAACGATCAGGCCATTTCAGCCGTGGTCTCGAACTCGAAGGTCAGCTCGCCGTCCTTCAGGTCGATGTGTACCACCCCACCATGGTCGGAGAGTTCGCCGAACAGGATCTCTTCGGCCAGTGGCCGCTTGATCTTGTCCTGGATCAGACGCGCCATTGGGCGTGCGCCCATTGCCGCATCGTAGCCGCCCTCTGCGATCCAACTGCGGGCCGCTTCCGTCACATCCAGCTGCACGCGCTTGTCTTCCAACTGCGCTTGAAGCTCGGTGAGGAACTTGTCCACCACGCTTTTGATGACCTCATGGCTGAGGCGACCAAACTGGATAATGGTGTCCAGGCGGTTGCGGAACTCCGGCGTGAAGCTCTTCTTGATGACTTCCATGGCATCGGAGGAGTGATCCTGATGCGTAAAACCGATCGAAGCCCGCGCCGCGGTTTCGGCACCGGCGTTGGTGGTCATGATCACGATCACGTTGCGGAAGTCTGCCTTGCGCCCGTTGTTATCGGTCAGGGTCCCGTGGTCCATGACCTGCAATAGCAGGTTGAAGACTTCCGGGTGAGCCTTTTCGATTTCATCGAGCAACAATACGCAATGTGGCTGCTTGGTGATCGCCTCGGTCAACAGGCCGCCCTGGTCGAAGCCAACATAGCCCGGAGGCGCACCGATCAAGCGCGACACAGTGTGGCGCTCCATGTACTCGGACATGTCGAAACGGACCAGTTCGATGCCCATGGCCTTGGCCAGCTGGCGAGCCGCCTCGGTCTTGCCGACGCCGGTCGGGCCTGCGAACAGGAACGAACCGACTGGCTTGTCCGGCGACTTGAGGCCAGCACGCGACAACTTGATCGCCGTGGACAGCGAGTCGATGGCCGCATCCTGGCCAAACACAGTGAGCTTGAGGTCGCGCTCCAGGTTACGCAGCAACTCCTTGTCGGAGCTGGTGACGTGTTTTGGCGGAATCCGCGCTATCTTGGCCACGATGTCCTCGACTTGAGGCACGTCGATGCGCTTCACGCGCTTCTCGACCGGCTGCAGGCGCTGGTAGGCACCCGCTTCGTCGATCACATCGATGGCCTTGTCAGGCATATGCCGGTCATTGATGTAGCGCGACGCCAGCTCAGCCGCCGCACGCAAGGCCTCATCGGTGTATTCGATGCCATGGTGCGCTTCAAAACGCCCCTTGAGCCCGCGCAGGATACCGATGGTGTCTTCAACCGACGGCTCGGACACGTCGACTTTCTGGAAGCGACGCGCCAGGGCACGGTCTTTTTCGAAGATGCCGCGGAATTCCTGGAACGTGGTCGAACCAATACAACGGATATCACCCGAGGACAGCAGTGGCTTGAGCAGGTTGGAAGCGTCCATCACCCCACCGGAGGCTGCACCGGCGCCAATGATGGTATGGATCTCGTCGATGAACAGGATGGCCTGTGGACGCTTTTTCAACTCACCGAGCAACGCCTTGAAGCGTTTCTCGAAATCGCCACGGTACTTGGTCCCGGCGAGCAACGCGCCCAGGTCAAGGGAATAGACGACACTGCTGGCCAGCAGGTCTGGCACCTGGTTGTCGACAATGCGCTTGGCCAGGCCTTCGGCAATCGCGGTCTTACCCACGCCCGCCTCGCCCACCAGCAACGGGTTGTTCTTGCGACGACGCGCAAGGATCTGCGCTACACGCTCAACCTCATGCTCACGCCCCACCAGCGGATCGATCCGCCCCTGGCGCGCCATTTCATTGAGGTTGCTGGCATAGGCATCCAGCGGATTGCTCGAAGAAGAAGACTCACCGCCCTCCTCGTCCTGCATATCCTGCTCACCCTCGGAATGATCGCCGTGCCCAGGCACTTTAGAGATACCGTGGGCGATGTAATTGACTACATCAATACGGGCAACGCTCTGCTGCTTGAGCAGGAACACGGCCTGGCTTTCCTGTTCGCTGAAAATTGCCACAAGCACGTTCGCGCCCGTGACTTCACGCTTACCGGAGCTCTGTACGTGGAACACAGCACGCTGCAATACCCGCTGGAACCCCAGGGTTGGCTGGGTTTCGCGGTCCTCGTCATGCACGGGGATCAGTGGCGTGGTGGAGTCGATAAACTCCTGCAGGTCATGCTTGAGCTTGTCGAGGTTGGCGCCGCACGCACGTAGAACGGTGGCGGCAGCTTCGTTATCCAAAAGTGCCAACAGCAGGTGTTCGACGGTCATGAATTCATGACGCTTCGAACGAGCCTCCTTGAAGGCAAGATTGAGGGTGACTTCGAGCTCGCGGTTTAACATAGCTTCACCTCATACCCAAGTGGTCGGCGTTAACCGTCCTTCTCGATTTCACAGAGTAGCGGATGCTGGCTTTCCCTGGCGTACTGGTTGACCTGCATGGCCTTTGTCTCGGCGATGTCGCGGGTAAACACTCCACATACTGCCCGTCCTTCTGTGTGAACGGCCAGCATTACCTTGGTCGCCAACTCGCGGTTCAGGTTAAAAAACACCTCGAGCACTTCGACGACGAAATCCATCGGTGTGTAGTCATCATTGAACAAAACCACCTTGTACATCGGCGGCGCCTGTAAAGCAGGCTTGGCCTCCTGGACAGCAATGCCTGCAGAACCGTCGTCGTCATGTTCCTGATCCGGGCGATCCTGATTGAATGTTAGTCGAATCTGGCTGTTTGCATGCATGGGAAAGAAAGGTTCGTCAGTGGTTCAATTACAGTGGTGGGGGCGGCCTGTCAGAATTTCAACTCTGACCCTTGGGTCACCTTGACTATCGGCGAAACGGTGTTACAACAAATAGAGCCCACAGTGGGTAAAAAAGGTCCGCGCAGTCAACCTTATTTATTCGGGTTAGGACGGATAGACAGGATGATACTCCAGTGATGGAGTCTGGTGCAGAGGGATAAGGGAATGGCTAGTGGTAAGGTCAAGTGGTTCAACAATGCCAAGGGTTACGGCTTCATTAATGAAGACGGCAAGCAAGAAGACCTTTTTGCGCATTTCTCAGCGATCCAGGCGGATGGGTACAAAACGCTGAAGGCGGGTCAACCGGTATCCTTTGACATTACCCAGGGCCCAAAGGGCTTGCACGCGGTGAATATCAAAGGCATCACCACCACGCCTGCTGTAGAAAACGGCGCGGCGCACGGTCACAAATCAAGACAAGAAAAGCAAGCAGGCCTGACCAGCTTCTGAACAAAGCACTGAAAGCAAACCGGCCGCCCCGAATCATCAGGGCGGCCGGTTTTATCTACCTGTTTACATATGCTTGATCAACGCGTCACCAAAGCCCGACGACGACACCAACGTAGCGCCATCCATCAGACGCTCGAAGTCATAGGTCACGGTCTTGGCCGAAATCGCGCCATTGGTGCCCTTGATGATCAGATCCGCCGCCTCGACCCAACCCATATGCCGCAGCATCATTTCTGCCGACAGGATCAATGAACCAGGGTTGACCTGATCCTTGCCCGCATATTTAGGCGCAGTGCCGTGGGTGGCTTCAAACATTGCCACGGTGTCCGACAGGTTGGCTCCCGGCGCAATACCAATACCGCCCACTTCCGCCGCCAGGGCGTCGGACAGGTAATCGCCATTGAGATTGAGGGTCGCGATCACGTCATATTCGGCCGGGCGCAGCAGGATCTGCTGGAGCATGGCGTCGGCAATAGCATCTTTGACCACTACATTCTTGCCGGTCTTGGGGTTCTTGAACTGCATCCACGGCCCGCCATCGAGCAAGGTCGCACCGAACTCTTCAGCCGCCACCTCATAGGCCCACTCCTTGAAGGCACCCTCGGTGAACTTCATGATGTTGCCTTTGTGCACGATGGTCAGCGAGTCGCGGTCGTTATCTACCACATACTGCAAGGCCTTGCGCGCCAGGCGCTTGGTACCCTCTTTGGAGACCGGCTTGACGCCAATCCCGCAATCCTGGTCGAAACGGATCTTGGTAACGCCCATTTCTTCCTTGAGGAACTTGATCACCTTGATCGCTTCCGGCGAACCGGCCTTCCACTCGATGCCCGCGTAAATATCCTCGGAGTTCTCACGGAAGATGGTCATGTCCACGTCGCCTGGCTTTTTCACCGGGCTGGGCACGCCTTCGAACCAGCGCACCGGGCGCAGGCACACATACAGGTCGAGCTGCTGGCGCAGCGCCACGTTCAGCGAACGGATACCGCCACCGACCGGCGTTGTCAGCGGGCCCTTGATGGACACCACGTAATCCTTGACCGCATCCAGGGTTTCCTGGGGCAGCCAGGTGTCCTGGTCGTAGACTTGAGTGGCCTTTTCACCAGCGTACACCTCCATCCAGGAGATTTTGCGCTTGCCGCCGTAAGCCTTTTCAACAGCGGCATCGACCACCTTGATCATCACCGGGCTGATGTCGACGCCAATACCGTCTCCTTCGATGTAGGGGATGATCGGTTGGTCAGGAACATTGAGAGAATGGTCTGCATTGACGGTGATTTTGTCGCCGACTGCCGGAACCTGAATCTTCTTGTATCCCATGCTGAACTCCATCTATGGATTGAACATCTGGCTGCGTTCGAGCCTACTCCAGATAAATGGCGACTGAAACCTCACGCCATGCTCATTTGCATCGAAAACAGCACATTTGGTGGCCTACAAGCCTGAAAGCAAAGGGAAAAGCGCCAATCTTGAGCACATCTCACCACCCCACGCACCTGCGACCTTTAGACCAATGGACGAGCCCCCTTTTGTATGAAGGCTCAGCGTAAGCATAGCGACCTATGTATAATGCCGCCGCTGACCAAAGAGTCACGACGGCGGACCGCTCTAGAACGTAGCCTTTCGCCAGAAAGCCGGACTATTACCATAGCCCACCCGCTTGACGCTCGACTGATGCAAACCAACATCACCGCGAAGAAACTTCGACATTTCGCTCATGGATGACTTTGAACGAACGCGCTCTACCCGGCGCATCTCGAGTTTCTGCGCACGCTTTCAGCAAAGAAGAGAGTTAATCCGAATATGCCCACCCGCTCGAAGATCATCTACACCTTCACCGACGAAGCCCCAGCCCTCGCCACCTATTCACTGCTGCCTATCGTAGAGGCCTTCACCGCTTCCGCTGATATTGCCGTGGAAACCCGCGACATTTCCCTCGCCGGGCGCATCCTCGCAAGCTTCCCCGAGCAACTGGGCACCAAGGCCATCCCGGACCACCTCGCCGAACTGGGCGACCTGGCCGTTACGCCTGAAGCCAATATCATCAAGCTTCCCAACATCAGCGCCTCGACCCCGCAGCTGCAAGCCGCGATCAAGGAACTGCAGGCCCAGGGCTACGCCCTGCCGGACTACCCTGAAACCGTAACCACCGACGCGGAAAAAGAAACCCGTGCACGTTACGACAAGGTCAAGGGCAGCGCCGTGAACCCGGTACTGCGCGAAGGCAACTCCGACCGTCGCGCACCGCTGTCGGTCAAGAACTATGCACGCAAGCACCCGCACAAGATGGGCGCCTGGGCTGCCGACTCCAAGTCGCACATTGCCCACATGAACAACGGCGACTTCTACGGCAGCGAAAAAGCCGTGCAGATCGAAACCGCTGACGCGGTCAAAATTGCGCTGGTCGCAAAGGACGGCACCACCACCGTCCTGAAGGAAAAGACCAGCGTTCAGGCCGGCGAAATCATCGACACCGCCGTGCTGAGCAAGAAAGCCCTGCGCAGCTTCATCGCCGCTGAAATCGAAGACGCCAAGAAGCAAGGCGTGCTGTTGTCGGTTCACTTGAAAGCCACCATGATGAAGGTCTCCGACCCGATCATGTTCGGCCAGATCGTTGCCGAGTTCTATAAAGACGCCCTGGCCAAGCACGCGACCGTGCTGGAACAGATCGGCTTCAACCTGAACAACGGCATCGGCGACTTGTACGCTCGCATCAAGGCCCTGCCGGCCGACCAGCAAGCGCAGATCGAAGCCGACATCCAGGCGGTCTACGCCGTTCGCCCTGCCCTGGCGATGGTCAACTCCGACAAAGGCATCACCAACCTGCACGTGCCAAGCGACGTCATCGTCGACGCCTCGATGCCAGCGATGATCCGTGACTCCGGCAAGATGTGGGGCACCGACGGCCAGTTGCACGACACCAAGGCTGTGATCCCGGATCGCTGCTACGCCACCATCTACCAGGCGGTCATCGAAGACTGCAAGGCCAATGGCGCCTTCGACCCAACCACCATGGGCAGCGTGCCAAACGTTGGCCTGATGGCTAAGAAAGCCGAAGAGTACGGCTCCCACGACAAGACCTTCCAGATCAAGGCTGACGGCGTTGTCCGCGTCACCGACAGCCAGGGCAACCTGCTGATGGAACAGAACGTCGAAGCTGGCGACATCTTCCGCATGTGCCAGACCAAAGACGCTCCGATCCAGGACTGGGTCAAGCTCGCCGTCAACCGTGCCCGCGCCAGCAACACCCCGGCCATCTTCTGGCTGGACCCCCAGCGCGCCCACGATGGCGTAGTGGTCGAGAAAGTTCAGGCTTACCTGAAAGACCACAACACCGAAGGCCTGGACATCCGCATCATGGCCCCGGTCGATGCGATGAAGTTCACCCTGGAGCGCACCCGCAAGGGCCTGGACACCATCTCGGTGACCGGCAACGTACTGCGCGACTACCTGACCGACCTGTTCCCGATCATGGAACTGGGCACCAGCGCCAAGATGCTGTCGATCGTGCCGCTGATGAATGGCGGTGGCCTGTTCGAAACCGGCGCTGGCGGTTCGGCTCCCAAGCACGTGCAGCAACTGCTGGAAGAAAACTTCCTGCGCTGGGATTCCCTGGGCGAGTTCCTGGCCCTGGCCGCGTCCCTTGAGCATTTGGGTGTGACGTACAACAACCCGAAAGCCCTGGTACTGTCCAAGACCCTGGACCAGGCTACCGGCCAGTTCCTGGACAACAACAAGTCGCCATCGCGCAAAGTCGGCAACATCGACAACCGCGGCAGCCACTTCTACCTGGCGCTGTACTGGGCCCAGGCCCTGGCTGCCCAGACCGAAGACGCTGCACTGCAAGCGCAGTTCGGCGAACTGGCCAAAACCCTGGCCGAGAACGAAGCAACCATCGTTGCCGAACTCAACGCCGTACAGGGCAAGCCAGTGGACATCGGCGGCTACTACGCGCCGAACCCTGAGCTGACCAGCAAAGCCATGCGCCCGAGCAACACCCTCAATGCGGCGATTGCCAAGTTGAAGTAAGGTTGTAAGGATGCGAAGAAGCCCCGGCCCAGTGCCGGGGTTTCTGTTTCGGACTGCCACCGATTTAACTGAAGAAACCCAATAGAATGTGGGAGCTGGCTTGCCTGCGATAGCGGTGGGTCAGCTACNGTCATCGCAGGCAAGCCAGCTCCCACATTGCCCGCAATCCTGCCCGAAGACCGCGGGGCATCCCAAGAGACTTCCCATGACCTGGCAACCTCACATCACCGTCGCCACCATCGTCGAAGACAACGGCCGCTTCCTGATGGTCGAAGAACTCAAGGGCGGCCGCGCCGTGCTCAACCAGCCCGCCGGCCATCTGGACCCGAATGAAACCCTGACCGAAGCCGCCGTGCGCGAAACCCTGGAAGAAACCGGCTGGGACGTGGAAGCCACCGGCATCGTCGGCATCTACCTGTATACCGCCCCGAGCAATGGCGTGACCTACCAACGGGTCTGTTTTATCGCCAAGGCACTGAAACACCACCCGGAATATCAACTTGACGAAGGCATCCTGCGCGCCCGCTGGTTGACCCGTGACGAGTTGATGGCCGTGCGCGACGACTGGCGCAGCGAGCTGATCATCCGCTGCATCGATGATTATCTGGCCGGCCACAGGCACAGTCTCGAATTGATCCGCCCTTCTCTTTAGCCTTAGCGGCTCGGGCCTGATAGAATCGCGTCCTTTTTCAAGACACCCGTTGAAACCCTATGCGTGATCCAGCCCCTTCTGACACACAAAAGAAGCGCGTCATCGTCGGCATGTCCGGCGGCGTGGATTCTTCCGTTTCCGCCGTTCTGCTCATGGAGCAGGGTTATGAGGTGGAAGGCCTGTTCATGAAGAACTGGGAAGAAGACGATGGAACCGAATACTGCACCGCCATGGACGACCTGGCGGACGCGCAGGCCGTGTGCGACAAGATCGGCATCAAGCTGCACACCGCCAACTTCGCCGCCGAGTACTGGGACAACGTGTTCGAGCACTTCCTGGCCGAATACAAGGCCGGCCGCACGCCGAACCCGGACATCCTGTGTAACCGCGAAATCAAGTTCAAGGCCTTCCTCGACTACGCCATGATGCTCGGCGCCGACCTGATAGCTACCGGCCACTACGTGCGCCGTCGCGATATCGATGGCCGCACCGAATTGCTCAAGGGCCTGGACCCGAACAAGGACCAGAGCTACTTCCTGCACGCCGTGGGCGGTGAACAGATCGCCAAGACTCTGTTCCCGGTCGGCGAGCTGGAAAAACCGGAAGTGCGCAAGATTGCCGAGAAACACGGCCTGGCCACCGCCAAGAAGAAAGACTCCACCGGTATCTGCTTTATCGGCGAGCGACGCTTCAGCGACTTCCTCAAGCAATACCTGCCGGCGCAACCGGGCGAGATCAAGACCACCGAGGGTGAAGTGATCGGCCGCCACCACGGCCTGATGTACCACACCATCGGCCAGCGCCAGGGCCTGGGCATCGGCGGCTTGAAAGACGCAGGTGTTGAGCCGTGGTACGTGCTGGTCAAAGACCTGGAAAACAACGTGCTGGTGGTCGGCCAGGGCAACGAGCACCCGCTGCTGTTCTCCGGCGCCCTGCTCGCTTCCGAGATTTATTGGGTCAACCCTATCGACCTGAGCACCCCGCGCCGCCTGACCGCCAAAGTGCGTTATCGCCAGAGCGACCAGCCCTGCACCCTGGAAAAGACCGCCACCGGCTACCGTGCCACCTTCGATGACCCGCAACGCGCGGTCACCCCTGGCCAGTCCGTGGTGTTCTATGACGGCGAGATCTGCCTGGGCGGCGGCGTGATTGAAGTCGCGCAAGCCTGGAGCAACCCGGCATGAGCCCGACCCAGGAGCAGTTGACAGCCCTTGGCGGTGTCTTTCTCGCTGCGGTACTGGTGGACAAGATCGCCAAGACCGGCCAGGTCACTGAAGCCGGCCTGACCTGCATGCTCGGCAGCCTGCTGATCCGCGACCCCAAGGACACCCTTGAGGTTTACGGCGGCGACGACCTGGCCCTGCGTGAAGGCTATCGCGCCCTGATCGGCGCCCTGGAGCGCGACCCCAGTACTTTGCAGCGCGAGCCGCTACGTTATGCCCTGTCGATGCTCGGCCTTGAGCGCCAGTTGGCCAAGCGCGACGACCTGCTGGACACCATCGGCAAGCGCCTGCCGCAGATCCAGTCCCAGGTAGAACACTTCGGCCCGGCCCACGAAAACGTGATCGCCGCCTGTGGTGCGCTGTACCAGGACACCTTGAGCACCCTGCGCCAGCGCATCCAGGTGCATGGCGACATGCGTAACCTGCAGCAACCCAACAACGCGTCGAAAATCCGCGCCCTGCTCCTGGCCGGTATTCGTTCGGCACGCTTGTGGCGCCAACTGGGCGGTCATCGCTGGCAGTTGGTGATCAGCCGACGCAAATTGCTCAAAGAGCTTTACCCGTTGATGCGCAACGAATAAGTCGCACCAGCAGGCTGTTTTCAAGCCATTACGCGTAATACGCCGGTCAGTTGGCGACGGACCGGCGGATTTTTTCATGTATGATACGCGCCCCATTTCGTTGCCCGACTGTCCGAGAACACCCCATGCAGCTCTCTTCGCTCACTGCGGTTTCCCCTGTTGACGGCCGCTACGCCGGCAAAACCCAGGCCCTGCGCCCTATTTTCAGCGAGTACGGCCTGATCCGTGCCCGTGTCCTGGTTGAAGTGCGCTGGCTCCAGCGCCTGGCCGCTCACCCCGCCATCAGCGAAGTGCCGGCGTTTTCCGCCGAGGCCAACGCTGTATTGAACACCCTGGCGGAAAACTTCTCCCTGGAGCACGCCGAGCGTGTGAAAGAGATCGAGCGCACCACCAACCACGACGTCAAAGCCATCGAATACCTGCTCAAAGAGCAAGCGGCCCAACTGCCGGAACTGGCCCAGGTCAGCGAGTTCATCCACTTTGCCTGCACCAGCGAGGACATCAACAACCTGTCCCACGCCCTGATGCTGCGCGAAGGCCGTGATGACGTGATGCTGCCGCTGATGCGCCAGACCGCCGAAGCCATCCGCGAGCTGGCGATCCGTTTCGCTGCCGTGCCGATGCTGTCGCGCACCCACGGCCAGCCGGCCTCGCCGACCACCCTGGGCAAAGAACTGGCCAACGTGGTGTACCGCCTGGAGCGCCAGATCGCCCAAGTCGCCGCCGTGCCATTGCTGGGCAAGATCAACGGCGCTGTAGGCAACTACAACGCCCACCTGTCGGCCTACCCTGAGATCGACTGGGAAGCCAACGCCCGCGCCTTCATCGAAGACGAATTGGGCCTGGGCTTCAACCCCTACACCACGCAGATCGAACCCCACGACTACATCGCCGAGCTGTTCGACGCGATTGCACGCTTCAACACCATCCTGATCGATTTCGATCGCGATATCTGGGGCTACATCTCCCTGGGCTACTTCAAGCAGCGCACTATTGCAGGCGAAATCGGTTCGTCGACCATGCCGCACAAGGTCAACCCGATCGACTTCGAAAACTCCGAAGGCAACCTGGGTATCGCCAACGCCCTGTTCCAGCACCTGGCCAGCAAGTTGCCGATCTCCCGCTGGCAGCGCGACCTGACCGACTCCACCGTACTGCGCAACCTCGGTGTCGGATTTGCCCACAGCGTGATCGCGTACGAAGCCAGCCTCAAAGGCATCAGCAAGCTGGAGCTCAACGAGCAGAAAATTGCCGCTGACCTGGACGCGTGCTGGGAAGTATTGGCCGAGCCGATCCAGACCGTAATGCGCCGCTACAACATCGAAAACCCCTACGAGAAGCTGAAAGAATTGACGCGCGGCAAGGGCATCAGCCCCGAAGCGCTGCAAACTTTCATCGACGGCCTGGACATGCCAGCCGCAGCCAAGGCCGAGCTGAAACTGCTCACCCCGGCCAACTACATCGGCAACGCTGTAGAACAAGCCAAGCGCATCTGATCCAAGCAAGCTCCTTTGAGACGCCCGGCCGCGCCGGGCGTTTTTATTCCTGTCTTAAAAGTGCTTTTTTTCAATAGGTTACACATGAATCCTGATATCCCTCTTCAACTTCTGGGCGGCATCACGGCACGGGAATTCCTGCGCGACTACTGGCAGAAAAAACCGCTGCTGATCCGCCAGGCCATCCCTGACTTCGAAAGCCCGATCGACGCCGACGAACTGGCAGGCCTGGCCCTGGAAGAAGAAGTCGAGTCGCGCCTGGTGATCGAACACGGCGAGCGCCCGTGGGAACTGCGTCGCGGCCCGTTCGCCGAAGACGCTTTCAGCACCCTGCCCGAGCGCGAGTGGACCCTGCTGGTGCAGGCAGTCGACCAGTTCGCGCCGGAGGTGGCTGAGCTGCTGGAGCACTTCCGCTTCCTGCCGAGCTGGCGTATCGATGATGTGATGATCAGCTTCGCCGCGCCGGGTGGCAGCGTCGGTCCGCATTTCGATAACTACGATGTGTTCCTGCTGCAAGCCCAGGGCAAGCGCAACTGGAAGATCGGCCAGATGTGCAATTCCGAAAGCCCGTTGCTGCAACACGCCGACCTGCGCATCCTCGCCGAATTCGAAGAAAGCGCCGAATGGGTGCTCGAACCGGGCGACATGCTCTACCTGCCGCCGCGCCTGGCCCATTTCGGTATTGCCGAAGACGACTGCATGACCTATTCCGTAGGTTTCCGTGCACCGAGCGCCGCTGAAGTGCTGACCCACTTCACCGACTTCCTCAGCCAGTACCTGACCGACGAAGAGCGCTACACCGACGCCGACGCCCAGCCGGTCAGCGACCCACACCAGATCCAGGGCGACGCACTGGACCGCCTCAAGGGCCTGCTCGCCGAGCACATGAGCGATGAGCGCATGCTGCTGACCTGGTTCGGCCAGTTCATGACCGAGCCACGCTACCCGGAACTGGTGGCCGGTGAAGAGTTGGGCGAAGAAGACTTCATCAACAGCCTGCAAGACGGCGCGATCCTGGTGCGCAACCCGAGCGCACGCCTGGCCTGGTCCGAAGTGGATGACGACGTACTGCTGTTCGCCAGCGGCCAGAGCCGTTACCTGCCGGGCAAACTGCGTGAACTGTTGAAGCTGGTGTGCTCGGCCGATGCACTGCACAGCGAAAACCTGGGCGAGTGGCTGGCCGACGAAGACGGTCGCGACCTACTGTGCGAACTGGTCAAGCAAGGCAGCCTGGGGTTCGCGGATGAATAAAATTCACGTAAGTGTCGCGGACTGGCGAAAGGATATCGACGAGATTCGGCGCATTCGTGAAGCGGTATTCATCGCTGAACAATCGGTCCCGCCTGAATTGGAGTGGGACGCGGACGATGCCGGCGCCATGCATTTTCTTGCATACGAAGGCGACTTCCCGATTGGCACCGCTCGATTGCTGCCCAGCGGCGAGATCGGTCGGGTATCGGTGCTCAAGGACTGGCGCGGACTGAAAGTCGGCGACAAGCTGATGGAGGCAGTAATTGGCGAGGCCGTGAAACGCGGCCAGACCAGGCAATTCCTGAGTGCGCAGGTGTATGCGGCACCGTTCTATGAGCGACTGGGTTTCAAGATCGTCAGCGATGAGTTTCTTGAGGTCGGGATTCCGCATGTGGATATGGTGCGCGAGGGCTGATTCAAGCCCGCATCGCCTTTATCGCAGGCAAGCCAGCTCCCACAGCTGACCGAGCACATCCCTGGAATACGCTCAAGTGTGGGAGCTGGCTTGCCTGCGATAGCTATTTCAGCAACACCACAAAATGCCCTGCCTGCCAGGGCATTTTGCCGTCTACGATTCAACTTGCGACCCACCAGGCCGACAAACTGGCACTATCAAGCAAATGACTCGCAGAGATAACGGACATGTCCCTACGCACCCTGCTCACCGCCCTCGTGATGACCGTCAGCGCTTGCGCCATGGCCGCCACTGAAGTCGTCAACCTGAACAACCGCACCAGCGCCGACCTGCTGCCCGTGGCGCAGAACTTCATTGGCAAGGACGGCACCGTCAGCGCCTACGGCAACCAGCTTATCGTTAACGCTGAGCCCGCCAGGATCGAGGGCTTGCGCGCACTGCTCGGCCAATTGGATACACCGGCCAAACGCCTGCTGATCACCGTCGATACCAACGAGAACAACCAACAGAACAGCGGTGACAGCCAGACCCGCATCATCAGCTACGGCACTGCCAGCCGCGACGGTGGCGTGCAGCAGATCCAGGCCAGCGAAGGCGTGCCCGCGCTGATCCAGGTCGGCCAGAGCGTACCGCTGACCACCACGCAACAGGATAGCTATGGCCGCCTGCAAAACCAGACCCAGTATCGCAACGTCACCCAGGGTTTTTACGTGACCGCCAGCGTCACCGGCGAGACCGTCCACTTGGCCATCAGTACCAACCGTGACCGCATGAGCCAGGAACGTCCCGATGTAGTGAACGTGCAAAGCACCGACACAACCGTCAGCGGCCGCCTGGGCGAATGGATCCCCCTGGCCGGCATCAATCGTGAAACCCAGGCGGACAAATCCTCTACAACCCGCAGCTACTCTACTCAGGGCCGCGATGACCTGACTTTGCGGGTCAAGGTCGACACCCTGAACTGAGGCACCAAAAACTGACTGGCAAGTCGCATTAGACTAAAGATGTAGTGCCTTAAGAAAAGCACTACAAAACATTTGACGAGCCAAAAAAGCATGGGCATGATGGCCTCGCTCCCGCTAATCAGGGGCCCTGGCAAGGGCCTTCGGATCGCCGCTCTAAGCTACCCACCTGAGCCGATTCGTGTCTGTACCGCCCACAAGGTGTGTTTGACGTTGGTTGCGACTGGAACGAAGTTGTCCCGAGGGACGGAAGCCAACCAGGTAACCCGGCTACACACTGATGGATCGTACAAAGGCCCACGACGCCCGAAGACCGTTCGCAGTTTGCCCTTACCTGCTCAACTCCCCCTTGAGCCCCATCGTTCATACCGTCGCCTACCTCCGTCAGATTTGACTTGAACACCAAAGCTTCTGGTCAGCGAGCAACCCTACCCAGGCAACGAATGCCGGGCTGGCAAACGGATACTTCAAACAAGACGCGACGAGGTTTTTCCCCATGGCACTGACACGCGAACAGCAAATTGCAGCCCTTGAAAAAGACTGGGCTGAAAACCCACGCTGGAAAGGCGTGACCCGCGCTTATTCCGCTGCTGACGTCGTCCGCCTGCGTGGCTCGGTCCAACCTGAGCACACCTTTGCAAAACTCGGCGCCGAGAAGCTGTGGAACCTGGTCACTCAGGGTGCCAAGCCTTCTTTCCGTCCCGACAAAGATTTCGTCAACTGCATGGGCGCCCTCACTGGCGGCCAGGCAGTCCAGCAGGTAAAAGCCGGTATCCAGGCGATCTACCTGTCCGGTTGGCAAGTGGCAGCGGACAACAACTCCGCTGAATCCATGTACCCCGACCAATCGCTGTATCCGGTGGACTCGGTGCCAACCGTGGTCAAGCGCATCAACAACTCGTTCCGTCGTGCCGACCAGATCCAGTGGAAAGCCGGCAAGAACCCAGGCGATGAAGGCTACATCGACTACTTCGCGCCAATCGTGGCTGATGCCGAGGCCGGTTTCGGCGGCGTACTCAACGCCTACGAGCTGATGAAGAGCATGATCGAAGCAGGCGCTGCCGGCGTGCACTTCGAAGACCAGCTTGCGTCAGTGAAGAAATGCGGCCACATGGGCGGCAAGGTACTGGTACCGACCCAGGAAGCCGTGCAGAAGCTGACCGCTGCCCGCCTGGCCGCTGACGTTGCCGGCACACCGACCATCATCCTGGCCCGTACCGACGCCAACGCGGCAGACTTGCTGACCTCGGACTGCGACCCGTACGACCAACCATTCGTTACCGGCGAGCGTACCCAGGAAGGCTTCTATAAAGTGCGCGCCGGCCTCGACCAGGCAATCGCCCGCGGCCTGGCCTACGCGCCGTACGCCGACCTGATCTGGTGCGAAACCGCCAAGCCGGACCTGGACGAAGCCCGTCGCTTCGCCGAAGCGATCAAGAAGGAATACCCGGACCAACTGCTGTCCTACAACTGCTCGCCTTCCTTCAACTGGAAGAAGAACCTGGACGACGCGACCATCGCCAAGTTCCAGCGCGAACTGTCGGCAATGGGCTACAAGCACCAGTTCATCACCCTGGCCGGCATTCACAACATGTGGCACAGCATGTTCAACCTGGCGCACGACTACGCCCGCAACGACATGACAGCCTACGTGAAGCTGCAGGAGCAGGAATTCGCTGACGCCGCCAAAGGCTACACCTTCGTGGCGCACCAGCAGGAAGTGGGCACCGGTTACTTCGACGACATGACCACCGTGATCCAGGGCGGCACCTCGTCCGTGACCGCGCTGACCGGTTCGACCGAAGAAGAGCAGTTCCACTAAGTACCGCGTACACGGCCACTGCGGCCCCACGGAAGACCTAACCGCAGTGCCGCGCAACAATCACGCCCCGACTGGTTCGGGGCGTTTTTTTTGCCTAGGAATCACCGAAAATCAATGGTGGGAGCT
>NZ_JBQEQE010000007.1:145961-175347 GCF_052046095.1 Pseudomonas sp. 22072
CCAGCTCCCACATTGACCACGCCCTATCCATAGTTTTTTGCTAAAAACATTGATCCAGAGCGGTATCCGCGCACATCCGATCGGTTAAAAGAACCGTTGCGACAACTAAGCGACACTCAAGCAAGTAACGGTAACTTCCCGCGCCACATGAGAAACACTCGCTTACACCCCTCGCAAACAATATTCATTATCATTTGGCACCCGAAAACTTCGTTACAGCTTAAACAAAACATAATTGATGAAAAGCCCGCTAATGCCCACACCACAAGGGCTACAGCCCCAAGAAGGTGCACTATGTGCTTATTCCACCGAATAATTTCGCCCTGGGAATTTTACTTGCCCGGTGTTTAGCCATAAAATCACCGCGATTGATTGCAGTGCGACATATCGTCACTGCATCGTTACTTTTTCGAGCTCAGAGACCTTTGCTCTCTGTTAAGGATTTCCAGCATGACCGACGCGACAGGACTCATGGCCCACAACTGGGGCTTTGCCATTTTCCTTCTCGGTGTTGTAGGCCTTTGCGCCTTCATGCTCGGCGTGTCCAGCCTCCTTGGGTCAAAAGCCTGGGGCCGCAGCAAAAACGAACCGTTCGAATCCGGCATGCTGCCTACAGGTGGCGCCCGCTTGCGGCTCTCAGCCAAATTCTATCTGGTCGCGATGTTGTTCGTGATCTTCGATATCGAAGCCCTCTTTCTCTTTGCATGGTCTGTGTCCGTCCGCGAAAGCGGCTGGACCGGATTCGTCGAAGCTCTCGTTTTCATAGCAATTCTGTTGGCAGGTCTTGTCTACCTGTTCCGAGTGGGCGCCCTTGACTGGGCTCCGGAAGCTCGTCGCAAGCGGCAAGCGAAGCTGAAACAATGAGGCTTTGGCAATGCAATACAATCTCACCAGGATCGACCCGGATGCTCCTAACGAGCAGTACCCCATCGGCGAACGAGAAACCGTTTCCGACCCGTTAGAAGACCAAGTCCACAAAAACATCTACATGGGCAAGCTGGAAGACGTGCTGAGTGGCGCGGTCAACTGGGGGCGTAAAAACTCCCTGTGGCCGTACAACTTCGGCCTTTCGTGCTGCTACGTGGAAATGACCACCGCCTTCACGGCGCCCCACGACATCGCACGCTTCGGCGCCGAAGTTATCCGGGCCTCGCCGCGCCAGGCGGATTTCATGGTTATCGCCGGGACCTGCTTCATCAAGATGGCGCCGATCATCCAGCGTCTCTATGAGCAAATGCTCGAGCCGAAATGGGTTATCTCCATGGGTTCGTGCGCCAACTCCGGTGGCATGTACGACATCTACTCGGTCGTTCAAGGCGTGGACAAGTTCCTGCCCGTGGACGTCTACGTGCCTGGCTGCCCGCCCCGTCCCGAAGCGTTCCTGCAAGGCTTGATGCTGTTGCAGGAATCGATTGGCAAGGAGCGTCGCCCACTGTCCTGGGTGGTCGGTGATCAAGGCGTTTATCGCGCCGAGATGCCGTCTCAAAAGGAACAGCGCCGCGAACAGCGAATCGCAGTCACCAACCTGCGCAGCCCCGACGAAGTCTGATCCAGCACCGCTTCTTTTATAGAACGAAAACCTGGCTTCATTCTTTACGTTGACCGAAAGCGATAAAAAACCATGACTACAGGCAGTGCTCTGTACATCCCGCCTTACAAGGCAGACGACCAGGATGTGGTTGTCGAACTCAATAACCGTTTTGGCCCTGACGCCTTCACCGCCCAGGCCACACGCACCGGTATGCCGGTGCTGTGGGTGGCGCGTGCCAGGCTCGTCGAAGTCCTGACCTTCCTGCGCAACCTGCCCAAGCCGTACGTCATGCTCTATGACCTGCATGGCGTGGACGAGCGTCTGCGCACCAAGCGCCAGGGCCTGCCGAGCGGCGCCGATTTCACCGTGTTCTACCACCTGATGTCGCTGGAACGTAACAGCGACGTGATGATCAAGGTCGCGCTGAGCGAGAGCGACCTGAGCATCCCGACCGTCACCGGTATCTGGCCGAACGCCAGCTGGTACGAGCGTGAAGTCTGGGACATGTTCGGTATCGACTTCCCGGGCCACCCGCACCTGACGCGCATCATGATGCCGCCGACCTGGGAAGGTCACCCGCTGCGCAAGGACTTCCCTGCCCGCGCCACCGAATTCGACCCGTTCAGCCTCAACCTGGCCAAGCAGCAGCTAGAAGAAGAGGCGGCGCGCTTCCGCCCCGAAGACTGGGGCATGAAGCGTTCCGGCACCAACGAGGACTACATGTTCCTCAACCTGGGCCCGAACCACCCTTCGGCTCACGGTGCCTTCCGTATCATCCTGCAACTGGACGGCGAAGAGATCGTCGACTGCGTCCCGGACATCGGCTACCACCACCGTGGCGCCGAGAAGATGGCCGAGCGCCAGTCCTGGCACAGCTTCATCCCGTACACCGACCGTATCGACTACCTCGGCGGCGTGATGAACAACCTGCCGTACGTGCTCTCGGTCGAGAAGCTGGCCGGCATCAAGGTGCCGGACCGCGTCGACACCATCCGCATCATGATGGCCGAGTTCTTCCGCATCACCAGCCACCTGCTGTTCCTGGGTACCTATATCCAGGACGTCGGCGCCATGACCCCGGTGTTCTTCACCTTCACCGACCGTCAGCGCGCCTACAAGGTCATCGAAGCCATCACCGGTTTCCGCCTGCACCCGGCCTGGTACCGCATCGGCGGCGTGGCCCACGACCTGCCGAACGGCTGGGAACGCCTGGTCAAGGAATTCATCGACTGGATGCCCAAGCGCCTGGACGAGTACCAGAAAGCCGCCTTGGACAACAGCATCCTCAAAGGCCGCACCATCGGCGTCGCGCAGTACAACACCAAAGAGGCCCTGGAATGGGGCGTCACCGGCGCCGGCCTGCGTTCCACCGGTTGCGACTTCGACCTGCGTAAAGCGCGCCCGTACTCCGGCTACGAGAACTTCGAGTTCGAAGTACCGCTGGCGGCCAATGGCGATGCCTACGACCGTTGCATCGTGCGCGTCGAAGAAATGCGCCAGAGCCTGAAGATCATCGAGCAGTGCATGCGCAACATGCCGGCCGGCCCGTACAAGGCGGATCACCCGCTGACCACGCCGCCGCCCAAAGAGCGCACGCTGCAGCACATCGAAACCCTGATCACGCACTTCCTGCAGGTTTCGTGGGGTCCGGTCATGCCGGCCAACGAATCCTTCCAGATGATCGAAGCGACCAAGGGTATCAACAGTTATTACCTGACGAGCGATGGCGGCACCATGAGCTACCGCACCCGGATTCGTACCCCAAGTTTTGCCCACTTGCAGCAGATCCCTTCGGTGATCAAAGGCGAGATGGTCGCGGACTTGATTGCGTACCTGGGTAGTATCGATTTCGTTATGGCCGACGTGGACCGCTAAGCATGAACAGCACGCTTATCCAGACAGACCGTTTCACCTTGAGTGAAACCGAGCGCTCGGCCATCGAGCACGAGCTGCATCACTACGAAGACCCGCGCGCGGCGTCGATCGAAGCCCTGAAGATCGTCCAGAAGGAACGTGGCTGGGTGCCAGACGGCGCCCTCTACGCCATCGGCGAGATCCTCGGCATCCCCGCCAGTGACGTTGAAGGCGTGGCGACGTTCTACAGCCAGATCTTCCGCCAGCCGGTTGGCCGCCACATCATTCGCGTGTGCGACAGCATGGTCTGCTACATCGGCGGCCACGAATCGGTGGTCAGCGAGATCCAGAACAAGCTGGGCATCGGCCTCGGCCAGACCACCCCGGACGGCCGCTTCACGCTGCTGCCGGTGTGCTGCCTGGGCAACTGCGACAAGGCGCCGGCGTTGATGATCGACGACGACACATTCGGTGACGTGCAGCCTGCTGGCGTGACCCAATTGCTCGAGGGCTACCCATGACCCTGACTTCCTTCGGCCCGGCCAACCTGATCAAGCGTTCGGCCGAGACTCACCCGCTGACTTGGCGCCTGCGTGACGACGGCGAGCCGGTATGGCTTGACGAATACCAGGCCAAGAACGGTTACGCCGCAGCGCGCAAAGCCTTCGCCGACATGGCCCAGGACGATATCGTCCAGACCGTGAAGGACGCCGGCCTCAAAGGTCGCGGCGGTGCGGGTTTCCCCACCGGCGTGAAATGGGGCCTGATGCCCAAAGACGAATCCATCAACATCCGCTACCTGCTGTGCAACGCGGATGAGATGGAGCCCAACACCTGGAAAGACCGCATGTTGATGGAGCAACTGCCCCATCTGCTGATCGAAGGCATGTTGATCAGCGCCCGTGCGCTCAAGACCTACCGTGGCTATATCTTCCTGCGTGGCGAGTACACCACCGCCGCCAAGCACCTCAACCGTGCCGTGGAAGAAGCCAAGGCCGCCGGCCTGCTGGGCAAGAACATCCTCGGCTCCGGTTTCGACTTCGAACTGTTCGTGCACACCGGCGCCGGGCGTTATATCTGCGGTGAAGAAACCGCACTGATCAACTCCCTCGAAGGCCGCCGCGCCAACCCGCGTTCCAAGCCGCCCTTCCCTGCCGCCGTGGGCGTGTGGGGCAAGCCGACTTGCGTGAACAACGTCGAGACCCTGTGCAACGTGCCGGCGATCATCGCCGACGGCGTGGACTGGTACAAATCCCTGGCCCGCGAAGGCAGCGAAGACATGGGCACCAAGCTCATGGGCTTCTCCGGCAAGGTCAAGAACCCTGGCCTGTGGGAACTGCCATTCGGCGTGACCGCACGCGAGCTGTTCGAGGACTACGCCGGCGGTATGCGCGACGGCTACACCTTGAAAGCCTGGCAGCCAGGCGGCGCCGGCACCGGTTTCCTGCTGCCCGAGCACCTCGATGCACAAATGTATGCCGGCGGTATCGGCAAGGTGGGCACCCGGATGGGTACCGGCCTGGCGATGGCGGTCGACAACACCGTGAACATGGTCTCGTTGCTGCGCAACATGGAGCAGTTTTTTGCCCGCGAATCCTGCGGCTTCTGCACCCCATGCCGCGACGGCCTGCCTTGGAGCGTCAAGCTGCTGATGGCCCTGGAAAATGGCGAAGGCCGCGAGGGCGACATCGAAACCCTGCTGGGTCTGGTCGGTTTCCTCGGCCCAGGCAAGACTTTCTGTGCTCACGCACCGGGCGCCGTGGAGCCATTGGGCAGCGCAATCAAATACTTCCGCTCGGAGTTCGAAGCCGGCATCGCGCCCACCAGCGCCGCCGTCCCGCCTCTGGCGAAGCCGATCGTAGTCGGCGCGTAACGCTTAAACAGGCGAAGGGTCCGTGCCCTTCGCCTGCTCATGTGCTGACGCCGTAAAGGCTGTGTAGATGCACATGAATAACAAGATTCCATTAGCCACGCCCGCTGACAACGGGCCAACGAAGAACTTTGAACCATGGCCACTATCCACGTAGACGGCAAAGCGCTCGAAGTCGATGGGGCGGACAACCTGTTACAGGCATGTCTGTCACTCGGCCTCGACATCCCGTATTTCTGCTGGCACCCCGCTCTCGGTAGCGTCGGTGCCTGTCGCCAGTGTGCGGTCAAGCAATACACCGACGAAAACGACACCCGTGGTCGTATCGTCATGTCCTGCATGACCCCAGCCACCGACAACACCTGGATCTCCATCGACGATGAAGAGTCCAAGGCGTTCCGCGCCAGCGTTGTCGAATGGCTGATGACCAACCACCCCCACGACTGCCCGGTCTGTGAGGAAGGCGGTCACTGCCACCTGCAAGACATGACGGTGATGACCGGCCACAACGAGCGCCGCTATCGCTTCACCAAGCGTACCCACCAGAACCAGGACCTCGGCCCGTTCATTTCCCACGAAATGAACCGCTGCATCGCCTGCTACCGCTGCGTGCGCTTCTACAAGGACTACGCCGGCGGCACCGACCTCGGCGTATTCGGCGCCCACGACAACGTGTACTTCGGTCGCGTTGAAGACGGCGTGCTCGAAAGCGAATTCTCCGGCAACCTCACCGAGGTCTGCCCCACCGGTGTGTTCACCGACAAGACCCACTCCGAGCGCTACAACCGCAAGTGGGACATGCAGTTCGCACCGAGCATCTGCCATGGCTGCTCCAGCGGTTGCAACATCTCGCCGGGCGAGCGCTACGGTGAATTGCGCCGTATCGAAAACCGCTTCAACGGTTCGGTCAACCAGTACTTCCTGTGCGACCGTGGCCGCTTCGGCTATGGCTACGTAAACCGCGAAGACCGTCCGCGCCAGCCGCTGCTGGCCGATGGCGCCAAGCTGAGCCTGGACGCCGCGCTGGATAAAGCCGCCGACCTGTTGCGCGGGCGCACTATCGTCGGTATCGGTTCGCCACGCGCCAGCCTCGAAAGCAACTTCGCCTTGCGTGAACTGGTGGGTGCCGAGCACTTCTACTGCGGTATCGAAGCGGGCGAGCTGGAGCGCATCCGCCTGGTCCTGCAAGTGCTGAACGACAGCCCGCTGCCAGTGCCGAACATGCGCGACATCGAAGACCACGATGCGATCTTCGTACTCGGTGAAGACCTGACCCAGACCGCTGCACGCATCGCGCTGTCACTGCGTCAGTCGGTCAAAGGCAAGGCCGAAGAAATGGCCGACGCCATGCGCGTACAGCCTTGGCTTGACGCCGCCGTGAAGAACATCGGCCAGCACGCGCTGAACCCGCTGTTTATCGCTTCCCTGGCTGAAACCAAGCTCGACGACATCGCTGAAGAATGCGTACACGCCGCGCCGGACGACCTGGCGCGCCTCGGTTTCGCCGTGGCCCACGCCCTCGACGCCAGCGCACCCGCCGTTGAAGGCCTGGACGCTGAAGCTGTCGAGTTGGCTCAGCGCATTGCCGACGCCCTGCTGGCGGCCAAGCGCCCGCTGATCATTGCCGGTACCTCGTTGGGTTCCAAGGCGCTGATCGAAGCCGCCGCCAACATCGCCAAGGCCCTTAAGCTGCGCGACAAAAATGGCTCCATCAGCCTGGTGGTGCCGGAAGCCAACAGCCTGGGCCTGGCAATGCTCGGTGGCGAGTCCGTGGACGCGGCCTTGCAAGCGGTGATCGACGGCAACGCCGACGCCATCGTGGTGCTGGAAAACGACCTGTACACCCGCACCGCTGCCGCCAAGGTTGACGCTGCACTGGACGCGGCCAAAGTGCTGATCGTCGCCGACCACCAGAAGACCGCCACCAGCGACCGCGCCGACCTGGTGCTGCCAGCCGCCACCTTCGCCGAAGGCGACGGCACACTGGTCAGCCAGGAAGGCCGCGCCCAGCGCTTCTTCCAGGTGTTCGATCCGAAGTACATGGACGCCAGCATCCTGGTGCACGAAGGCTGGCGCTGGCTGCATGCCCTGCGCGCCACCCTGCTGAACCAGCCGATCGACTGGACCCAACTCGACCACGTGACCGCTGCCACCGCCGCCAGCGCGCCGCAGCTTGCTCGTATCGTCGATGCCGCGCCGTCTGCCGCGTTCCGCATCAAGGGCCTGAAACTGGCACGTGAGCCGCTGCGTTACTCCGGTCGTACCGCCATGCGTGCTGACATCAGCGTGCACGAGCCACGTACCCCGCAAGACAACGACACCGCGTTTGCCTTCTCCATGGAAGGTTATTCGGGTTCGGCCGAACCCCGTCAGCAGGTGCCGTTTGCCTGGTCGCCGGGCTGGAACTCGCCGCAAGCCTGGAACAAGTTCCAGGACGAAGTCGGTGGTCACATCCGCGCTGGCGACCCGGGCACTCGCCTGATCGAAACCAGCGGTGACTCGCTGAACTGGTTCGCTGCGGTACCGCGTCCGTTCAACCCGGCGCCGGGCACCTGGCAAGTCGTGCCGTTCTTCCACCTGTTCGGCAGCGAAGAAACTTCTTCCAAGGCCGCGCCGGTTCAAGAGCGCATTCCTGCCGCCTATGTGTCCGTGGCCAAGTCCGAAGCCGACCGCCTGGGCGTCAACGACGGTGCCTTGCTCAGCCTCAACGTGGCCGGCCAGACCTTGCGTCTGCCGCTGCGTATCAACGATGAGTTGGGTGCCGGCCTGGTTGCACTGCCTAAAGGCATCGCCGGTATTCCGCCTGCCATTTTCGGCAAAACCGTTGACGGTCTGCAGGAGGCAGCGCAATGACTTGGTTCACGCCGGAAGTAATTGACGTGATCATCTCGGTGGTCAAGGCCATCGTGATCCTGTTGGCCGTGGTCGTCGCGGGCGCCCTGCTCAGCTTCGTCGAACGTCGCCTGCTGGGCTGGTGGCAGGACCGTTACGGTCCGAACCGCGTTGGCCCGTTCGGCATGTTCCAGATCGCTGCCGACATGCTGAAAATGTTCTTCAAGGAAGACTGGACCCCGCCGTTTGCCGACAAGGTGATCTTCACCCTGGCACCGGTGGTAGCCATGAGCGCCTTGCTGATTGCGTTTGCGATCATCCCGATCACCCCGACCTGGGGCGTGGCGGACCTGAACATCGGTTTGCTGTTCTTCTTCGCCATGGCCGGTTTGTCGGTATACGCGGTGCTGTTCGCCGGTTGGTCGAGCAACAACAAGTTCGCCCTGCTGGGCAGCTTGCGTGCCTCGGCCCAAACCGTATCCTATGAAGTGTTCATGGGGTTGGCACTGATGGGCATCGTGGTGCAGGTTGGCTCGTTCAACATGCGCGACATCGTCGAGTACCAGGCGCAGAACCTGTGGTTCATCATTCCGCAGTTCTTCGGCTTCTGCACCTTCTTCATCGCTGGCGTGGCCGTGACTCACCGTCACCCCTTCGACCAGCCGGAAGCGGAACAGGAACTGGCCGACGGTTACCACATTGAATATGCCGGTATGAAGTGGGGCATGTTCTTCGTCGGTGAGTACATCGGCATCATCTTGATCTCGGCCCTGCTGGTCACGCTGTTCTTCGGCGGCTGGCACGGTCCGTTCGGCATCCTGCCGCAGTTGGCCTTCTTCTGGTTCTTCCTGAAGACCGCGTTCTTCATCATGCTGTTCATCCTGCTGCGCGCCTCGATTCCGCGCCCGCGCTATGACCAGGTGATGGATTTCAGCTGGAGATTCTGCCTGCCGCTGACCCTGATCAATTTGCTGGTGACGGCTGCCGTCGTGTTGTTGAACACGCCCGCTGCCGCGGTTCAGTGAGGATTTGACCCATGTTCAAATATATTGGCGACATCGTTAAGGGTACCGGTACCCAGTTGCGAAGCCTGGTGATGGTGTTCGGTCACGGCTTTCGCAAACGCGACACCCTGCAATACCCCGAAGAAGCGGTGTACCTGCCGCCGCGCTATCGCGGCCGCATCGTACTGACCCGCGACCCCGACGGCGAAGAGCGTTGCGTAGCCTGCAACCTGTGCGCCGTGGCGTGCCCGGTGGGTTGCATTTCCCTGCAGAAAGCTGAAACCGAAGATGGTCGCTGGTACCCGGACTTCTTCCGCATCAACTTCTCGCGCTGCATTTTCTGCGGCCTCTGCGAGGAAGCTTGCCCGACCACCGCGATCCAGCTGACGCCGGATTTCGAGATGGCCGAGTTCAAACGTCAGGACCTGGTGTACGAGAAAGAAGATCTTTTGATCTCTGGTCCCGGTAAAAACCCTGATTACAACTTCTATCGTGTTGCAGGTATGGCCGTTGCCGGTAAGCCAAAAGGCGCCGCACAAAACGAAGCCGAGCCGATCAACGTGAAGAGCTTGCTGCCTTAAGGAAGAAAGATGGAATTCGCTTTCTATTTCGCATCGGGTATTGCAGTGGTGTCCACGCTTCGCGTGATCACCAACACTAACCCCGTGCACGCCCTGCTCTACCTGATCATTTCGCTGATCGCCGTGGCCATGACCTTTTTCAGCCTCGGCGCACCGTTCGCCGGTGTGCTGGAAGTGATCGCCTACGCCGGCGCCATCATGGTGCTGTTCGTGTTTGTGGTGATGATGCTCAACCTGGGGCCGGCTTCGGTCGCCCAGGAGCGCGTCTGGCTCAAGCCCGGCATCTGGCTCGGCCCGGTTGTCCTCGCAGCCCTGCTGCTGGGTGAACTGCTGTATGTGCTGTTCGCTCACCAGAGCGGCCAGGCCATCGGCCACACCACCGTAGACGCGAAAGCCGTGGGCATCAGCCTGTTCGGCCCGTACCTGCTGGTGGTCGAACTGGCTTCGATGCTGCTGCTCGCCGCAGCCATCACTGCCTTCCACTTGGGCCGCAACGAAGCCAAGGAGCAATGACGATGCCTGCTATCCCTTTGGAGCATGGTCTGGCGGTCGCCGGCATCCTGTTCTGCCTTGGCCTGGTCGGCCTGATGGTTCGCCGTAACATTCTGTTCGTGTTGATGAGCCTGGAAATCATGATGAACGCTGCGGCACTGGCGTTCATCGTGGCAGGCGCACGTTGGGGCCAGCCGGATGGGCAAGTGATGTTCATCCTGGTGATCAGCCTGGCAGCCGCCGAAGCCAGTATTGGCCTGGCGATCCTGCTGCAGCTGTATCGTCGCTTCCACACGCTTGATATCGACGCTGCCAGTGAGATGCGCGGATGAACATGATCTTTCTGACTTTCGTATTCCCCCTGATCGGTTTCCTGCTGCTGTCGTTCTCTCGCGGGCGCTGGTCGGAGAACCTCTCGGCCCTGATCGGCGTGGGTTCCATCGGCCTGTCGGCCATCGTGGCCGCCTACGTCATCTGGCAATTCAACGTGGCGCCGCCCGAAGGTGGTCACTACACCCTGGTGCTGTGGCAGTGGATGGCGGTCGAGGGCTTCAAGCCCAACTTCGCCCTCTACATCGACGGCCTGTCGATCACCATGCTCGGCGTGGTGGTGGGTGTGGGCTTCCTGATCCACCTGTTCGCGTCCTGGTACATGCGCGGTGAAGCGGGCTACTCGCGCTTCTTCTCGTACACCAACCTGTTTATCGCCAGCATGCTGTTCCTGGTGCTGGGCGATAACCTGTTGTTCCTGTACTTCGGCTGGGAAGGCGTGGGCCTGTGCTCGTACCTGTTGATCGGTTTCTACTACAGCAACCGCAACAACGGTAACGCAGCACTCAAGGCGTTTATCGTCACCCGCATCGGCGACGTGTTCATGGCCATCGGCCTGTTCATCCTGTTCCAACAGGTGGGCACGCTGAACATCCAGGAACTGCTGGTGCTGGCACCGCAGAAATTCCAGGTCGGCGACTTCTGGATCACCCTGGCTACCCTGATGCTGCTGGGTGGCGCCGTGGGTAAATCTGCGCAACTGCCACTGCAAACCTGGCTGGCGGATGCAATGGCCGGTCCTACCCCGGTATCGGCACTGATCCACGCCGCCACCATGGTAACCGCCGGTGTCTACCTGATCGCCCGTACCCACGGCCTGTTCACCCTGGCGCCGGACATCCTGCACCTGGTGGGTATCGTCGGCGGCGTGACCCTGGTACTGGCCGGCTTCGCCGCGCTGGTGCAGACCGACATCAAGCGTATCCTCGCCTACTCGACCATGAGCCAGATCGGCTACATGTTCCTGGCCCTGGGCGTCGGCGCCTGGGACGCGGCGATCTTCCACCTGATGACCCACGCGTTCTTCAAGGCCCTGCTGTTCCTCGCCTCCGGCGCCGTGATCGTGGCCTGCCACCACGAGCAGAACATCTTCAAGATGGGCGGCCTGTGGAAGAAACTGCCACTGGCGTACGCCAGCTTCATCGTCGGTGGTGCCGCCCTGGCGGCCCTGCCGCTGGTAACCGCAGGCTTCTACTCCAAGGACGAAATCCTCTGGGAAGCTTTCGCCAGCGGTAACCAGAACCTGCTGTACGCAGGCCTGGTAGGTGCGTTCATGACCTCGCTGTACACCTTCCGCCTGATCTTCATCACCTTCCACGGTGAAGCCAAGACCGAAGCGCACGCAGGCCACGGCATCTCCCATTGGTTGCCACTGTCGGTGCTGATCATCCTGTCGACCTTCGTCGGTGCGATGATCACCCCGCCACTGCACGGTGTATTGCCACAAAGCGTCGGCCATGCCGGCGGTGAAGCCCAGCACAGCCTGGAAATCGCCTCGGGCGCCATCGCCATCGCCGGTATCCTGCTGGCGGCTCTGCTGTTCCTCGGCAAGCGTCGCTTCGTGACTGCCGTGGCCAACAGTGGCATTGGTCGCTTCCTGTCGGCCTGGTGGTTCGCTGCCTGGGGCTTCGATTGGATCTACGACAAACTGTTCGTCAAACCTTACCTTGCGATCAGCCACGTGCTGCGCAAAGACCCGCTCGACCAGACCATCGGTTTGATCCCGCGTGCCGCCAAGGCCGGTCACACCGCCCTGAGCCGCAGCGAGACCGGCCAATTGCGTTGGTATGCAGCGTCCATGGCGGCGGGTGCCGTTCTGGTGATCGGCGCCATCGTCGTGGTAGCGGTCTGACTATGTTTAAGTGCACTGCGTACTTTGCGAACTTGCGAAAGGAAACGAGCCCGTCATGATTCTGCCCTGGCTAATCCTGATCCCCTTTATCGGCGGCCTGCTCTGCTGGATGGGTGAACGCTTCGGCGCCACCCTCCCCCGCTGGATTGCGTTGCTGACCATGTCCCTGGAACTCGCGCTCGGCCTCTGGCTGTGGGCCCATGGTGACTATTCATTCGCTCCGGCACCGGGCGTCGATCCCACCTTTGCGCTTGAATTCAAGCACGTGTGGATCCAGCGCTTCGGCATCAACGTGCACCTGGCCCTCGACGGCCTGTCGCTGTTGATGATCCTGCTGACCGGCCTGCTGGGTATCCTCTCGGTACTCTGCTCCTGGAAAGAGATCCAGCGTCACGTGGGCTTCTTCCACCTGAACCTGATGTGGATCCTGGGCGGCGTTGTCGGCGTGTTCCTGGCGCTGGACCTGTTCATGTTCTTCTTCTTCTGGGAAATGATGCTGGTGCCGATGTACTTCCTCATCGCGCTCTGGGGTCACAGTTCTTCGGACGGCAAGAAAACCCGGATCTACGCGGCGACCAAGTTCTTCATCTTCACTCAGGCTTCCGGCCTGATCATGTTGGTGGCGATCCTGGGCTTGGTACTGGTGAACTTCAACAACACCGGCGTGATTACCTTCAACTACGCCGATCTGTTGAAGACCAAGATGTCGTTGACCACCGAGTACGTGCTGATGCTGGGCTTCTTCATCGCCTTCGCGGTGAAGCTGCCGGTGGTGCCGTTCCACTCCTGGTTGCCTGACGCTCACGCCCAGGCGCCGACTGCCGGTTCCGTGGACCTGGCCGGTATCCTGTTGAAGACCGCTGCCTACGGCCTGCTGCGTTTCGCCCTGCCGCTGTTCCCGAATGCTTCGGCCGAATTCGCGCCGATTGCCATGACCCTGGGTCTGATCGGGATTTTCTACGGTGCGTTCCTGGCCTTCGCCCAAACCGACATCAAGCGCCTGATTGCCTTCTCGTCCGTTTCCCACATGGGTTTCGTACTGATCGGCATCTACTCCGGCAGCCAGCTGGCGTTGCAAGGCGCAGTGATCCAGATGTTGGCCCACGGTGTTTCTGCCGCTGCGCTGTTTATCCTGAGTGGCCAGCTGTACGAGCGCCTGCACACCCGTGACATGCGTGAAATGGGTGGCGTGTGGTCGCGCATCGCTTACCTGCCGGCGATCAGCCTGTTCTTTGCCGCCGCGTCGCTGGGCTTGCCGGGTACCGGTAACTTCATCGGCGAGTTCCTGATCCTGATGGGTGCCTTTGTGCAGACGCCGTGGATCAGCGCCATCGCCACCTCCGGCCTGGTGTTCGGTTCGGTCTACTCGCTGATCATGATCCACCGCGCCTATTTCGGCCCGGCCAAGTCCGACACCGTCCTGCAAGGGATGGATGCGCGCGAACTGATCATGGTGCTCGGCCTTGCGGTGTTGCTGATCTTCATCGGCGTGTACCCGCAACCGTTCCTGGACACTTCTGCCGCAACGATGCATGGCGTGCAGCAGTGGTTCGGCACCGCCTTCTCTCAACTCGCTTCGGCCCGGTAAGAGCGCTATGGAATTCACGATCCAACACTTTATCGCGCTTGCGCCGCTGCTGATTACCAGCCTCACCATCGTGGTGGTGATGCTGGCAATCGCCTGGCGCCGCAATCACTCGCAAACGTTCCTGCTGTCCTGCGCCGGGTTGAACCTGGCCCTGCTGTCGATCATCCCGGCCCTCAAGGTCGCGCCACTGGCAGTCACGCCATTGATGATGGTCGATGACTTCGCGCTGCTGTACATCGCCCTGATCCTGGTGGCGACCCTGGCCTGCGTCACCCTCGCCCACGCCTACCTCGGCGAAGGCGGCACCGGCTACCCGGGCAACCGCGAAGAGCTGTACCTGCTGATCCTGCTGGCTGCGGCCGGCGGTATCGTGCTGGTCAGCGCGCAGCACCTGGCGGGCCTGTTCATCGGCCTGGAACTGCTGTCGATCCCGACCTACGGCCTGGTGGCCTACGCCTTCTTCAACAAGCGCTCCCTGGAAGCCGGCATCAAGTACATGGTGCTGTCGGCCGCCGGTTCCGCGTTCCTGTTGTTCGGTATGGCCCTGCTCTACGCCGAAGCCGGCAGCCTGAGCTTCACCGGTATCGGCCACGCGCTGGCCGCCACCAACAGCCCGGCGCCGATTGCCCAGTTGGGCCTGGCGATGATGCTGATCGGCCTGGCATTCAAGCTGTCGCTGGTGCCGTTCCATCTGTGGACCCCCGACGTGTACGAAGGCGCCCCGGCGCCGGTGGCCGCGTTCCTGGCGACTGCGTCGAAAGTGGCCGTGTTTGCAGTGATGGTGCGTCTGTTCCAGATCTCCCCTGCCGCCAACACCGGCGTGCTGAGCAATGTGCTGACGGTGATCGCCATTGCGTCGATCCTGTTCGGTAACCTGCTGGCCCTGACCCAGAACAACCTCAAGCGCCTGCTGGGTTATTCGTCCATCGCCCACTTCGGCTACCTGCTGATCGCCCTGGTGGCGAGCAAAGGCCTGGCTGTAGAAGCCATCGGCGTGTACCTGGTCACCTACGTGATCACCAGCCTGGGTGCGTTCGGCGTCATCACCTTGATGTCGTCGCCGTACAAAGGCCGTGACGCCGACGCCCTGTACGAATACCGCGGCCTGTTCTGGCGCCGTCCGTACCTGACCGCCGTGCTCACCGTGATGATGCTGTCGTTGGCCGGTATTCCGCTGACGGCGGGCTTTATCGGCAAGTTCTACATCGTCGCGACCGGTGTCGAAGCCCACGAATGGTGGCTGGTTGCCTCGCTGGTACTGGGCAGCGCCATCGGCGTGTTCTACTACCTGCGCGTGATGGTCACCCTGTACCTGATCGAGCCAAACCTGCGCCGTGTGGATGCCGAGCTGCATTGGGAACAGAAGGCAGGCGGCGTCATGCTGCTGGCCATCGCCCTGCTCGCGTTCTTCCTGGGCGTGTACCCACAACCGTTGCTCACCCTGGTGCAGCACGCGGTGCTGGGCGTTTGATCGCTTAGGTTGATGCAGTAAACAGAACGGCGCCTTTGGGCGCCGTTTTGCGTTTCTGTAGCTTGGCTTTTTCCCTTCCCTACTCGCTGAAATTTCTTCTTCAATCTGCCTCCTCATCCGGCATCTACCCCGCTGGATGCGGCCTTAAGGTGTTTGCGTTTTAAGAAAGTTCCCACAGCTTGGGCGCTTGACCCATAGAGAGTGGGCCACCAAACTATACGCAGGCTACGTACAGAACATGGATGCTCTATTTATCGAACTGCCGGCATTCGAACGGCATCGCAGGGACTATCTGAGCGATGAGCTTTTTCACGGTTTTCAGCAGGAGTTGATGAAAAACCCAGAAGCGGGAGACGTGATCGAGGGAACGGGCGGGTTGAGAAAGGTTCGCTTCGTCGATGAGCGACGAAACAAAGGCAAGCGCGGTGGCCTGCGGGTCATTTACTACTGGTGGTCAGGCGGTACGCAATTCTGGTTATTCACTTTGTACGGCAAACACGAACAGAACGACCTGACGCCACAACATAAAAAAGCCCTTAAACACATGCTAGACAGGGAAATCAAAGCGAGAACACACCATGAAACGTGAAATCTTTTCCGAACTGGTCGAAGGCTTCGACGCCCTGGCTGATGAACGCCAGGGAAAAATCACCCTGCGCACCCACAAAGCGCACCTCAACAAGCTGGCGCCACTCAGCGCTGACGAGGTAATCGCCGTACGCCAGCAACTCAACCTGTCCCGCTCGGTATTCGCCATGTACCTGCGCACCAACACCCGCACCCTGGAGAACTGGGAGCAAGGCCGGGCCAAGCCGAATGCGCAGGCTGTCACGTTGATACGACTAGTGGCGCGCTTTCCGGAAACCGTGGCGCAACTTGCCGCATTGGGCTGACCGGCAATAGCCGCACAAAAAACGCCCCGAGCATTCGGGGCGTTTTTGCAGCGCAAACAGCGTCAGAACGCGATACCCACCTTGAAACCATACTCATCACGCTTGAGCTTGGTGTTGTCGGCCACATAGGAGTCGTTATCGAGCTTGTACTCGGTGCGGGTGTAGTACAGGCCCGCCATCACTGGCAGGTCACCCTTCTGGTTCATCAGCAGGCTGACTTCGGCGTAAGGGTTGGTGCGGTCCTTGAGGTCCACGCTGTCGCTGCCAACGCCGTCAACCTTGAGTTTGGCGCGGCCGTCGATGGTGTGACGGGCGCCGGCTTCAACGCGCAGGGTCATGTCATCGAACTGGTGGTTGTAGCCCAGGGCTGCCTTGGCAAACGGCGACTTGTTGGTGAGCTTCATGTCGTAGCCATTGGTGTCCGGCTCGTAGCGGGTCCAGGTGTAGCCACCGCCCACGATCACATCGACGAAGTTGCGCGCATCCAGCGCGGCACGCCAGCCGAGGTCGAGGTCGGCCTGGCCTTCCTTGAGCTTGTTATCGCTCTTCTCGCCGTACTTGGCTTCGATACCGGCCTGGTAAATGAAGCCGGATTCGGCGGTGAGCTTGTTGCCGAAGTTATAGAACAGGCCGGCTTCGGGCATGTGGTCCTTGTCGCTTTCACTACCGCCTTCAAGTTTGAAGTCGTTGTAGCTGCCCATGATCCCGAACGTGGAAATCGGGTCGGTGGAAGGTGCTGCGAACACCACGCCAGGCGCGGCCACCAGGGCCAGCAACGAGGTGTTCTTGAGGAATTTTCCGAATAGTTTGGACATCGTTTTACATCTCCATTTTAAGGTGGGCAAAGTATTCAGGAATCGGTTCGAACCTTGGCGTTTGCAAAAAGTTCGAACTGATTTGCACCAAAATGGAGAAAAAACGGTTCAGCGAAGGCTCTATCTCAATACTCTTCGAGATCGGCCCTGATTAGGTGCTCAACCGCTTCGCGAAGTTGCGGCTGAGCCGGCAAACAAATGCCGAAGGTGTCGCGCAATAACGTCAGCAACTCATCAGCACTCTCCAGCTTGCGCTTCTCGCTGGGCCGGTCCAGGTAATGAACCGCATAGCGGGCGTTGGCCAACGTATGGCGCCTGCCAGGCGCAAGCAACGCGGCTTTCAACTGCCCTACAAACGGGGAGCCTGGGTGCGTGGAGACGTACCAGTTGCCGATTTCATAGTCGATGTCGGCCTGGGTTTGCAGATCGAACACGTACAGGCCACGCCACTCCTCGCCCACCTGCGCCCACAGCGTGTAGCTGCCGTGTTTGAGCGTCAGGCGATAAGGCTCATGAGCGGTGGCCTGGGGTGCGTCGTTGTCCAGTTGCAACGGGCTGCTGGGCACCATGCCGCCAAAACCGACATCGGTGATATAGCGCACGCCGTCGAGGGTCACCAGGCTCAAGCGATGGGTGCGCCCAGTGTGGGCGTCTGGTGGGCCGCCGATCACCACACGCCCGGTGATGCCACGGGCTTCGAAGCCCAACTCCTGCAAGAGTGCCAGGAACAGCTGGTTCAACTCGTAGCAATAGCCGCCGCGCCCCTCGTGCAGCACCTTGCGCTCAACGCTGGGCAGGTCGATCGGTACCGGTGCATGCATCAACGTCGACAGACTTTCAAAGGCAAAGCTGCACACATGGCGCAGTTGCAAGTCCCGCAGGGTTTGCAGGGTGGGCGGCGGTGGCGAGGCATAGCCCAGGCGTTGCAGGTACAGGCGGCTATCGGTGAGTGTGTGCATGGCACGGTCCTTGGGCGCGGGGCAAGAGCGTCACTATGCCGCGCCTCTGCGTGCGTTGTCATTTTGAATGAACCTTTTGGAGCGCCGGCCTATCCATCTATAACAAGATTGGGAGGCAGCATGAGTACCGCAAAAATCTACACCGTCCACTATCAGCTACACGGTAAACCCAAGTCTTTCGTGGTGCGCGCCGAAGTGATGAACAACGCCGAGGCCTGGCATTGGGCGGCCGTCGATGCCGACATTGCCCATGTCAGCCGCATCGGCCGCGTAGGTCACGAACAGGTGAAAAAGACCACCCGGCCCTGGGCGGAAAAATACGGTATCAGCGACGTCAGCTGGTCGCCGCCCAGGTAAACAAAGCCCCGCACAACGGCGGGGCTCGGTTCATTGCTTCAAGTCGCCCAACGGATCGTAGGGCGGCTTTTTTTTCGCTGTCTCGTCGTCCTTTTTGTCCAACGGCGCAATAGCCGGGCCGATGGGATCGACCTGTGGGTCGGCTACATCCGGCGAATCCGGGTCGAAGCCCAGTTCGTCCTTGCCACTGGCGTGTTCGTTGGAAGAGGGACCATCGGTAGGTTTGTTCATCATATTCTCCTGCTAAAGCGGGCGGGCTCTGTCGTGGAGGTTTTCCAGGTCTTCTTCGACGCGCTCGACATCGTTGTCCGGACCACGCTCTTTGGGATCGTTGGGGCGCAACGCATCGTTATCACGCTCCTCCTCACCCGGCGTACGGTTCGGATCCGGTGTACCTGGGGGTGGCTGCTTGTGTTCAGACATGATGACTGACCTCATGAGGGGTTCACCATTTTAGAGAAACCGCCCCGCGCCATCGTTCAACTTCATTACGCCAGGCGTGAGAAGATGACCGCCCTTTTTGGAGACCTGCCCCGGATGTTCGAACTCAAACCCTGCGACCCCACTGCCTATCGCCAACAGACCCGCCGCAGCACGTTGATCGTCGCGGTGCTGTTCCTGGCCCTGGCCATGCTGCTGTCGAGCCTGGCGGTGATGCTGTTCGGTGAGCCTGGCGGTGACAATTTTCGCTTCAACGTCGGCGGCGTCTTCGCCGGCGTGTTGATCACGGTCGCGCTGGTGCGTGGCCCGTTCTGGAGCCAGGCCTGGTTGGCGCCAGCGGTGTATGGCTGGCAACTCAAGCGCAGCCTGATGAGCGTGACCAATGTCATGCACAAGGTCACCGAGCGGGTACAGGCCAACGACCCGGCAGCCATCAAGCTGTTGCGCTTCTATCACTTGGGGCTGACGCAGATGCACGAGCTGGACGCCAACTCCAGCGCCCAGGCGCAACTGGTCGGCGAAATCGAAGCACACAAGGCGAAGATGCACGCACTGGGGATCGACACCGAACAAACCCGGCTCGATCCCGCGTGGCTGGAAGCGCTCAAAAGCGCTTGAGGGAGCAGGCAAAAAGGCGGTTAAAAAACCAGACTCAGGTCCAGGCGCCCTTCCCTCACCGGCGGGCACCAGTAATAGCCTCCGGTCAGCGGCTTGCTGATGCGATACAGGCCATCGACAATCCCATCTTCCAACCCACTCATGCGTCGTAACTGCGCTTCAAACGCATCGAATGAATGACCAAACGCGAGGAACATCAACCCCGCCTGACCATTCTCGGCCCAGGGCATCGAACGACGTACCACGAAGGCTTCCGGGGTAAAGCTTTCCTGGGCGGTGCGCTTGGTATGGGCCGATTCCGGGGCGTCGTCGAGTTCTTCGTTGTCGCCATGGCGGCGGCCAATGATGTGGTCACGCTCCTGGGCAGGCAATGCGGCGAAACCGTCGAGGTCGTGCTGCCATTGCTGGATCGCGGCGAAGCTGGCGCCGGTGTCGGTCAGCGCGGCTTGCACGGCGGCATCGTCGTGGGGGTTTTCGGTGCCGTCTTCGTAATCGGTCAGGTCAAAGCCGGTCTTGTAGCGGAAACCTTCAGTCGATTGCACCAGGCGAAACGCCGGAGCCAGCGCTTTTTCCACGGCACGGCTGCGCAGCAACAACTCACCGCGATCCACCCCATGCAACCATACCCACAGCGCCTGCTGAGTCGACGGGTTGTGCGCGCCAGGGCCGCTAACGGCCGGGAATGAGCGCAGCCCTGGGATCTGGGCACCCAGCGCTTTTACCAGCGGCTCACCGAACCCCACCACGGCCGCCGCATCCGTCAACTGCACCAGCGCGTCCAGCGCAGCGGGCACGGCTTGCAACGAATCCAGGGCAAAAAACAGATGGCGGGCCTGCAAAGGCACCGGTGCGGCAAGAATGCCCGGCTGGTACTGACTCATGTGAACTCCTTCTGAAAAGCCGCGCAGTTTACCCGGCGTACACCACCCTGCGTACAAGAATGCGCGCAAGCCTTGCGTTAGAGCCGCTTGTTGGGTGACTCTCTAGTCATGTTTTGCAACTATTCCAGGGGTAGCGACATGACCACCAGCAACCTGCTCGCCCAGCTGTTTCCCACCTCCACCGCGCAGATTCCCGAGCAATTTCGCCTGGCGGCGCCCATTGAACAACGTGAATACCTGGTCGATGGCCAGTTGCAGGTGTGGAACGGCCCGCTCGCCCGCGTGCAAAGCCCCGTGCAACTGGGTGATGAGCGTGTACACATCGGCAGCACGCCGTTGCTGGATGCCGACACCGCCCTCACCGCCCTGGATGCTGCCGTGCGCGCCTACGACCGTGGCCAGGGTGCATGGCCGACGATGCGCGTGGTCGAGCGTATCCAGCACGTCGAAGCGTTTTTGCGGCGCATGCGCGAACAGCGCGATGCGGTGGTCAAGCTGCTGATGTGGGAGATCGGCAAGAACCTCAAGGACTCGCAGAAAGAATTCGACCGTACCTGCGACTACATCACCGACACCATCAATGCCCTCAAGGAACTCGACCGCCGCAGCAGTCGTTTTGAACTGGAGCAGGACACCCTCGGCCAGATCCGCCGCGTCCCCCTAGGCGTGGCGTTGTGCATGGGGCCTTACAACTACCCGTTGAACGAGACCTTCACCACGCTGATCCCGGCCTTGATCATGGGCAATACCGTGGTGTTCAAGCCGGCCAAGCTGGGTGTGCTGTTGATCCGCCCTTTGCTGGAAGCCTTCCGCGACAGCTTCCCGGCCGGGGTGATCAACGTGATCTACGGCAGCGGCCGCGAGACCGTGAGCGCGCTGATGGCCAGCGGCAAGATCGACATCTTTGCGTTTATCGGCACCAACAAGGCCGCCAGTGATCTGAAAAAACTGCACCCCAAGCCACACCGTTTGCGTGCTGCGCTGGGCCTGGATGCCAAAAACCCGGGGATCGTGCTGCCCGAAGTGGACCTGGACAATGCGGTGAACGAAGCCGTCACCGGTTCGCTGTCGTTCAACGGCCAGCGTTGCACCGCGTTGAAGATCCTGTTCGTGCATGAAGACGTGGTCGAGCGCTTTATCGAGAAATTCAACGCCAAGCTGGCGACGCTCAAGCCCGGCATGCCGTGGGAGGATGGCGTGGCGCTGACGCCACTGCCGGAAGTGGGCAAGGTCGATTACCTCAGCGAACTGGTGGCCGATGCGGCGCGCCATGGCGCCAAGGTCATGAACCCCGAGGGCGGCAGCAGCCGTGGTTCGTTCTTCTACCCGGCGGTGCTGTACCCGGTAAACCCGCAGATGCGCGTCTACCACGAAGAGCAATTCGGCCCGGTGGTGCCGATCGTGCCCTATCGTGACCTGGAGACCGTGATCGACTACGTGCTGGACTCGGATTTCGGCCAGCAGTTGAGCCTCTTCGGCACCGACCCCGTGGCAGTCGGACGCCTGGTGGACACCTTCGCCAACCAGGTGGGCCGTATCAATATCAATGCCCAATGCCAGCGCGGTCCGGACACATTCCCCTTCAACGGGCGCAAGAACTCGGCCGAGGGCACGTTGTCGGTGCATGACGCCTTGCGCGTGTTCTCGATCCGCACCTTGGTGGCGACCAAGTTCCAGGAGAGTAACAAGGCGTTGGTCAGCGATATTTTGCGCAACCGCGATTCGAGTTTCCTGACCACCGACTACATCTTCTGAAGCCAACCCCGTTCCAATGTGCAGACAGGTCAGTGTGGGAGCTGGCTTGCCTGCGATGCCAGCTCCTCGGTCTTTCAGTCAGGTCGCGGTGATGCTATCGCAGGCAAGCCAGCTCCCACATTTGATCAAGCACATTCATACATTTGAGGCCATTTTAAGACTGATGAACCTGCCCTTCTTTGCCCGGCGCCTGCTGCGCCCCTTGCTCGACCCCTACCGCCGCTTTCGCCATGCCAAGCTGATCCACGCCGCGCGCGTATCGGTGGGTTTGCTGGCAACCATCCTGCTGACCACCGGCCTCAACCTGCCCCACGGTGAATGGGCGTCGGTGACCATGCTGATCGTCATCGGCGGGTTGCAGCACCACGGCAATATCGGCAAGAAAGCCGTCGAACGCGCCTACGGCACCTTGATCGGCGCCAGCGTCGGCTTGCTGCTGGTGGTACAACAGGCTTACTTCGGCCTGCCGTTGCTCACCTATCTGTTGATGTCCGTGGTGTGCGGATTCTTTTCCTATCACGCCATCGGCAAGGGCGGTTATATCGCGCTGCTGTCGGCGATCACGGTGTTTATCGTCGCCGGCCATGGCGACAACCCGATCTCCGATGGCCTGTGGCGCACCGTCGATATCCTCATCGGCATTGTGCTGGCCCTGGCGTTTTCCTTTGCCTTGCCGTTGTACGCCGTGTATTCGTGGCGCTACAACCTGGCCAGCGCCCTGCGTGACTGCGCGCAGATTTATAGCCGGATCATCAATGGCCAGTCCGTGACTGACGATGAACACCTCAAGCTGCTCAACCGTTTGAACGGGGCGATGGTGCAACTGCGTTCGTTGATGCCGTCGGTGTCCAAGGAAGTGCGGATTTCCATGACTGAACTGGACGCGATCCAACGTCACCTGCGCCTGTGCATCAGCACCCTGGAGATTCTGGGCAATACCCGGCCAGACCCGCGTGATGAGCAGGCCACGGCGCGGATGCAAGTCATGTTGAAGGCCGAGCATCGGCAAATCCGGGTGCAGTTGGTGGGTATGGCGCGCGCGTTGAAATCGGGGGTGACGGAGCGGTTGGAGCGTACCGGTCACGCCCATGCCAGCGAGCCTGCGCTTGATGCACCGGTGTACAGCGCGCTGGATGGGTATCGCCTGTTGACCCTGCAACTGGCGGCGAACGTCGATCAGATGCGTCAACGGCTTGGCAAAAGTGCCGCACGCTGGAAGATTTAGCGACAGCTGGAGAGCAGCTTTACGTACATCGACACATTCACACTTTCTCTTACATATTTTTCACGTTTTATTCACAAGCCGAGACGTAGTGTGAAGCCTCATCCGTTACAAACGTTGCATATCAAGCCCGCCGCCCCAGCGGGCTTTTTTTTGCCTGTTTTTTGGCTCCGAAAAAGGGCCAACCTCTGTAGGAGCGAGCTTGCTCGCGAAGAACGCGATGACGCCGCGGTTAGCCAGAATGCTCGCGTTATCGTTGACGTTTTACGCGAGCAAGCTCGCTCCTACAGGGCGTGGTGTTCGCGTAGGGCGCGCTGGGTTTCCAGCACCTTGGCCAGTGCCGTTTCGGCTTCCTGGCTTTGCTGCGGCACCCGAATCGCCGCCGACACCAGCGTGATCAGCTTGGCCATCACCTCGGCATCCGTGGCCGGGCGGCCCAGGCTCATGGAGTTCATCAGCAGGCGCAGTTCGGTGCCTGCCATGACGCCGGAAATGGCCTTGAGGGCAAATTGCAGGCGCACCCCCAGTTCATTACGTGGCAAATCCGGCAGGGCCAGGGCGAAGGCTTCGAAGAAGCGCTGGAACACCGGCTGGTAATGGACCTTGAGGTATTCCTGGATAAACGGCGAGGTGTCGCTGTAGACCCGGCCCAGGAAGCGAATGAACGAACGCCCTTCCCCGCTGGCCGGGTCGCTGCGCTCCAGGCCCATGGCCGGGGCAAACAGCACGCCCAGGAGTGTGTCGCAATCGAGCGGGCCATCGGATTCGGCTTCACAGCGCGCCAGCAGTTCCAGGCGTTGCTCGTTGAGGGGCTCCAGGCGCTGCATCAGCAAGGTTTTCATCAGGGAGTCCTTGTCCCCGAAGTGGTAGTTCACCGCCGCCAGGTTGACCTGGGCACGCTCGGTTATCTGCCGTAGCAACACGGCGTCATAGCCGTACTTGATGAAAAGAGCCTCTGTCGCATCCAGCAATCGAGTCTTGGTAACGTTTGGAGCGCTGAGTTTCTTCGCGACCATATGGGTTCCACGGCGGAAATATTGTTTTAAAAAATAATTTGATTTTTTATACCGGGGCGGCCCGTCGAAAGCAAGTAGTGACACTCCGCCATATCTTGCAAAGCCCTTATATCCGGGCTTTTGAGGCAAATCGTAGGGTTTTTACCCACCTCTGACACCCGCTGAGAAAATCGTTTCAACCGGTAAAACCGCTCTACCTCGACGGCTGGCGAAGCGTCAGGAAGGCAGTTACTATTCAAACAATATTTTAAAAACAAGAAATAAAACCAGTCCGTGACGGCTACAGGCAGCTTCTGAACTTGTTACAAGGAGTTTCGGGGAGCAAGGCGGTACCGTCGAGACTGCAGGCGTAGTCATGATGACACAGACCCCCGCGCAACCCGGCTTGATTTCCCTGCAAGGCATCGGTAAGCGCTATCAGCTCGCCGGGCAAGAATTGAGCATTCTCAATGACGTGTGCCTGTCCATCGCCAGCGGTGACAGCTGCGGCATTCTCGGTGCCTCTGGCTCCGGCAAAAGCACCCTGCTCAATATCCTCGGCCTGCTGGACCTGCCCAACTGCGGCCAGTACCACTTTGCCGGCCACGATATTTTCAACGCCACCCCCGATGAGCTGGCGGCAATCCGCAACCAGCAGATCGGTTTCGTGTTCCAGAGCTTCAACCTGCTGCCACGCCTCAGTGCCCTGGACAACGTCGCGCTGCCCTTGAGTTATCGCGGCGTGTCGCGGCATGAATCGGTGGAACACGCCCAGCGCATGCTCGCACAAGTCGGCCTCGCCGAACGCGCCCACCATCGCCCCGCCGACCTCTCCGGTGGGCAGCGCCAACGTGTGGCCATTGCCCGCGCCTTGGTCGGCAAACCCTCGGTGATCCTGGCCGACGAACCCACCGGCAACCTCGACAGCACTACCGCCCAAGAGATCATGGACCTGCTGTTGAACCTCAACCGTGACCAACAGGTGACGCTGATCATCGTCACCCACGACCCCCACATTGCCGAGCGTCTGGAGCGCAAGATCCTGGTGTGCAACGGCGTGGTGCATGAGGCCGGGCGCCCATGAGCCTGCGGGTCGAGCAGAGCCTCAGCCAGTTGCTGCACGAAGCCTTTATCAGCCTGCGTACCCTGGGCAAGCGTTCGATCCTGGCGCTCTTGGGGATCGTCATCGGCAGTTCCTCGGTGGTGGCGCTGATCAATATCGGCCACAACGCGGCGGTGGATGCGGCGATGATTTTCAAGGACATGGGTACCGACACCCTCATCGCCCAGTTCCCGCCCAAGGGCAGCATCAACGTACCGATGCGCACCCAGCTCGACCTGGATGCGGTACGCCGGGCAGTGCCGGGCATTGCCCATATCGGCGCGCTCAGCCTGTTCAGCGGGCCCATTGTGTTTCATGGGCGGACCGCCAATGCCAACTTTGTCGGCAGTACTGCGGGTATCCAGGACGCCATGCGCCTGGCGCTGCGTGAGGGGCGCTTCCTGTCACCCTTCGACGCCAACCAAACCTACGGAGTGATCGGCGACCAACTCGCCCAGGCCCTTGGCGCGCCAGGTGACCCGCTGCAACTGGGCGACCGTGTGCGTATCAACGATTACCTGTTTCTGGTGGTGGGTATCCTGCACAACCAGCCCAGGGCCATGCTGATGCCGGTGCAAGCCAACGAATCGTTGTTTATTCCCGCCGAGGGCATGCGCCGCATCTACGCCAACCCGCAGATCAACAACCTGATCATTCGCGCAGCGCCGGGACAGGACATGGAACGTATCGCCAGGGATGCCGCCGCCGCGCTGCAACCCCAGCTCAGCGACCATAGCGTCGACATCACGGTGCCCCAGCAAATGATCGATGGCATGACCCGCCAAAGCCGCACCTTTGCCTATCTACTCCTGGCCCTCGGCGCGATCTCCCTGGTGGGCGGCGGTGTCGGGGTGATGAACGTGATGCTGATGAACGTCTCGGAACGTCGCCGTGAGATCGGCATCCGCATGGCCCTGGGCGCGCGCCAGCGGGATATCCGCAACCTGTTTTTGCTCGAAGCGGTCACTCTCACCGCCGTGGGTGCGCTGTGCGGCGCAGTCCTGGGCATGACCGCTGCCTGGCTGTATGCGTGGCTGTCGGGCTGGGCCTTTGCGTTGGCAGTGGCTGCCCTGCCCCTGGGCGTGGGCAGCACGTTGCTGGTGGGTTTGTTCTTTGGCATTTACCCGGCGGTGTCGGCCTCACGCTTGCAGCCGGTCGAGGCCCTGCGCGATGAATAAGTACATGGCACTGCTCATGCTGACCAGCCTGCCGGGCATGGCCGCCGACGTAGTGATCAACCCTCAGGCACCCAGCACTACCCGCAGCGGCTACGAGCGTAGCGTCTCGCTGAATGCCCAGGCCAGCACCATGACCCTGGGGGACGCGGTGTACCTGGGCCTGCGTAATAACCCGGCGATCCGCAGCGCCTACCTGCAACGGGTGGCGCAGAAGTTCGACCTGCGCGTGGCCGAAGACGTGTTCAACCCCAAACTCACCCTCAACAGCTATTACCGCAGCACCCGCGGCTCCCAAGACAATGCGCGCAACGCCAACGTCGCGCCCACCAGCAGCCTGCTCGGCGAATACGGCACGCGCTTGAGCATGGCCTGGACCCAGCAGTTGAACAACGCCAACCGCGCCGGCCGCTACCGCAGCGACGGCCTGGACCTTGCGATCATCCAACCGCTTATGCGCGGGGCCGGCTGGGATGCCACCACCGCACCGCTGCGCCTGTCGCGCCTGGCCGAGCAGGCCAACCGCCTGAACCTCAAGGCCACCGTGGCGCAGACCATCAGCCAGATCATCGCCACCTACCGCGAATTGTTGCGCGCCCAGGAACAGTTGGTGATCGTCCAGGAAGCGCTCAAACGCTCCACTACTTTACTGGAGGTGAACAAAGCGCTGATCAGCGCCGGGCGCATGGCCGAATTCGAGATCGTGCAGACCGAAGCCGATATCGCCACCCAGCAATTAGGCGTGGAAGAAGCGCGCAACCAACTCGACACCAGCCGCCTGGCGTTGCTGCGCCTGCTGGCCCTGGACCTGTCGACACCGGTGCGTGCCACCGAGGCCCTGGAAGCCACCCCCATGGAGATCGACAAACGCCAGGCCTTCAACCTCGCGCAAAACCAGCAACCGGAATACCTCGCTGCCCTGCTCGGCAGCCAACAGGCCGACCTCGACCTGGTGATCGCCAAAGATTCCGGGCGCTGGCAGGTGGACCTGGTCGCCGGCGCCAACCAGATCCGCGCCGCCACCGATAACGACAACGGCCATAACAATAACCGCACCTGGGACAGTTACGCCGGGGTGCAAGTGCAAATCCCTATTGGCGATATCAGCACGCGCCAGGCCGAAGTGCGTGCACGGGTAAATGTAGAAGACCAGGAAATCCGCATTACCGACGCCCGCCAGGAGCTGGAGCGCAACGTCAACAATGTGGTGCGTGACCTTGGCACCCGCTGGCGCCAATATGAAATATCCAAGCGCGCCGTGGAGTTGTCGCGGCGCAAGATCGAGATCGAGCGGGAAAAGCTCAGCGCCGGGCGCTCCACCAACTTTCAGGTGCTGAGCTTCGAGACCGACCTGCGCAACGCCGAAAACGCCCAGCTCAATGCGCTGATCGCTTATTTGAACGCCCAGACTCAGCTTGATCTGACCCTGGGCATGACGCTGGAAAGTTGGGAAATTGCCCTTAATGACTACTAATAAAAAATCCCTGCTGGCCGTTGCCTTGTTCCTGCTGTTGGCCGGCGCGGCCGCCGCCCTGCTCAGTCAACGCAGCGGGGCTGAGCAGGCGGGTACAGGCGAACAGTGGCTGGCCGTAAAGCCCGACCCGTTGGTGCACCAGATCGGCCTGGTGGGCAAGATCGAGCCTGACACCACCGTCGTCCTGACGGCGCCGTTCGACGGCAATGTGCTGGCCAACCTGGTCGAACAAGGCCAGCGCGTTGAGGCCGGCCAAGTCCTGTTGCGCATGGACCCGGCGACGCTTGAAGTACAGCTGCGCGACGCCCTCTCCGCGCAACTCAAGGCCCGACGCACCGTGCAGGAAATGCAGGACTGGGGCAGCAGCCCCACCGTCAGCCGCGCCCGTCGCAGTTTACGCACCGCTGAAATGACCGCGGGCAACACCCAACGCAAACTCACCGAGAGCGAAAACCTGTTCAAGCGCGGCATCATCCCGCGCAACGAACTGGATGACCTCAAACAGCAAACCCAGCAACAGCAATTGGACTTGGTGGCGGCGCGCAGTGAGCTGCAACAAGCCCTGGACCAAGGCCAGGGCGAATACCGGCAGATCGCCGAAATGGAGCTGACCAATGCCACGGTGAAGTACGAAGCCTTGCAAACACTGCTCGAAGGCAAGGAGGTCAAGGCGCCCTTCTCCGGCATCGTGGTACCGGCGCCCGGCAGCACCAGTACCGCTCAAGGTGGCGGCAATAACAACGCGCCGGTGCAGGCCGGCAGCAAGGTCAGCCAGGGCCAGGTGCTGTTCGGGCTGGCCAATATCGAACGCTTGAAAATCGTGGCCAAGGTCTCAGAGCTGGATATCAACCAGCTGCGTCAGGGCCAGACCGTTGAAGTCATGGGCGATGGCTTTGATGGCGAGCGGCTGACAGGTTCAGTCAGCGTGGTCAGCGGCCTGGCCATCGCCAGCGACAGCCAGGGCAGTGCGCAGTTTCCGGTGACCTTGTCGATCCCCACCCTGACGCCCCAGCAGTTACAACGGGTGCGCCTGGGCATGAGTGCGAGGTTGACGATTGTCACTTATAACAATGACCAGGCGATCGTGATTCCCAGCCAGGCGATCCAGGCGGACATGACGGTGGAGTATCGGACGGCGATGGATAAACCGGTGCAGCGGGTAAAAGTCACCACCGGGCAATCGACGCCGCAGGGGGTTGAGGTGTTTGGGCTTGAAGCGGGGTTGGTGAGGGTCGGGGGAATCAATCACTGATCCTCGATCCAGATGTGGGAACGCTGCACTGTGGCGAGGGAG
>NZ_JBQEQE010000007.1:175374-230129 GCF_052046095.1 Pseudomonas sp. 22072
CGCCACAAGATTACCGGTTACTTGCATTGGGGCAATCAATGCCAGCTCTAACATTCAGCGCTGTGTCAGCCTGGCGGCCAGTGCCTTGGCCTGCAGCGCCACATCGGTCACCGCCGTACTCTCCCACCACATGCCCCGCAACGGCGGCCCCATGGCGAACAGTCGCTGGCTGACCTCGCCGCGAGCATCCAGCACCGCCCCCGTTGAATCCGCCGCAATCCCCAGCGCCAGCGGCCCAGGTTGGATCAACCCGCGCTTGAGCAGTTGCCGCGGTAAAGGACGGGCCACCCGGCGCCAGTCGTATTCGATGCCGCTGGAGTTGATCAGCGCAGCGCCCAACATCTTGGTGTTCACATCCTCGCCACGGTAGCGCACCGCAATGGCAACCCCCTTCTGCGAAGGCATCAAGCCCTTGAACGACGCCGCCTGAATCCGCAACCGCCCTTGCCCCTGCAACCGCGCTACCAACTGCGCACTCAAGGGCGGCGAACGGTGGTGATGGCTTTCCCACCAAGGCCGTACATGCCGAACGAACTGGCGCTTCTGGGCCTCACTGGCCTGGCTCCACAGCCGCGCGATATGCCCGCGCACCGTGTCCAGCGGCGCCTGCCAGTCTGTGCCTTGCGCCAGCGCGAGCTGGCATTGGCGTCGCACCTCACGCAGCAATTGTCGGGGGCTGCTCAGGCTGTGGTCGGCGGCGAGGAAGTCGTCCCAGTTCGGCGGTTGCCGGCGTACATGGGGCAACAGGCCGTGCCGCGAAAAAACCTCGATAGGTCCGCGATGCCCGGCCTGCTCCAGGGAGACCACGGCATCGACCATGGTCAGGCCCGAGCCGATGATCAGCACGGTCGATTGTGGGTCGAGCCGGGTCATCGCGGGTACATCCCAAGGGTCCAACGCGGCGGCATTCAATCCTGTGGACTCGGTCTGCGGAGTGCGCGCAGCAGGGAACATGCCGGTGGCCAATACCGCACAGGCGCCGCGCAGTTGCTCGCCAGTATCGAGGGTCAACAACACCGAGGTGGCATCGACTTGCAGGTCTACCCCTTCGGCGCGGATGTGCTCGACGCTCGATGTAGAAAGCGCCTTGGCTTGTGCCAGACGCTGCTGCGCGTACAAGCCGAAAAGCCCCCGTGGCGGGAACAGTTCGCTGATAGGCACATGCTGTTGGTTCGACTCGGGCCATCCGCCGGCGCTGATGTAGTCGGTGAGCCATTGGGTCAGGTCGTCGGCATTGTCCGGGTCAACGCTCATACGCGCCGCATTGCCGTTCAGCGTATGGCCCAGTTCGACCGCGCTGTAGGCTTCGCCGCGCCCCAACTCAGCACGGGGTTCGACTATCAGGATACGCCGCGTGCCCGGCAGGCGAAGCAGTTGCACGGCCAGCATCGTGCCGCTCAGGCCACCACCGATGATCAGTACATCTGCAACGCGGGTGGATTCACTCATGCCAGTTCGCCCTTATTGTTGCTCAAATCACCACATTTCGAACAAACCGTACCGCCGCATTTCCATCATTGCGATAAGCATGGGGCTGGTGGCTGGCGAACATAAAGAACTCTCCAGCCTCGATGACAGTTTCCTGATCACCTATCACCAGCGTCAGGCTGCCCTCGAACACAAACAGTTGTTCGCTCCACCCTTCCAAGTCAGGGTCCGGGCAATAACGGTCACCGGGCTCAAGCCGCCACTCCCATAGTTCGACCTCACGCCGTGCCGTAGCCTTGGCCAGCAACACCGCCTTACTGCCGACAATCTCGCCCGCCCAGGCCAGCTCATTGATACGGCTGTGGTCGCGCACATCCGGCGCCTGAATCAGATCACTGAACGCCACGCCCAACGCTTCGGCGACACGGTCCAGGGTCGACAGGCTGACGTTCTTCTCTCCCGCTTCTATCGCCACCAGCATGCGCCGGCTGACACCGGATTTTTCCGAGAGCGCGGTCTGGCTCAAGTCGGCGGCATGGCGCAGGCGACGAACGTTCTGGCTGACGTGCTGCAGGACCGAAGCCCGTTGCGGATTTTCTTTGTGCACTATATTGCTCAATAGGTGGGTGTGCGCAGTATACTGCCCAGCGTGCGGCGCATTGTGCGGTCCGTGCTTTCCCCTTGCAAGACCGAGCCGCCATGACCGCCCCGAACTCCCCTTCGCGTTTCAACCGTTTCAGTAAAGCCGAATGCATCCTGGTGGTGATCACCATGATCTGGGGCGGCACCTTTTTGCTGGTGCAGCACGCCATGGCGGTCAGCGGGCCGATGTTTTTTGTGGGGCTGCGCTTCGCGGCAGCGACGATTGTGGTGGGGTTCTTTTCCTTGCGCACCCTGCGCGACCTGACCCTGTTCGAATTGAAGGCCGGGGTGTTTATCGGGGTGGCGATCATGTTCGGCTACGGTTTGCAGACCATTGGCCTGCAAACCATCTTGAGCAGCCAATCGGCGTTTATCACCGCCTTGTATGTGCCGTTCGTACCGCTGTTGCAGTGGCTGGTGCTTGGCCGTCGCCCCGGCTTGATGCCCAGCATCGGCATCATGTTGGCGTTTGCGGGGTTGATGCTGTTGACCGGCCCGGCGGGGGCCTCGCTGAATTTCAGCGCGGGTGAAATCGCCACCTTGATCGGTGCAGTGGCCATAGCGGCCGAGATCATCTTGATCAGCGCATTTGCCGGCCAGGTGGATATTCGTCGGGTGACCGTGGTGCAACTGGCCACCGCTTCGGTGCTGTCCTTCATGATGGTGGTGCCCATGGGCGAGGCGTTGCCGGGCTTTTCCTGGCTGTTGCTGTTCAGTGCCGTGGGCCTGGGCTTGACCAGTGCGGTGATCCAAGTGGCGATGAACTGGGCCCAGCAGAGTGTCTCGCCAACGCGGGCGACGTTGATTTATGCCGGTGAGCCGGTGTGGGCAGGCGTTGTGGGGCGAATCGCCGGGGAGCGGTTCCCACCGATCGCGATGCTGGGCGCGGTGCTGATTGTGGTGGCGGTGATTGTGAGTGAATTGAAGACGAAGGGGCAGAAGGCCGTTGAGTTGGCAGAGGCGTTGGAGGAGGAGCAGCAGGGGTAGTTTGCGATCAACGGTAACCACGATGCGAAGCGAGCCGCTCTTGATCTTGATCTGCTTGTGATCTTGATCTCAGGCGCCCCGTTAAACCACGCTGGCCGAACGCAGGCTTGAATCCGTGGGCCGCCGTCAGGCGGAACCCTAAGTAGCCGTTACCGCAGCAATGGATATGTACACAATCCAACCGTCTAGGCTGCCAGACCGCCTTCGCGAGCAAGCCCTCTCCCACAGTTTGATCACGGGGTGTCAGGGAGATAGGTGTCGGCTGTCAGGCCGTCTTCGCAGGCAAGCCAGCTCCCACAATTGGATCGTGGGGTGTCAGGGAGATAAGCGTCAACTGTCAGCCCCTCACGGGAGCAAGCTCCCTCGCCACAGGTACGGCGTCGCTGCAGATAACGGCTCCCACAGAGGTCTGCATTTTAATTCAAGGGCAAGTTGAAACAGTGCCAAATGGGAGGTTTCAGCCTACCTTGTAGGATCCTGCCACATCTTGCCGTTTGGTGATCGTGAAAGCGGCACGTATGATGCATCCCAAACTCCCGCAGATTAGAAGCCTATGTCCCTGATAGTTCTACTGCTTCTGCCTTTTATCGGCAGCTGTCTGGCGGCCTTGCTGCCGCATAACGCACGTAACACCGAATCGCTGTTGGCCGGCCTTGTGGCGCTGGTCGGTACTATTCAAGTCGCCCTGCTCTACCCTCAGATCGCCCACGGTGGCGTGATCCGCGAAGAATTCATGTGGTTGCCCAGCCTGGGGCTCAACTTCGTGTTGCGCATGGATGGGTTTGCCTGGCTGTTCTCGATGCTGGTGCTGGGCATCGGCACGCTGGTGTCGCTGTATGCGCGCTACTACATGTCGCCGGACGACCCGGTGCCGCGTTTCTTTGCATTTTTCCTGGCGTTCATGGGCGCCATGCTGGGTTTGGTGATCTCCGGCAACCTGATCCAGATCGTATTCTTCTGGGAACTGACCAGCCTGTTCTCGTTCCTGTTGATCGGCTATTGGCACCACCGTGCAGATGCGCGACGCGGGGCGTATATGGCGCTGATGGTCACTGGCGCAGGTGGGCTGTGCCTGTTGGCGGGAGTGATGCTGCTGGGGCATATCGTCGGCAGCTATGACCTGGACCAGGTGCTGGCGGCGGGCGATCAGATTCGCGCGCATTCGCTGTACCCGGTCATGCTCGCCCTGGTGCTGATCGGCGCCTTGAGCAAAAGCGCGCAGTTCCCCTTCCATTTCTGGCTGCCCCATGCCATGGCGGCGCCCACCCCGGTTTCGGCTTACCTGCACTCGGCGACGATGGTGAAGGCCGGCGTGTTCCTGCTGGCCCGCCTGTGGCCGTCGCTGTCCGGCAGCGAAGAATGGTTCTGGATCGTCGGCGGTGCCGGCGCCCTCACTCTCCTCCTCGGCGCTTACTGCGCCATGTTTCAAAACGATCTCAAGGGCCTGCTGGCCTATTCCACCATCAGCCACCTCGGGCTGATCACCCTGCTGCTGGGCCTCAACAGCCCACTGGCCGCAGTTGCCGCAGTATTCCACATTCTCAACCACGCCACCTTCAAGGCTTCGCTGTTCATGGCGGCGGGCATCATCGACCACGAAAGCGGTACGCGGGATATCCGCAAGCTCAGTGGGCTGGTGCGCCTGATCCCGTTTACCGCGACCCTGGCGATGGTCGCCAGCGCGTCCATGGCCGGGGTGCCGTTGCTCAATGGCTTCCTGTCCAAAGAGATGTTCTTTGCCGAAACCGTGTTTATCTCGTCGACCCAATGGGTGGAAATCGCCCTGCCGGTGATCGCGACCATTGCCGGTACATTCAGCGTGGCCTATGCCCTGCGTTTTACCGTGGACGTGTTCTTCGGCCCGCCCGCCACCGACTTGCCGCACACGCCCCACGAGCCGCCGCGCTGGATGCGCGCACCCGTCGAGCTGTTGGTGTTCACCTGTCTGCTGGTGGGGATTTTCCCGGCCCAGGTGGTCGGCTCGATCCTCGCCGCTGCCGCCCTGCCGGTGGTGGGCGGTACGCTACCGGAATATAGCCTGGCGATCTGGCACGGCTGGAACGCGCCGATGATCATGAGCCTGGTGGCAATGACCGGCGGCGTGGTGCTGTACCTGATGCTGCGCAAGCAACTCAAGCGTGGCCGCTTCGAATACCCACCGCTGATCGGCTACTTCAACGGCAAGCGCGGTTTCGAGCGCTGCCTGGTGGTGATGATGCGCGGCGTGCGCCGCATCGAGAAACGCATCAGCACCAAGCGCCTGCAAACCCAGTTGTTCCTGTTGGTGCTGCTGGCAGTGATCGGCGCGATGATCCCGATGATCAACAGTGGCCTCAGCTGGGGCGACCGCCCGAAAATCCCGGGTTCCATCGTCTTCGTCACCCTGTGGTTGCTGGCGATTGCCTGCGCCCTCGGCGCCGCCTGGCAAGCCAAGTACCACCGGCTGGCGGCCCTGACCATGGTCAGCGTGTGCGGCCTGATGACCTGCGTCACCTTCGTGTGGTTCTCGGCGCCGGACCTGGCCCTCACCCAATTGGTGGTGGAAGTGGTCACCACCGTGCTGATCCTGCTCGGCCTGCGCTGGCTGCCAAGGCGGATCGAAGAGGTCTCACCCCTGCCCAGCTCGCTGCGCAAGGCGCGTATCCGCCGCCTGCGTGACTTGCTGCTCTCCACTGTGGTGGGCGGCGGCATGGCGCTGTTGTCCTACGCGATGCTGACCCGCCAGACGCCCAACGATATCTCCTCGTTCTACTTAAGCCGTGCCTTGCCCGAAGGCGGCGGCAGCAATGTGGTGAACGTGATGCTGGTGGACTTCCGTGGCTTCGACACCCTGGGCGAAATCACCGTACTCGGCGCCGTGGCCTTGACCGTGTACGCCTTGCTGCGCCGCTTCCGCCCGTCCAAGGAAAGCATGGAGTTGCCACCCCAACAGCGCCAACTGGCACCGGACGTGGCCACCGACCTGGTCAACCCGCGCCAGGCCAGCGACACCGCCCTGGGCTTTATGATGGTGCCGGCGGTGCTGGTGCGCCTGTTGCTGCCGATAGCGCTGGTGGTGTCGTTTTACCTGTTCATGCGCGGCCACAACCAACCTGGGGGTGGTTTCGTCGCCGGGCTGGTGATGTCGGTGGCGTTTATCCTGCAATACATGGTCGCCGGCACCCAGTGGGTCGAGGCGCAGATGAGCCTGCGGCCCATGCGCTGGATGGGCTTCGGCCTGCTGTCAGCCACCTTGACCGGGCTGGGTGCGCTGTTCGCCGGGTACCCGTTCCTCACTACGCATACCTGGCATTTCAGCCTGCCGTTACTGGGCGATATTCATATCGCCAGTGCGCTGTTCTTTGACGTCGGCGTGTACGCCATGGTCGTGGGCTCGACCCTGTTGATGCTCACCGCCCTCGGCCACCAGTCGGTGCGCGCGCATAAACCGAGCAACCAGCCCAAAGTGGTTGCTGCAACCGAAGGAGCCGCCTGATGGAAGAAGTCATCGCAATAGCCATTGGGGTCCTGGCGGCCTCGGGCGTCTGGTTGATCCTGCGGCCACGGACGTTCCAGGTGGTCATGGGTTTATGCCTGCTGTCCTACGGCGTCAACCTGTTCATCTTCAGCATGGGCAGCCTGTTTATCGGCAAGGAGCCGATCATCAAGGACGGCGTGCCCCAAGACCTGCTCAACTACACCGATCCACTTCCCCAGGCCCTGGTGCTCACGGCCATCGTGATCAGCTTCGCCATGACCGCGTTGTTCCTGGTGGTGCTGCTGGCATCCCGGGGCCTCACCGGCACTGACCATGTAGACGGCCGGGAGCCCAAGGAATGACGTGGATGAATCAACTGATCGTCGCGCCGATCCTGCTGCCGCTGCTCACCGCCGGGCTGATGCTGATGCTGGGCGAGAAACGCCGCCCACTCAAAGCCCAGATCAATCTGTGCTCCAGCATCGCCGGACTGGGCGTTGCCGTGCTGCTGTTGTACTGGACGCAACAAGGCGGCCCCGGCTCGATTGGTGTGTATCTGCCGGGCAACTGGCAGGTGCCGTTCGGCATCGTCCTGGTGGTGGACCAACTGTCGGCGATGATGCTGGTGCTGACCGGGGTTATCGGCGTCAGCGCGCTGCTGTTCGCCATGGCCCGCTGGGACCGTGCGGGCACCAGCTTCCATGCCCTGTTCCAGATCCAACTGATGGGGCTGTATGGCGCCTTCCTCACCGCCGACCTGTTCAACCTGTTCGTGTTCTTCGAAGTGCTGCTGGCCGCCTCCTACGGCCTGATGCTGCACGGTTCCGGCCGTGCGCGGGTGTCGTCGGGGCTGCATTACATTGCGATCAACCTGCTGGCGTCGTCGCTGTTCCTGATTGGCGCGGCGATGATCTACGGCGTCACCGGCACGCTGAACTTTGCCGACCTGGCGTTGAAGATCCCGCTGGTGCCGGAGGCTGATCGCGGCCTGTTGCATGCTGGTGCAGCGATCCTGGCTACGGCGTTCCTGGCCAAGGCCGGCATGTGGCCGCTGAACTTCTGGCTGGCACCCGCCTATTCCTCGGCCAGCGCGCCGGTGGCGGCAATGTTCGCGATCATGACCAAGGTCGGCGTGTACACCGTGCTGCGCCTGTGGACCCTGCTGTTCTCCGGCCAGGCCGGGGCTTCGGCACTGTTTGGCGGCGATTGGCTGGTGTATGGCGGCATGGCGACCATCATTTGCGCGGCACTGGCGATGGTGGCGGCGCAGCGCCTGGAGCGCATGGCCAGCCTGAGTATCCTGGTGTCGGCGGGTATCCTGCTGTCAGCGGTAGGGTTTGCCCAGCCGAGCCTGACCGCGGGGGCGCTGTTCTATCTGGTCAGTTCTACCCTGGCACTGAGTGCGCTGTTTTTGCTGGCGGAGTTGATCGAGCGTTCGCGTTCGGCCAACGACCTGCCGCTGGATGAGGAGATTGATGCGCTGCCCAAAGCCATGGAATCGCTGCATCCGCGCCCGGGCGTGAACCTGGACGATGAGCAAAAAGCAGTGATCGGCCAGGTCATCCCTTGGACCATGGCCTTCCTGGGCCTGAGCTTTATCGCCTGCGCGCTGCTGATTATCGGCATGCCGCCGCTGTCCGGGTTTATCGGCAAGCTCAGCCTGTTGAGCGCGCTGATCAACCCACTGGGCTTGGGCAACGCCGTGGACGAGTCCATCCGCCCGGCGGCCTGGGGCCTGGTGGCGCTGCTGATTCTCTCTGGCCTGGCCTCGCTCATCGCTTTCGCCCGCCTCGGCATCCAGCGCTTCTGGACCCCGGAAGAACGCCCATCACCGCTGCTGCGCCGCTACGAGTGTGTGCCGATCTTCCTGCTGCTGGGGTTGAGCATCGCGCTGACCTTCAAGGCCGAGGCGCTGATGCGCTACACCCAGGCCACTGCCGAAAGCCTGAACAACCCGGAACACTACGTGATGGCAGTGCTCGCGACCCGGCCAGTGCCGAGCCCTGAAGCCAAGGCCGCCGCCCTGGAGGTGCAGCCATGAAGCGTCTGTTCCCGGCTCCCTGGCTGTCGTTGGCGTTGTGGGTATTGTGGCTGGTGCTGAACTTGTCGATCAGCCCCGGCAACCTGCTGCTGGGCGCACTGTTGGGCTTTCTTGCGCCGCTGATGATGGCGCCGCTGCGCCCGCTGCCGATACGCATCCGCCGCCCTGGGGTGATCATCCGCCTGTTTTTCCGGGTCGGCCTCGATGTGATCATCTCCAACCTGCACGTGGCATGGGGCGTACTCACCTGCGGCTCCCGCCCACCGCGCTCGCGCTTTATCAAGATCCCCCTGGACCTGCGCGACGCCAACGGCCTGGCTGTGCTGGCGATGATCACCAGCGTGACCCCCGGCACCGTCTGGTCGGAACTGGCCCTGGACCGCAGCATCCTGCTGCTGCACGTTTTCGACCTGGATGACGAAGCCTCGTTTATCCAGCAATTCAAGCACGCCTACGAACGGCCCCTGATGGAGATCTTCGAATGAGCGCCCTGCTCGCCAATGCGATCCTGTTCAGCCTGTTCCTGTTCTCCCTGGCCATGGTGCTGACCCTGGTGCGGCTGTTCAAAGGCCCCTCGGCCCAGGACCGGGTACTGGCGCTGGACTACTTGTACATCCTGGCGATGCTGATGATGCTGACCCTGGGTATTCGCTATGCCAGCGACACTTACTTTGAAGCGGCGCTATTGATCGCGCTGTTCGGCTTCGTCGGCTCGTTCGCCCTGGCCAAATTCCTGCTGCGTGGCGAGGTGATTGAATGATGCCGTTATGGGTTGAAATTATCGTGGCGGCGTTGCTGTTGCTCAGCGGCCTGTTTGCCTTGATTGGCGCGATTGGCTTGCTGCGAATGAAAGAATTTTTCCAACGCATGCACCCGCCAGCACTAGCCTCGACGTTGGGGGCGTGGAGCGTGGCGTTGGCGTCGATCATCTACTTTTCGGTGCTCAAGTCCGGGCCGGTGTTGCATGGCTGGTTGATTCCGATTTTGCTCGCGATCACCGTGCCAGTCACCACACTGCTGCTGGCGCGAACCGCGCTGTTCCGCAAACGCATGGCCGGTGATGACGTCCCCGCCGAAGTCAGCAGCCGCCGCTGATGTTTTTGTAGGAGCGCAGATCGTTCCCACGCTCTGCGTGGTAACGCCGCCCAGGACGCTCCGCGTCCGCCCCACTCGGGCGAGCGGGCGAGGCGGAGCGTCTCGGTATGCATTCCCACGCAGAGCGTGGGAACGAGAGTGCAAAAAAATGCCCCGAACCAGTCGGGGCGTTTTTTTATTCAGCGTGCAGCTATCAACGGTCAGTCAGCCAACCGCCACGTCGTCCCACCCTTGCCGTCTTCCAACACCACACCCATCGCGGTCAGTTGGTCGCGGATACGGTCGGATTCCGCCCAGTCTTTATTGGTGCGAGCCGCCAGACGCGCCTGGATCAGTGCATCTACCTCAGCGGCATCCACACGCCCTTCAGCGCCGGCTTGCAGGAAGTCATCGGCCTCCATTTGCAACACGCCCAGCACGCTGGCCAGTTCTTTCAGACGCGCCGCCAGGCCCGCCGCTGCGTCGATATCGGTCTCGCGCAAGCGGTTGATCTCGCGCACCATCTCGAACAGCACGGCGCAGGCTTCCGGGGTACCGAAGTCGTCGTTCATCACTTCGGTGAAACGTGCCACGAAGGCTTCGCCGCCAGCAGGCGCAACCGATGGCAAACCTTTCAACGCATGGTAGAAACGCTCCAAAGCGCCCTTGGCGTCCTTGAGGTTGTCTACCGAGTAGTTGATGGCGCTGCGGTAGTGGCTCGACACCAACAGGTAACGCACCACTTCCGGGTGGTACTTTTCCAGCACGTCGCGGATGGTGAAGAAGTTGTTCAAGGACTTGGACATCTTCTCGCCATTGATGCGGATCATGCCGCAGTGCATCCAGGCGTTGGCGTAGGTCTTGCCGGTGGCGGCTTCGCTCTGGGCGATTTCGTTTTCGTGGTGCGGGAACTCAAGGTCGCTGCCGCCGCCATGAATGTCGAAGGTCTCGCCCAGGCAGCAGGTGGACATCACCGAGCATTCGATGTGCCAGCCCGGACGCCCGGCGCCCCACGGCGACTCCCAGCTCGGCTCGCCCGGCTTTGTACCTTTCCACAGTACGAAGTCGAGCGGGTCCTGCTTGGCTTCGTCGACTTCGATCCGCGCGCCGATGCGCAGGTCTTCGATCTTTTTGCGCGACAGCTTGCCGTAGCCCATGAACTTGGCGACGCGGTAGTACACGTCGCCGTTGCCTGGGGCGTAGGCGTAGCCCTTGTCGATCAGGGTCTGGATCATCGCGTGCATGCCAGGGATGTGGTCCGTGGCACGCGGTTCCATGTCCGGCTTGAGGATGTTGAGGCGCGCCTCGTCCTCGTGCATGGCGGCGATCATGCGCTCGGTCAGCGCGTCGAACGACTCGCCGTTTTCGTTGGCACGGTTGATGATCTTGTCGTCGATGTCGGTGATGTTGCGCACGTACGTCAAGTCATAGCCGCTGAAACGCAACCAGCGGGTCACCAGGTCGAAGGCAACCATGCTGCGGCCGTGGCCGATGTGGCAGTAGTCGTACACGGTCATGCCGCACACGTACATGCGCACCTTGTTGCCGTCCAGCGGCTTGAAGACTTCTTTGGTCTTGCTGAGCGTGTTGTAGATCGTTAGCACGATGTTTCCCTTAAATCACTGGCCCCACGAATCTCGCAAGGTCACGGTACGGTTGAATACCGGAGCGCCTGGTTTCGAGTCCTTGATATCCGCGCAGAAGTAGCCTTCGCGCTCGAACTGGAAACGGTCTTCCGGCTGTGCGTCGCCAAGCGATGGCTCGGCACGACAACCTGTGAGCACTTGCAGGGAATCAGGGTTGATGTTGTCGAGGAAACTCGCGCTGTCTTCAGCCTTCTCAGGGTTTGGCGAGCGGAACAGACGATCGTACAGGCGCACTTCGCATTCGATGCTGGCAGCGGCCGGCACCCAGTGGACCACACCCTTGACCTTGCGGCCTTCAGGGTTCTTGCCCAGGGTGTCCGGATCGTACGAGCAGCGCAGCTCGACGATGTTGCCGTCGGCGTCCTTGATCGCTTCGTCCGCACGAATCACGTAACTGCCGCGCAGGCGCACTTCGCCGTTCGGCTCCAGGCGCTTGTAGCCTTTTGGCGGCTCTTCCATGAAGTCGTCACGGTCGATGTAGATCTCGCGGGCGAATGGCAACTTGCGCACGCCCAGCTCTTCTTTCTGCGGATGACGCGGCAGTTCGAGGTTCTCGACCTGGCCTTCCGGGTAGTTGGTAATCACGACTTTCAACGGGCGCAGCACGCACATGGCGCGCGGGGCGTTGGCGTCGAGGTCCTGACGGATGCTGAATTCGAGCATGCCGAAATCGACCACGCCGTCGGAACGGTTGGTGCCGACCATGTCGCAGAAGTTGCGGATCGACGCCGGGGTGTAGCCACGGCGACGGAAGCCCGACAGAGTCGACATGCGCGGGTCATCCCAGCCATGCACGTGCTTTTCATCGACCAGTTGCTTGAGCTTGCGCTTGCTGGTGATGGTGTAGTTCAGGTTCAGGCGGCTGAACTCGTACTGACGTGGGTGCGCCGGGACCGGCAGGCTGTCCAGGAACCATTCATACAGTGGGCGATGGCTTTCGAACTCCAGGGTGCAGATGGAGTGGGTGATGCCTTCGATGGCGTCCGACTGACCGTGGGTGAAGTCGTAGTTGGGGTAGATGCACCACTTGTCACCGGTCTGGTGGTGATGGGCGTGGCGGATGCGGTACATGATCGGGTCGCGCAGGTTCATGTTCGGCGAGGCCATGTCGATCTTGGCGCGCAGCACGCGGGCGCCGTCCGGGAACTCGCCGGCGCGCATACGGTTGAACCAGTCCAGGTTCTCTTCCACCGAACGGTCGCGGAACGGGCTGTTCTTACCCGGCTCGGTCAGCGTGCCACGGTACTCCTTGGCCTGCTCGGGGGTCAGGTCGTCCACATAAGCCTTGCCGGCCTTGATCAACTCGACGGCCCAGTCGAACAACTGGTCGAAATACTTGGAGGCATAGCGCACTTCACCGGACCATTCGAAGCCCAGCCACTTGATGTCGCTTTCGATGGCGTCGATGTATTCCTGGTCTTCCTTGGCCGGGTTGGTGTCGTCGAAACGCAGGTGCGTGACGCCACCGAACTCCTGGGCCAGGCCGAAGTTCACACAGATCGACTTGGCGTGGCCGATGTGCAGGTAGCCGTTGGGCTCAGGTGGGAAACGGGTGACGATCTGCGTGTGCTTGCCCGAATCCAGGTCCGCCTGGATGATCGGGCGAAGGAAATTGACCGGGACGGCAGGTCCGGCCTTGGTATTCGAGGTAGGGTCGACAGTGGGCTTGCTCATAGGATCCTTGAACAGACAGGTGCGTGGCCAGGTGGGGCCAGATAAAACAAAGGGCTCATAATAGCCGAAGCAGTCAAGACACATACAGAGCGCGGCCAATTAATTGCCCGGGCGGTAAAAAACCACCTCGAAATTCCCGCAGGGCACGCTAAACTGCGCGCCTTGGCCGTCGTTTAGCCAGACAGGTAAGGTGCCCAGGCGCCCACACCCACGAATTCCCTGAAAAGAGTAGCGAACATGACTCAAGTCAAACTGACCACCAACCACGGTGACATCGTTATCGAGCTGAACGCCGAGAAAGCGCCGATCACCGTCGCCAACTTCATCGAATACGTCAAAGCCGGCCACTACGAAAACACTGTTTTCCACCGTGTCATCGGTAACTTCATGATCCAGGGCGGCGGTTTCGAGCCGGGCATGAAAGAGAAGAAAGACAAGCGTCCAAGCATCCAGAACGAAGCGGACAACGGCCTTTCCAACGACAAGTACACCGTCGCCATGGCCCGTACCATGGAGCCGCATTCGGCCTCCGCGCAGTTCTTCATCAACGTCGCCGACAACGCCTTCCTGAACCACAGCGGCAAGAACGTGCAGGGTTGGGGCTACGCGGTGTTCGGTAAAGTCACCGAAGGCACTGACGTTGTCGACAAGATCAAAGGCGTATCGACCACCTCCAAGGCCGGTCACCAGGACGTTCCAGCCGAAGACGTGATCGTCGAGAAAGCCGAGATCGTTGGGTGATATTGCTGATTTCAGATTTGCATCTGGAAGAGGAGCGCCCGGACATCACCCGGGCGTTTCTGGATCTGCTCCACGGCCGCGCCCGTGGCGCCCAGGCGTTGTACATTCTGGGGGACTTCTTCGAAGCCTGGATTGGCGACGATGGCATGACCCCCTTCCAGCGTTCCATCTGCGCGGCTCTGCGTGAGCTGAGCGACAGCGGCACCCCGATTTTCATCATGCACGGCAACCGTGACTTCCTGATCGGTAAGGCGTTCTGCAAAGCGGCAGGCGCTACCTTGCTCAAGGACCCGACGGTCGTGCAGTTGTATGGCGAGCCAGTGCTGTTGATGCACGGCGACAGCCTCTGCACCCGCGACCTCGGCTATATGAAGCTGCGGCGCATCCTGCGTAACCCGGTTGTACTGTTTATCCTGCGCCACCTGCCCTTGGGCACGCGTCACAAACTGGCGCGCAAGTTGCGCAGTGAGAGCAGTGCTCAAGTGCGCATGAAGGCCAACGACATTGTCGATGTCACCCCTGAAGAAGTGCCACGGGTGATGCAGCAGTTCGGCGTGCGCACCCTGGTCCACGGCCATACCCACCGCCCCGCCATCCATAAGTTGCAGATCGGCGACCAGGCGGCCAAGCGCATTGTGCTGGGGGACTGGGACAAGCAAGGGTGGGCGCTGCAGGTGGATGAGCAAGGGTTTCAGCTGGCGGCGTTTGACTTCGTCAACCCGCAGTTGGCGTTGCCTGGCGCCTGAACCTCTGACACAACACCGTTCAACCTGTGGGAGCTGGNCAAGCCAGCTCCCACACAAGCCAGCTCCCACAGGGACCGCGCTGACCTTACAATCAGTGACCCGAAGCCGCAGGCCCGGCCTTCGCCGTGAACGGTGGCTTGGCCAGCCACACCAGCAACATCAAGCCCATGAACATCCACCCCAGCAACGTGAAGTAATCCACAGTGGACATCATGTACGCCTGGCTGGTGAGAATCTGGTCCAGTTGGGTATAGGCCTTCTGCCCTGCCCCACCCAGCGCCTGCAACGCATCGCGGGTGGTCGAGTCGTAGACGGTCATGTTCTCGCTCATGTAGGCATGGTGCTGGTCGGCCCGGCGAATCCAGATCCAGGTTGTCAGCGAGGCCGCGAAGCTGCCGCCCAAGGTGCGCAGGAAGGTCGCAAGCCCCGCGCCGTCGGCAATCTGGTGCGGCGGCAGGTCGGACATGAGGATGCTCAAGGTAGGCATGAAGAACAGCGCCACGCCGATGCCCATGAACAGCTGCACCATGGCGATGTGGGTGAAGTCCACTTCGTTGGTGAAACCGGCGCGCATGAAGCAGCTCAAGCCAATCGCCAGGAACGCCAGGCCCGCCAGCAGGCGCAGGTCGAACTTGTGCGCGTACTTGCCCACGAACGGCGACATCAGCACCGGCAAAATGCCGATGGGCGCCACTGCCAGCCCGGCCCAGGTGGCGGTGTAGCCCATCTGGGTTTGCAGCCACTGCGGCAGGATCAGGTTGATGCCGAAAAAGCCCGCATAACCCAGGATCAACACGATGGTGCCGATCCGGAAGTTACGGTGCGCGAACAGTCGCAGGTTGACCACCGGGTGCTTGTCGGTCATCTCCCAGATCACGAACACCGCCAGGGCAATCACCGAAATGGCCGCACCAATGATGATGAAGTTGGACTCGAACCAGTCCAGGTCATTGCCCTTGTCGAGGATGATCTGCAAGGCGCCCACACCGACGATCAGGCTCAGCAGCCCAACGTAGTCCATCGGCTGGTAACTGGTGACCACCGGGCGCTTTTTCAGCTGCGCACGCACCACCATCACCGCAAAAATCCCGATGGGCACGTTGATGAAAAAGATCCACGGCCAGCTGTAGCTGTCGGTGATCCAGCCGCCGAGGATGGGCCCGGCAATCGGCGCGACCACCGTGACCATCGCCAATAACGCCAGGGCCATGCCGCGCTTGGCCGGCGGGTAGACTGCAATCAACAAGGTTTGGGTCATCGGATACAACGGCCCGGCGACCAAGCCTTGCAGCACCCGAAAGCCGATCAGCTCAGGCATCGAGGTAGAGATACCGCACAGGAACGACGCCAGCACGAACAGCAGGGTCGCCCACAAGAACAGCTTCACCTCGCCAAAGCGCCGGCTCAACCAACCGGTGAGCGGCAAGGCGATGGCGTTGCTCACCGCAAACGAAGTGATCACCCAGGTGCCCTGCTCCGAACTCACCCCCAGGTTGCCGGAGATAGTCGGCAACGCCACGTTGGCGATGGTGGTGTCGAGCACCTGCATAAAGGTCGCCAGCGACAGGCCAATAGTGGCCATCAACAGGCTGGGTGGCGTGAACGAGGCGTTATTGCTCATCAGCGTTGCGCAGCCTTGGGAGCGGCGACGCTGTTGTCATGGATCAACTGGTTGATCATGGCATCGGCCTCGGCCAATTGGCGGTCATACACGTTGGTGGTGAACGAGGCTTTTTGCGGCGCCTGTTGCGCCAGCACCGGGCCGCTCTGGTCGTGCAGGTCTACGTTGACCACGGTGCTCAAGCCCACTCGCAGCGGGTGTTTGGCCAGCTCTTCGGCGTTGATATGGATGCGCACCGGTACCCGCTGCACGATCTTGATCCAGTTGCCGGTGGCGTTCTGCGCGGGCAGCAAGGCGAACGCGCTGCCCGTGCCGGCGCCAAGGCTGTCGACGGTGCCGCTGTACTTGACGTCGCTGCCGTAGATGTCCGACTCGATATCCACCGGCTGGCCGATGCGCATATCCCGCAGTTGGGTTTCCTTGAAGTTGGCGTCGATCCACAGCTGGTCCAGCGGGATCACCGCCATCAGCGCGGTGCCCGGTTGGACGCGCTGGCCCAGTTGCACGGTGCGCTTGGCCACATAGCCGGTGACCGGCGCGATCAAGGTGCTGCGCGCATTGGTCAGGTACGCCTGGCGCAGTTGCGCGGCGGCCGCTTGCACATCGGGGTGGGACGAAATCACGGTGTCATCCACCAGGGCATTGGTGGTTTTCAGTTGTTGCTCAAGGTTGGTCAAGGCGTTCTTGGCGGCGGTCAGGCTGTCGCGAGCGTGAGACAGTTCTTCCTGGGAAATCGCGCCGCCCTGGGCCAGGGTCTTGCGGCGGTTGTAGTTGTCCTGGGCGGTTTGCACATCGGCTTTCTGCGCATTGACCTGGGCTTTCATGCCATCGACGTTGCTGTACAGGCCGCGTACTTGGCGCACGGTGCGGGCCAGGTTGGCCTGGGCACTCTGCAGGCCGACGGCGGCGTCGTTGGGGTCGAAGTTGATCAGCACCTGGCCTTCATGGACCAGGTCGCCATCGTCGGCGCCAATGCTGACCACGGTGCCGGTGACCAGCGGGGTGATTTCCACCACGTTGCCGTTCACATAGGCGTCGTCGGTGCTTTCATTGAAGCGCCCGTAGAACTCATACCAGGCCCACACGCCCACCACACTCAGGATGACGATCAGCGCCAGGCCGATCAGCATCACTTTGCGTTTGCGGGGGTTGGTGTCTTTGGGTTGTTCGGTTGCGTTGTTGCTGTCGGCAGTGGCCATGACAAATACCTCAAATTATTCCGTGCGTGTAGCTGGGGTGGTCGCGGCCACGCTGTTGACGTGGTACCCGCCACCCAGGGCCTGCATCAATTGAATCGACAGGTCGATCTGCGCCGCATTCAGGGTGGCCAGCTGACGCTGGGCCTGCAGCAATTGCTGCTCGATGCTGAGCACATCCAGATAGTTACCGATGCCTGAGCTGTAGCGTTGCACCCCGGTGTCGTAGGACTGCTGCGCGATGTCGGCGGCATGTTGCTGGGCCTGGATCTGCCGCCCGGTGTCGCGCAGTTGGGACAGGCTGTTGCCGATATCGCCCAAGGCTTGCACCAGGGTTTTGTTGTACTGGGCCACGGCCAGGTCGTAGTCGGCGTCGCGGGCATCGAGATCAGCACGCAGACGGCCGCCGTCAAAGATCGGCAGCGAAATCGTCGGCGCAATGTTGAAGAAGCGGCTGGCCGAACCGAACATCGCATCGCCCAGCAACGACTCGGCACCTGCGCTCGCGCTCAGGTTGAGGTTGGGGTAGAAGCGGGTCTTGCTGGCAGCGATGTTCTTGCTCGCGGCCTCTACGCGCCAACGTGCGGCGACCAGGTCCGGGCGACGGCCAAGCAGCTCGGCTGGCAACACCGCCGGCACGGCCACGGCGCTGGGTTTGAGCACCGCTGGGCGCGCCAACTCGTCACCGCGGTCCGGGCCTTTGCCGAGCAACACAGCCAACGCGATCTTGGCGCTTTGCAGTTGTTTTTCCGCGTCAATCAGTTGCGACTGAGAACTGGCTTCCAGGCTCTCGGTCTGCTGGAACTGGTACTCGCTGTCGATACCGGAACTCAGGCGGCGCTTGCTCAGGTCGAGCATCTGGCGGGTACGCTTGAGGTCATCCACGGCCAGGTCACGCACGATATGGGCCTGGCCCAGGTCGCTGTAGGCCTTGGCCACGTTCGCGGCCAGTGTCAGGCGCGCGGCCTGCTGGTCGACTTCGGCAGCACGGGCCTCGCCCAACGCCGCTTCCCAGGCGGCGCGCTGGCCGCCCCACAGGTCGAAGTTGTAATTGAAGCTGGCGCCGATGTTGCGCACCGTCGAATAGGCATCGCCCTGCCCGCGTGGGTCCTGGTCCTTGGCCAGGCGCGAACGGCTCACGCCGGCGCTGGCATCCAGGGTCGGCATACGGGCGGCGTTGGCGGCATAGGCCGCCGCTTCGGCCTGGTGGGCGCGGGCGTCGGCGACTTGCATGTCGGGGCTGTTCTGCAGGGCTTCCTGGATCAGGCCGTCAAGCTGTGGGTCGCCCAAGCTTTTCCACCAGTCAGCGGCCGGCCAGGCGGCGCTCGACAGCGTCACGCCGCTCAGGGATTTGCCGGTGTGCAGGGTATTGGCGTCGAGGCGCTGGCCCTGGGTGTCGAGGCCGCTGTAGTTGGCACAACCGGCCAACGTCATCGCCGCCAGCACCAGGCTGAATGCGCGTGTGTTCATGATCTACCTACCCGCTGGATCGTGATGGGGTCACCCGCAGCGATCAGCATTTTCTTCAGGATCCGCTCCAGGGTTTCCAGCTCGCCCGGCTCAAGCACACCGGCCAACTGGTTGAGAGCCTTGGCGCCGATGTGCGGCAGCATGTCCGCCAGGCGCTGGCCCTCGGCGGTCAGCACCAACTGCACCTGGCGCCGGTCCAGCTCGGAACGCTTGCGGCTGAGCAGGTCTTTTTGCTCCAGACGGTCGAGCATGCGCGTCATCGAACCGCTATCCAGGGATAGGTTGCGGCACAGCTCCGCCGGGGTATCGACGCCGAACTGGGCCATGATGATCAACACCTTGAACTGCGCGGCGGTGATGCCGTGGGGTTCCATATGGGTGTCGATGATGCGGTCCTTGAGGATCGCGGCGCGGCCCAGCAACAGCCCGAGATGGCAGTTGTGGAAGTTGTCAGGGGTGAAGTGAGGCATCGAAAGTCACCTTATTACTGCCTAGGCAGTGAATGTGTGACGAGATGTTACTGCTTAGGCAGCGAATGTCAAATGGAATAATTAGGTTGCTTGGTAGTTGAGTAACTTAGAGCCTTGGACAGCAATCAAATCAGCGAGAGTCCAGTTAAGGCTTTTTGTAGGAGCGAGCTTGCTCGCGAAAAAACTCACGGGCACCGCGTGCANCGTTTTTCGCGAGCAAGCTCGCTCCTACATTTTTTGATCGGGCAAGGTTTAGAAATCGCGCTTGTAGAAGATATCCAGGGAACTCGCTACGCCCGTGGCCACTTCCAAGTACACCTTCTTGCTCAGCAGGTAGCGCAAGGCAATGGTGTTAGCCGGCTCGAACACCCCTACCCCATAACGCAAGCTGAGCTTCTCGTTGATCTTGCCGCTGGCCACCACGGCGGTGCTGTTACCCGTACCCTGGGTGTCCAGATCAAAATCCTGAATCCCCAGCTTATTGGCAATATCCGAAGTCACGCCAGCGCTGCCCATCAAGCCCAGGCCCAGGGCGGCTTCGGCGAGCATGTTGTTGTCTTCGCCAGTGTTGGTGCGCGAACGGCCCAGCACCAGGTATGACAACGCATCTTCCTGGGCCATGGCCGGCTCGGAAAAGATCTGCGTGGTGGGTTGTTCGGCGCTGCCGCTCAGGCGGATACCTGCGGTGACCGTGCGGCTGGATTCGGTAACGATGCGCACCGCTTCGATATCCAGGAACGGCTGGTCCAAGGGCCCCGCGAACAACAGGCGTGCGCGGCGCACATTGAGGCGCTGGCCGTAGGCACGGTAGCGGCCGTCGTTGAGCCACAGCTCACCACGGGTGTCCATGTTGTCGCCGATATGCACATGGCCCTGAACCTTGGCGGTGAGGCCGAAGCCGGCGAAGTTGAGCTGGTCCTCACCCACTTCCACGTCGATATCCATGGCCATGGCCATCGGCGCTTTGCCCTCTTCGGTCTGGCTGCCGATGATCACGGTGTCGTCGGACACCTTGACCGTCGAAGGCGGCAGTTCGCGCACGGTGATATCGCCACGGGGGATGTGGACTTTGCCGGCAATCGCCAGTTTGTCGTTCTTTAGGCTGATCTTCAGGTCGGGTGCTACCTCCAGCTTGGCGTAGGGTTCCACGGTGACCGGCAGTTGCGAGCCTTTGAGGCTGAGGTCGACCACCAGGGCGCGGCCCCAGTCGATCTGGCCCTTGAGGCTGCCCTGCCCGGCTTTGCCGCTGTGCCAGCCGCCGTTGAGCTGCACGCTTTCGCCGGCGATTTGCGCCTGCAGGTTCAGGCCCTCGAGGCTGATGGGCAGTTCCGGCCCGGAGACTTCACCGTCCACCAGGTTCAGGTTGCCGTTGACCAGGGGCGCGAGCAAGCCGCCGGAGATGCGGCCATTGCCGTTGAGTTTGCCGCTGAGTTTTTCCACCATGGGTACAAAGGGCCGCGCTACGGCGAGGTCCAGACCCGTAAGGCTGAAATTGCCGGTGATCGGCTTGTTGCTCGGCAGCGGATTGATCTGCGCCTGCAACAACAATTGGCCAAGCTTGCCGCCACGGAAATTCAGCTGGGTGTCGATGCGCTTGGGATTGAGGGTGGTTTCCAGCTTCAGGGTGTCGTAGGGGAAATCCAGCCACTGGCCCTTGTCGCGCACGCGCAAGGTGCCGCCACTGGCGTCCACCGCGACCACACCTTTTGGGCCGCTCTGGGGCAAGTCGAGTTGCACATCGGCGTTGAGCCTGCCCTGCCAGGCGAAGTCTTTGGGCAAGAACCCCGCGAGGCTGTCGAGAGGGAATTGCTTGAGGTGGTAACGCAACTTCGGCTCGGGCATCAGGCGCTGGTCTTCACCACACAGGCTGGCGCCGCCGGAGACCCAGCAGTGCGCGCCAAAGGTCAGCTTGCCATCGGCCAGGCGTTCGATCTTCGCCGGGGCTTGCAGCCGCCAGTCTTGGCCACCGGCTTGCACGTCGCCACTGGCCAGGCGCCCGCGCCAGTTGTCTTTGTCGAGGTTGCCGTCCAGGGCCAGGGCCAGTTTGACCAGCGGGCCAGTCAGCGCCAGCTGGACTTTCTGGTTCTTGATATCGCCCTGGGCGCTGGCGGTGAGGTTGCCGACTTGCGTCTCGCCGCTTTGAATGCCGTTGGCCTTGAGGTCCAGCTTGGCGCGCTGGGCACTATCGAGGTTGGCGTCCAAGTTGAGGCTTTGCAGACGATTGTCGGCAAAGGCCAGTTGCTGCCCCTTGAGGTCGAGTTTGCCTTGCGGGGCTTTCAAGGTGCCGGCCACTTCGACACGCCCGTTGACTTGCCCACGCAGTTGCGGCCAGAGCTGGGCCAGGCGCGCCAGCTTGATGTCGATCTGCCCGGCCAGACGCTGTTGCAGGCTGCCGCTGCCGTTGATGCGGTTGTCGCCCAGTCGGATGTCCAGGTTGGCGAGGGTCCATTGTTCGCCGGCGCCTTCGGCCTTGGCCGCCAGCACAGCGGTTTGCCCGCGCAGGCGGCCCTTGAGGTCGAGGTCAGCGTTGAGCTTGAGTTGTTCGTTCTTGAACTCACCTTTGCTGCGCAGCGGCCCGGCCAGGGTGCCGGGTAACTCTGCGACCCAGTAGGCCGGGTTCAGCGCCGACAGATCCAGGGCGGTGTCCCAGGCAATGCCGTCGGCAAATTGCAGGTTCAGGTGGCCTTCGGCCTTGCCTTGGCCGGCACTCAGTTTCAGCTCAGGCAGGAAGACCTGCTTGAGGTCGCCACTGAAGGGGGTGACCACATTGAACTTGCCCGCCGGGCCGTCGAGGTCAGCCTTGAGATTGCCCAGGTAGTTGCCGTCTTTATAGGAGATTTCACCGTTGAAGGTGCGCAAGGCCACTTGCGGTTCGTCGATGACCGGATAGAGGCGATGCCAGGGGAAGTCCAGCCAGTCGATCTTGGCGTCCGCGCTGAAGCCTTGTTGCCAGTCCAGGTTGGCACTGAGCTTGAGGCTTTGCTTGTCGCCGGCCGTCAGGTCCAGGCCGGCAATCTGGGCACCCTTGGCGTCAACCTTGCCCTTGAGCAGTAAATCCACCGGGCCGTTTTCGGCCGGTAGCACGGCCTTGCCTAGCAACTGGTAGCCATTGCTCAGGTCGCCTTTAGCGTTCAAGTCCAGTTGGTTGAGTTGCAGGGTATCGGGCAGGTCTGCGCTGGGTTTGAACGACTCGGAGGTGATGTGCACCTGCGCCGGCAGGTTTTCCACCAGGGGTTGCAGCTCGCCAGTGAGCTTGGCCGGCAGATAGCCGCTGCTGTCGGCGTCGAGCTTGAGGGTCTTGAGCAAGTCGCCGTCGAGCTTGAGAGCAACGCTCCAGGGCGCGCCGCCCGGCGCATAGGGCAAGCTCAGGTTACCGGTGGCATTCAACGGCCAATCGCCGCTGGGTTGCAGCAGACCGGCGAGGTCCAGTACCAGATCGTCGCGCTGCAGATGCACCGAGTCGATCTGCAGGCCGGCGGTAGTCCAATGCGCCACCAGTTGCAGGCCCTTGAATTCTTCATTGCCGTTGAACAGCAGGCTGCCAATGCGAACATCGCCCAACTGGAGCGAAACCGGCAGCTTCAGGTCGGGCAGTTGAATCGGCCCGCTGTCGCTCTCTTCGGCACTGGGGGCGAATTCCAGTCTGACCTGTTCCACATCCAGTCGGTTGATGCACAGGGTCATGCGCAGCAGGCAGCCGGGGGACCAGTCAAACGTCGGTGCATTCAGCTCGACGCGGCTGCCATCCTGCTGCCACAGCAAATGATCGGCACTCCACTGCCCGCCCAGGCGCCCCTGGAAATTTTCCACGCTCAAACCTGGCACCTGGGCCAAGGCCCAACGACTGCCCGCCTGGGTGCCAAGCACTGACCACAGCGCCAACAACAGCAAGACGAGGATGGCAACCAACGCCAGCCCCGCTATTTTCAAACCACGCATCACAGCTCAGGCCCCATGGAAAAGTGCAAGCGAATGCCGCCCGGATCTTCGAGGGCATGGGCCAGGTCGAGGCGAATCGGCCCCACCGGCGACACCCAGCGCACGCCGACGCCCACGCCGGTTTTCAGGCTGGGCAAGTCCAGGTTGTTGAACGAGTTGCCCTGGTCGACAAAGGTCGCGATACGCCATTTATCGGTGATGGAATATTGATACTCAGCGCTCAAGGCCACCATGTAGCGGCCGCCGATGCGGTCGCCGCGATCGTTCTCGGGCGATAGCGTCTGGTACTCGTAGCCGCGCACGCTCTGGTCACCACCGGCGAAGAAGCGCAAGGAAGGAGGCACGGATTTGTAGCCATTGGTGGCACTGCCGCCAAATTGCGCACGGCCCAGGAAGCGGTGGTTGTCCCACAAGGTGGTCAAGCCCTTGACCGTCGCTGTGCCGTAAAGCAAGTTGGTGTCGGACCCAAGGCCCTCTTTGGCGACCTTGGTGTCGAACATCAGGCGGTAGCCATGGTGCGGGTCGATGCGGTTGTCACTGCGCAGGTAGGAATAACTCACGCCAGGCATCAGCAGGTTACTCAGGCCCGAGTCATTGCCCAGGCGATATTCTTCGCGCTGGTACTTGAGGGAGATCACCCGCGTCCAGCCACTGGGCAACTTGCTGTGCCATTCGGGGCCGATGGTGAGCAGCTTGCTCAGGGTGTCAGTGTTAGCGATCTCTTCATTCTGGTAGCCGCCAGCAAAGCGCAATTTGTCAGTGAGCGGCGGGTCGAGCGGGATGTCGTACCACAACCCGACGTTCTGCCGTGGCGCCGACAGTTCAGCTTCCCAGCCATAACTGTGGCCCTGTGGGTTGACCCAATGGCGCGTCCAGTTGGCTTTGCCCCGTGGGCCGACGTCAGTGGAATAACCCAGGCCCAGGCCCATGGTGCGCGGCTTGCGGGTGTCCAGTTGCACCGCCACCGGGATCACATCATCGGTGGCGGCGGTGGGGCTGGCGTCGACGCGCACGCCTTCGAAGAAGCCACTGGCTTGCAGGTTCTGGTTGAGTTCGGCGACCAGTTCGGAGTCATAGGGTGTGCCGGGCTTGAACGGCACCATGCGCTGCAACAGCTCTTCATCAAAGGGCGTGTCGCCGGTGAAGCTGACCTTGCCCATGCTGTAGCGTGGGCCGCTGTCGTAAATGAGTTCGATGTCGGCCACGCCCGCTTGAGGGTCTATGGCAAGTTTCTGGCTGGTGAAGCGCCCGCTGAAAAACCCGTAGCGCGAGGCCTGGTTCTGGATCAGGCGCTTGGCGTCTTCGTAATGGCCGTGATTGAGCACGGCGCCGGGCTTGAGGTCGTCGCTGGCGGGCACGCGAAACGCCTTGAGGCTCGCAGCCTGGCCATCGACCCTTATGGTGACGTCGCGCAAGTGCACCGGTTCGCCGGGGTCGATGGTGAGGGTCAGGCGCGGGTTCTTGCCGCCCTTCACCTCGCTGTTGATCTGTGGCTGATAGTAGCCCAGGGCCTGCGCGGCTTTGCGCGCCTGCTCCTCGGCGCCACGGCTGAACCGCAGCAAGGCTTCTTCATCACGATCGCCCACACCGCCGATATAGCCTTCGATGTTGGCTTTCAGCGCGTCGTTCGAGGGTTTGATCCGCACGTCCAGTTCGCTTTGCGCCAATGCGCCGCAGCTCGTGAACAGCAGAATCAAGCCGCTGGTAAATCTTCCTGGAAACTTCATAGGCGCGGATGCTACACGAGCGAGAGAGGAACTATGAACCCGGATTCTTCTGAATAATTCTGTCTCAAGCCGTTGCAGGATGTAACGCCTGGGGATTGGGATGGAAAAACACATGCTCGCGCACCGGCCCTACGGCGACTTCGCCGATTTCCTCATAGCCCTGTCGCTTGTAGAAATCCAAATAACGGGAGTTACCGGTGTCGAGCACCACGCCGGATGAATGCGGGTCGTCGGCACACCAATTGTGTACCGCTTCCAGCAACTGCTCACCATGGTGCTTGCCCTGGAACTGCGGGTGAATGCCCAGCAGCGGCAGCACATGCACAGACGTGTTGGGCAGGCACGCCATGACGGCATGATGGTATTCCAGGTAACGCCGCGTACCGCGCACGCCGGTGCTCAGCCACATGCGGATTTGCCAGGCCCAGCTTTCGGTGATGCCCAGGCGCCGCTGGGGCGGTGCAATCAGGGCAATGCCGATCAGCCGGTCGTTGACGAACAGGCCGATGGCCGGGAGTTTCTGGAAAAAATGCTGCTTGACCAGTTCGCGCACAGTGGCACGTACTCGCTGCTCATAGCCCGCCCGCTCGGCTTCGAAGATATAGGCAAAGGTCGGCTCATGGCGATACGCCTGGTACAGCAGGGATCGCGCTTCACGGGAGTAGCCGCTATTGAGCAGGCGGATTTCGGCAGTGGCCGTCGAAGTGTCTGGCATAACAGTCAATCTCCCTGGGCGCCACTCAAACATGGCGTTCTTATGGGTACGAACCTGCACAGCTCCAGTCGTTCCCAGACATTAGCAGCGCATTCATCCTGCCGCCACGCTGGCCCCCATCCGACTTGTCGGCTAGCATCGCCCTTTTGCCAGACTGGACTGCCGACCATGAAAATCGTCTCCTTCAATATCAACGGGCTGCGTGCTCGCCCTCATCAGTTGGCGGCGCTGATTGAAAAGCATCAACCGGACGTGATCGGTTTGCAGGAAACCAAGGTCCACGATGATCAGTTCCCGTTGGCCGAAGTGCAGGCCCTGGGTTATCACGTGTACTACCACGGGCAGAAAGGCCACTACGGCGTGGCCCTGCTTTCGCGCAAAGAAGCGTTGAGCTTGCACAAAGGCTTTGCCAGCGATGAAGAAGACGCCCAGCGCCGGTTTATCTGGGGCACCTTCGCCGATGAAAACGGCCACCCAGTGACCATCATGAACGGCTACTTCCCCCAAGGCGAAAGCCGCGACCACCCAACCAAGTTCCCGGCCAAGCAGCGCTTCTATGAAGACTTGCAGCAATTGCTGGAAAGCCAGTTCAGCAATGACCAGGCGCTGGTGGTGATGGGCGACGTGAACATTTCCCCAGAGGACTGCGACATCGGCATCGGCGCCGACAACGCCAAGCGCTGGCTGAAAACCGGCAAGTGCAGCTTCCTGCCGGAAGAACGCGAGTGGATGGCACGCTTGAAGAACTGGGGCCTGGTGGACAGCTTCCGCCACCTCAACCCGGATGTGACCGACCGCTTCAGCTGGTTCGATTACCGCAGCCGTGGCTTTGAGGACGAGCCCAAGCGCGGGCTGCGCATCGACGTGATCTTGGCGTCCACCGGGTTGGTGCCTCGGGTCAAGGACGCGGGGGTGGACTATGATTTGCGTGGGCTGGAGAAACCGTCGGACCATGCGCCGATCTGGTTGGAACTGAGCTGATTGTAGGAGCGAGCTTGCTCGCGAAGAACTTGAGGGCGCCGCGTTTATTCAGGAAGCCCGCGTTATCGTTGACGTTTTTCGCGAGCAAGCTCGCTCCTACAGGAGATCAGGGGTGCCAGCCCCGTGTCGGTCATATGGCTGCAATCCAACTGACTTAATCTTGCGGCACTCCCTTTGGCCTAAGAAGGTGCCGGCATGATGCTGCGCGTTCTGTTCCTGTGTTTTGCAATCGCACTCCCCGCCGTGGCGGCCCCTCTGTCCATTCCCGACCAAGGCCCGGCCCTGCGCATCCAGGGCTCCAACACCATCGGCGCGGCACTCGGCCCGGCGCTGGTCAAAGGCTTGATGGAGTATCAGGGCTTGCAGGATGTGCGTGCTGAACCGGGTGCCGGGGTGAATGAGCAGCGCGTGGTCGGCAAGACACGCCAAGGCCAGACGGTCACCATCGAGGTGGCGGCCCACGGTTCCAGCACCGGCTTTGCGGCGCTGAAAAACAATCGCGCCGACCTCGCCGCCGCGTCCCGCCCGATCAATGACAGCGAGCTGGTGGACCTCGACCCCCTGGGGGACTTGAAAACCCCAGGCGCCGAGCATGTGATCGCCATTGATGGCCTGGCAATCATCGTCAACCCGCGCAACCCGCTCAATAGCCTCAACACCGAGCAATTGGCGCAAATCTTCAACGGCGAGGTCAGCACCTGGGAGGCACTGGGAGGTACAGGCGGGACCATTCATTTATATGCCCGGGATGATCAATCCGGCACCTTCGACACCTTCCGGGAACTGGTGCTGAGCCGCCGCGGCCAACCGCTCGCGCCGTTGGCCAAGCGCTTTGAATCCAGCGAACAGCTTTCCGATGCGGTGAGCCAGGACCCCCAGGGCATCGGTTTTATTGGCCTGCCCTCTGTGCGCCAGGCCAAGGCGGTGGCGATTGTCGACGGCGACTCGCAACCGATGTTGCCGCTGACCAGCCTGATCGCCACCGAGGATTACCCGCTGTCACGTCGGCTGTTCTTCTACTTGCCGCCCTCTTCCCGCAACCCATGGGCCAAGGCGTTGGTGGAGTTTACCCAAGGCAGCAAGGGCCAGGCGATTGTGGCTGCCAATGGCTTCATCGCCCAGCAGGTGCAAGCGATCGGTGTGGCGCCGCGCCCGTCGATGCCCGACGATTACCAGGCCATCGCCCGAGACGCTCAGCGCCTGACGGTGAATTTTCGCTTCGACGAGGGCAGCGCCAGCCTCGACAATAAGGCGCGCCAGGATGTGCAGCGGGTGGTCGCCTATATCAGAAGCCACGGCAAGCTGAATAAACAGGTGACGCTGGTGGGGTTTGGCGACACCAAGAATGATCCGCAACGTGCGGCGCTGCTATCGAAGTTGCGGGCGATGGCAGTGCGCCGAGAGCTGGTCAAGAGCGGCGTGGTGCTCAAGGATATTCGCGGGTTTGGCGCGCAGATGCCGGTGGCGGCCAATACTGCGGATGAAGGCCGGATCAAGAATCGGCGAGTGGAGGTTTGGGTGTACTGAAGATCATTGAAGATCGTTCCCACGCTCCGCGTGGGAATGCCGCTCTGGACGCTCCGCGTCCGCTCTTGAGAGGGTGACGCAGAGCGTCACGGGAGGCGTTCCCACGCAGAGCGTGGGAACGATCATCATCAGTGTTACTGCCCGCCGCGCATCAATTCCCGAGGCACATATTTGCCAATCTCGAACTTGCCAATCGCCGCACGGTGCACTTCGTCCGGGCCGTCGGCCAGGCGCAGGGTGCGTTGCATGGCGTACATATAGGCCAGCGGAAAATCATTGGACACCCCGGCGCCGCCGTGCATCTGGATCGCGCGGTCGATGACCTTCAAGGCCACATTCGGCGCCACCACCTTGATCTGGGCGATTTCGCTTTTCGCCACTTTGTTACCCACGGTGTCCATCATGTACGCCGCTTTCAAGGTCAGCAGGCGGGCCATGTCAATTTCCATGCGTGAGTCGGCGATCTTGTCGATATTGCCGCCCAACCGCGCCAAAGGCTTGCCGAAGGCAGTGCGGCTGACCGAGCGTTTGCACATCAACTCCAATGCGCGTTCGGCCATGCCGACCGAACGCATGCAGTGGTGAATGCGGCCAGGGCCAAGGCGGCCCTGGGCGATCTCGAAGCCACGGCCTTCGCCCAGCAACACGTTTTCATAAGGCACACGCACATTGTCGAACAGCACTTCGGCATGGCCGTGGGGCGCATCGTCGTAGCCGAATACCGGCAGCGGCCGCAGGATTTTCACGCCTGGGGTATCGACCGGCACCAGGATCATCGAGTGCTGCTGGTGACGCGGTGCATCGGGGTTGCTCAGGCCCATGAAGATCAGGATCTTGCAGCGCGGGTCGCAGGCGCCGGAGGTCCACCACTTCTTGCCGTTGATCACCCACTCGTCGCCCTGGCGTTCGGCGCGGGCGGCCATGTTGGTGGCGTCCGAGGAAGCCACATCCGGTTCGGTCATGGCAAAAGCCGAGCGAATCTCGCCGCGCAGCAAGGGTTCGAGCCAGCGCTGTTTCTGTTCTTCGTTGGCGTAGCGCACCAGCACTTCCATATTGCCGGTGTCGGGAGCGGAGCAGTTGAATGGCTCCGGGCCGAGCAACGAGCGGCCCATGATTTCCGCCAAGGGTGCGTATTCAAGGTTGGTCAGGCCAGCGCCCAGTTCGGATTCCGGCAGAAACAGGTTCCACAAGCCCTCGGCCTTCGCCTTGGCCTTGAGTTCTTCCATGATCGCCGTGGGCTGCCAGCGATCACCTTCGCTGACTTGGCGTTCGAACACCGGTTCGGCCGGGTAGACATAAGCGTCCATGAACGCAGTGACGCGTTCACGCAGTTCCTGAACCTTGGGCGAATAGGCGAAATCCATGAGCAGCTCCCTTCTTTGAGAGGTTGTTTAGGTCATGCATTCGATGCTAGAACAGCGCTGATAATTTACCTAGCCTATTCTCGCCGTGTATTAACATTCATCACCGATATATGATCGGTGTATGAGCACCTCACAATAAGAGCGCAACGAAATGAATCTGAGCAAGGTCGACCTCAACCTCTTTATTGTCTTCGACGCGATTTACACCGAAGCCAACCTGACCCGCGCCGGCCAGATCGTGGGTATCACCCAGCCGGCGGTGTCCAACGCCCTGGCGCGGTTGCGCGAGACCTTCAACGACCCGCTGTTCGTGCGTACCGCCCAAGGCATGGTGCCCACGCCCATGGCGCAAAACATCATCGGCCCGGTGCGCAATGCGTTGTCGTTGCTGCGCGTGTCCGTGCAGGAAAGCCGCATCTTCAACCCGCAGCAGGCGGCCAAGACCTACCGTATCAGCATGACCGACCTGACCGAGGCCGTGATCCTGCCGCTGCTGTTCCAGCGCCTGCGTCGCCTGGCGCCTACCGTGATGATCGAGAGTTTCCTGTCCAAACGTCGCGAAACCACCAAGGAACTGGCCGCCGGGCGCCTGGATTTTGCCGTGGATGCGCCGCTCAATACCGACCCGCAGGTGCGTCACGTCAAGCTGATGGAAGACCGCTACGTGTGCGCCATGCGCAAGGGCCACCCGATGGCGGGCAAGGATAAATTCACCCTGGATGATTACCTGTCGCTGACCCATATCCATATCTCCAGCCGCCGCAACGGTTTGGGCTATGTGGACCTGGCCTTGGGCAAGATGGGCATTCAACGCAAGATCGCCCTGCGTTCCCAGCACTACCTGATGGCCTATCAGGTGTTGCAACAGACCGACATGGTGATGACCGTGCCCGAGCGTTTCGCCCGTCGTCATGAACTGCACTGGTTCCAACTGCCAGTCAACAGCGTGCCGCCGCTGGAAACCCATTTGTACTGGCACGAAAGCACCGACCAGGACCCGGCGAACCGCTGGATGCGTGAACAGATGATCGAGTTGTGCCAGCAGGTGACGGCCCAGGAAAAGAAAGCCCAGCAGCCTTGACGTTTACGTCAACCTGCAATTAGCTTAGCGCCAAGACTTCCTTGAGCACCGCCATGAGCACCACCTACAGCATCTCCGACCTCGCCCGCGAGCTCGACATCACCACCCGCGCCATTCGTTTCTATGAAGAACAAGGCCTGCTGGCCCCCGAACGTCGAGGCCAGGAGCGCATTTACTCGGCGCGGGACAAGGTCAGCCTCAAGCTGATCCTGCGTGGCAAGCGCATCGGCTTCTCCCTGGCCGAATGCCGCGAACTGATCGAACTCTACGACCCCACCGGCGGCAACCAGATCCAACTCAACAGCATGCTGGCCAAGATCGCCGAACGCCGTGAACAGTTGGAACAGCAACTGCTGGATATCGAACAGATGAAGCTGGAACTGGACACCGCTGAAGAGCGTTGCACCCAGGCCCTGGCGCAGACCATCAGCCAAGCCGGCCATTGACCAGAAGGTAACTGCCATGTCCCTCCCCTCCCACGTACGCCTGGTTGAAGTCGGCCCGCGCGACGGTTTGCAGAACGAAGCCCAGCCCATCAGCGTGGCGGATAAAGTCCGATTGGTAGACGCCTTGAGCGCCGCTGGCTTGAGCTATATCGAAGTCGGTAGTTTTGTCTCGCCCAAATGGGTGCCGCAAATGGCAGGTTCAGCCGAAGTGTTTGCGCAGATCCAGCGCAAGCCCGGCGTGACCTATGGCGCACTGGCACCGAACCTGCGCGGGTTCGAGGATGCGCTGGCGGCCGGGGTCAAGGAAGTCGCGGTGTTCGCGGCGGCGTCCGAGGCGTTCTCCCAACGCAATATCAATTGTTCCATCAGCGAGAGCCTGGAGCGCTTCGCACCGATCATGGCCGCCGCCAAGCAGCACGGCGTCAGCGTGCGCGGCTATGTGTCCTGTGTACTGGGTTGCCCCTATGAAGGCGATATCGCCCCGGAGCAAGTGGCGGCCGTCGCCCGCGAGCTGTATGCCATGGGCTGCTATGAAGTGTCCTTGGGCGACACCATCGGTACCGGCACGGCGGGCGCTACCCGGCGCCTGTTCGAAGTGGTCGGCGCGCAAGTGCCACGGGACAAGCTGGCCGGGCACTTCCACGACACCTACGGGCAGGCCATCGCCAACATCTATGCCAGCCTGCTGGAGGGCATCACGGTGTTCGACAGCTCTATCGCAGGCCTGGGCGGCTGCCCCTACGCCAAGGGCGCCAGCGGTAACGTCGCTACCGAGGACGTGCTGTACCTGCTCAACGGCCTGGGTATCGACACGGGTATCGACCTGGAACGCTTGATTGGCGCCGGCCAGCAGATCAGCCAGGTGCTGGGACGGCCTACGGGTTCCCGCGTGGCGAAGGTGCGTAACGCAGGTGAGTAGCACAGCTGTGACAATGTGTTACCGCACACCGGCATAACGGGTAACGCGGGAACAAAATCCGCCGTGCAAACTGAAAGAAAATACTGACAAAAAACCAACTTGTTGATTTTAAAGGCTTTTAAAAAGTTGGCACGCCTTCTGCTATCTCTATGGCATAACAAGAATAAAAAGCGCCAAACCTAATAAAAATAAGACGAAACGACTCTGACATAACAAAAACAACACGGCAGAGACGCAGCTAACAGATTTTTTTGGAGAAGATGTGCTTCCCAGGGTACGGCATGCCGCAACCCGCAACCGGATAGAGAAAAATAAAACTACCTCAGGTAGCTACCCACTGGTTGGATCGTTTACGAAGAAGCAGGTCAGCGTTCAAAAAAATACGTTTGCTCTTGACCCCGGATGGGGGTCGCCAAAAAAGCGGTACGGGCCACGGCTACCAAAAACAACAACAGGCCGCCCCTCAATAATAAGAAAAGAGCACGCAACGACAAATTAAAGGGGACCTTCGGGTCCCCTTTGTGCTTTCTGGGTTTCACTATTTTGGTGGCACAGCAGGTTCGCGGGGTATCAGGTAGATGTGGGCCGGCAGTCAGGCCGCCATCGCAGGCAAGCCAGCTCCCACAGGGGGTTGACGTTGTCAGCGCGCTTGCAGCTCCTGGATGGAAATCTCGCGCATGCGAAACTTCTGGATCTTGCCCGTGACTGTCATCGGAAACTCATCCACGAATTTGAAATGCCTGGGCGTCTTGAAATGGGCGATGCGGTCCTTGCACCAGCTCAACAACTCCAGCTCGTTGGCCACTTGACCGGGATGAAACTTGATCCAGGCAACAATCTCTTCGCCATAACGTTCATCCGGGATGCCAACGATCTGCACGTCCGCCACGGCCGGATGAGTAAAGAAAAACTCTTCCAGCTCCCGCGGGTAAACGTTCTCGCCACCGCGAATGATCATGTCCTTGTTACGCCCGGCGATGCACACGTAACCCTGCTCATCCATGGTCGCCAGGTCGCCGGTGTGCATCCAGCCGGCCTCATCGATGGACTCGCGAGTGCCGTCGGGGTTGTTCCAGTAACCGAGCATCACGCTGTAGCCGCGTGTACACAGTTCACCGATCACGCCCCGGGCCACGGTGTTACCGGCCTCGTCGACAATCTTGGTTTCCAGTTGCGGTTGGGTGCGGCCCACCGTGGTAACACGCCGTTCGATATCGTCATCTGCGCCGGTCTGCAGCGACACCGGGCTGGTTTCAGTCATGCCATAGGCAATCTGCACCTCTGCCATGTGCAGCTCATGGATGACCCGACGCATCACCTCGATCGGGCATGTCGCCCCGGCCATGATCCCGGTGCGCAGGCTGGACACCTCGAACTCGGCCCGGCGTGGGTGATCGAGCAGCGCGATAAACATGGTCGGCACGCCATATAAGCCGGTGGCTTGTTCTTCGGCGACGGCGCTCAGCGTCAGCAACGGGTCGAAGCCGTCATTGGGGTAGATCATGGTGGTGCCGTGAGTGATACAACCGAGGTTGCCCATGACCATGCCGAAGCAGTGGTACAGCGGCACTGGGATCACCAGGCGGTCCCCTGCCGTCAGGCCCAGGCTTTCACCGACCATGTAACCGTTATTGAGGATGTTGTGGTGACTGAGGGTGGCGCCCTTGGGGAAGCCGGTGGTGCCGGAGGTGTACTGGATATTCACAGGTTGATCGAAATGCAGGCTGGCCTGACGGCTTTGCAGTTGCTCGGGCGGCACGCCTGCGCCAAGCGCCGCCAACTGCGACCAGGGCATGAATTCCGGCGGCGGGCTGGGGTCCAGGCTGATGAGGCCGCGCAGCTCGGGTTTCAATGCCTGGAGCATGGCGTGGTAATCGGAGCTTTTGAACGAACCGGCGCATACCAGCCATTGGCAGCCGGATTGTTTGAGCACGTAGTCCAATTCACTGCTGCGATAGGCCGGGTTGATATTGACCAGGATCACCCCGAGCTTGGCGCTCGCCACCTGGCAGATCAGCCACTCGGCACAGTTAGGTGCCCAGATCCCCAGGCGGTCGCCGGTTTGCATGCCCAGGGCGATGAATGCGCGGGCGTGCAGCTCAACTGTCTCGGCCAGCTGCCGCCAGGTGTAGCGCCGCTGCTGGTGGCGCACCACCAAGGCTTCGCTGTCTGGATACTGCGCAACGGTGTGATCGAATGCCTGGCCAATGGTCATGGCCAGCAAGGCCTTGTCCTGGGAGCCACGGCTGTAACTCTGGTTCGGTTGATCCATAACGACCCCTGTTATCTTTTTTGTAGGTTGACGTATACGTAAACTACGATTGACAGCGCCGCAACGCAAGCTTACGTTAACGTAAAGGTGAGCGCCCTCCTCTCGCGCCCTGCCCACACAACAACAAAGCTCACATTAAGGTGCCTGTCCATGAGTTACCCGTCCCTGAACTTCGCCCTCGGCGAGACCATCGACATGCTGCGCGACCAGGTGCAGTCCTTCGTGGCCAAGGAGATCGCACCGCGCGCGGCCCAGATCGACCTCGACAACCTGTTCCCCGCCGACCTGTGGCGCAAGTTCGGCGACATGGGCCTGCTGGGCATCACCGTGCCCGAGGAATACGGCGGTGCCGGCCTCGGTTACCTGGCCCATGTGGTGAGCATGGAAGAAATCAGCCGTGGCTCGGCCTCGGCGGCGTTGTCCTACGGGGCGCACTCCAACCTGTGCGTCAACCAGATCAACCGCAACGGGAAACACGCACAAAAACTCAAGTACCTGCCCAAGCTGATCAGCGGCGAGCACATCGGCGCCCTGGCCATGAGCGAGCCGAATGCCGGTTCCGACGTGGTGTCGATGAAACTGCGCGCCGACAAGCGCGGCGACCATTACGTACTCAATGGCAGCAAGACCTGGATCACCAACGGCCCGGACGCCAACACCTATGTGATCTACGCCAAGACCGACCTGGAAAAAGGCCCCCACGGCATCACCGCTTTCATCGTCGAGCGCGACTGGAAAGGCTTCAGCCGCAGCAACAAATTCGACAAACTGGGCATGCGCGGCTCCAACACCTGCGAGCTGTTTTTCGACGACGTCGAGGTGCCCGAAGAAAACATCCTCGGCGTGCTCAATGGCGGCGTGAAAGTGTTGATGAGCGGCCTGGACTACGAGCGCGTGGTGCTTTCCGGTGGCCCTACCGGGATCATGCAGGCATGCATGGACTTGATCGTGCCCTACATCCACGACCGCAAGCAGTTCGGCCAGAGCATCGGCGAATTCCAGTTGATCCAGGGCAAGGTCGCCGATATGTACACCCAGCTCAACGCCAGCCGCGCTTATCTCTACGCGGTGGCGCAGGCGTGTGAACGCGGCGAGACCACGCGCAAGGACGCTGCGGGCGTGATCCTCTACAGCGCCGAGCGCGCCACGCAAATGGCCCTGGATGCAATCCAGATTCTGGGCGGCAATGGCTATATCAATGAATTCCCCGCCGGGCGCCTGCTGCGTGACGCCAAGCTCTACGAAATTGGTGCGGGCACCAGTGAGATTCGGCGGATGTTGATCGGTCGCGAACTGTTCAACGAAACCCGCTGAAGGAGCACGCCCATGGCCACCTTGCACACCCAGCTCAACCCGCGCTCGGCGGAATTCGCCGCCAACCACGCGGCGATGCTTGAACAGGTCGACGCCCTGCACAGCCTGCTCGCCCACGTCCATCAAGGTGGCGGCGCCAAGGCCCAGGAACGCCACACGTCACGCGGCAAGCTGTTGCCCCGCGAGCGTATCAACCGTCTGCTCGATCCGGGTTCGCCGTTTCTCGAGCTGAGCCAACTGGCCGCCCACCAGGTGTATGGCGAAGACGTCCCGGCTGCCGGGGTGATTGCCGGCATCGGCCGGGTGGAAGGCGTCGAATGCATGATTGTGGCCAACGATGCCACGGTCAAAGGCGGCTCCTATTACCCGCTGACCGTTAAAAAACACCTGCGCGCCCAGACCATCGCCGAGCAGAACCGCCTGCCGTGTATCTACCTGGTGGACTCCGGCGGCGCCAACCTGCCGCGCCAGGACGAGGTGTTCCCCGACCGTGAGCATTTCGGGCGGATCTTCTTCAACCAGGCCAATATGAGCGCCCAGGGCATTCCCCAGATTGCCGTGGTGATGGGCTCGTGCACCGCCGGCGGCGCCTACGTGCCGGCCATGGCCGACGAAGCGATCATGGTGCGCCAGCAAGCCACCATCTTCCTCGCCGGCCCGCCGTTGGTGAAGGCCGCCACCGGTGAAGTGGTGAGCGCCGAAGACTTGGGCGGTGCCGATGTGCACTGCAAGGTCTCGGGCGTGGCCGACCACTATGCCGACAGCGATGAGCACGCCCTGGCGCTGGCGCGGCGCAGCGTGGCCAACCTCAATTGGCGCAAGCAGGGTGAGCTGCTGCAACGCTCGCCGGTGGCGCCGCTGTACAGCAGCGAAGAGTTGTACGGCGTGATCCCGGCGGATGCCAAGCAACCCTTTGATGTGCGCGAAGTCATCGCACGGCTGGTGGACGGCTCGGTGTTCGATGAGTTCAAGGCCCTGTTCGGCACGACCCTGGTGTGCGGCTTTGCGCACTTGCATGGCTACCCGATAGCGATCCTGGCCAACAACGGCATCCTCTTCGCCGAAGCCGCGCAAAAAGGCGCGCACTTTATCGAACTGGCCTGCCAGCGCGGGATTCCGCTGCTGTTCCTGCAAAACATCACCGGCTTCATGGTCGGCCAGAAGTACGAAGCCGGCGGCATTGCCAAGCACGGCGCCAAGCTGGTCACCGCCGTGGCGTGCGCCAAGGTGCCGAAATTCACCGTGATCATCGGTGGCAGCTTTGGTGCGGGTAACTATGGGATGTGTGGCCGCGCCTACGACCCGCGCTTTTTGTGGATGTGGCCCAACGCACGCATTGGCGTGATGGGGGCCGAACAGGCCGCCGGGGTGTTGGCGCAGGTCAAGCGCGAACAGGCTGAGCGCGCCGGCAACGGTTTCAGTGCCGAGGAGGAAGCCGCGATCAAGCAGCCGATCCTCGACCAGTATGAAACCCAGGGCCATCCCTACTACTCCAGCGCGCGCTTGTGGGATGACGGCGTGATCGACCCGCTGCAGACCCGTGACGTGCTGGCCCTGGCCTTGTCCGCCGCACTGAACGCCCCCATCGAGCCGAGCCGCTTCGGCGTGTTCCGCATGTAACCTGTAGGAGCGCGCCTGTTGTGGCGAGGGAGCTTGCTCCCGCTGACTGCGCAGCAGTCCCGGCTTTTTTGGGGGCGCTGCGCACCCCAGCGCAAGCAAACTTGCTCGCCACAACAAGCTCGCTCCTACAGGAGGCCTCTCATTATCATGGAGCTCCTTGCATGAGCGACTTCAACACCCTCGAACTGATCACCGACCGCCGTGGCTTTGCCACGCTGTGGCTCAGCCGCGAAGCCAAGAACAACGCGTTCAACGCCGAGATGATCCGCGAGCTGATCCTGGCCCTTGACCGCGTACAAGGCGACCCGTCCCTGCGCTTCCTGGTACTGCGCGGGCGTGGCAAGCACTTCAGCGCCGGTGCCGACCTGGCCTGGATGCAGCAATCGGCCGAGCTGGACTACCACACCAACCTGGACGACGCCCGGGAACTGGCAGAGCTGATGTACAACCTGTCCAAACTGAAAATCCCCACGCTGGCGGTGGTGCAAGGTGCGGCCTACGGGGGCGCGCTGGGCCTGATCAGTTGCTGTGACATGGCCATCGGTGCCGACGACGCGCAGTTCTGCCTGTCGGAAGTGCGTATCGGCCTGGCGCCGGCGGTGATCAGCCCGTTCGTGGTGCAGGCCATCGGCGAACGCGCTGCCCGTCGTTATGCACTCACAGCCGAGCGGTTCGGCGGCCAACGCGCACGGGAGATCGGCTTGCTGGCGGAAAGTTATCCTGCCGAGAGCCTGGATCAACAGGTGGACCAGTGGGTCACCAACCTGCTGCAAAACAGCCCGGCGGCCATGCGTGCCAGTAAGGATTTGCTGCGCGAAGTGGGCAACGGTGCCCTCACCCCCGCGCTGCGCCGCTATTGCGAAAACGCCATTGCGCGCATCCGGGTGAGCGCCGAGGGCCAGGAAGGTTTGCGTGCATTTCTGCAAAAACGTGCGCCAAGTTGGCAAACCCAGGAGCCGCGTTCATGAGCACACTCAACACCGTTCTGGTGGCCAACCGTGGCGAAATCGCCTGCCGGGTCATGCGTACCGCCAAGGCCATGGGGTTGACCACCGTGGCTGTGCACAGCGCCATCGACCGCGATGCCCGCCATAGCCGTGAAGCCGATATCCGCGTCGACCTGGGCGGCAGCAAGGCCACCGATAGTTACCTGCAAATCGACAAGCTGATTGCCGCCGCCCACGCCAGCGGCGCCCAGGCGATTCACCCCGGCTACGGCTTCCTCTCGGAAAACGCCGGCTTCGCCCGGGCCATCGAGGCGGCAGGCTTGATCTTCCTCGGCCCGCCCGCCTCGGCAATCGACGCCATGGGCAGCAAATCCGCGGCCAAGGCCTTGATGGAAACGGCTGGCGTACCCCTTGTGCCGGGTTATCACGGCGAGGCCCAGGACCTGGAGACCTTCCGCGCCGCCTGTGAGCGTATCGGCTACCCGGTGCTGCTCAAGGCCACGGCGGGTGGCGGTGGCAAGGGCATGAAAGTGGTCGAGGACGTCAGCCAACTGGCCGAAGCCCTGGCTTCCGCCCAGCGTGAGGCGCTGTCGTCGTTCGGCAACGGGCAGATGCTGGTGGAGAAATACCTGCTCAAGCCGCGGCATGTCGAGATCCAAGTGTTTGCCGACCAGCAGGGTCATTGCTTGTACCTCAATGAACGCGACTGCTCGATCCAGCGTCGTCATCAAAAGGTCGTGGAAGAAGCCCCGGCACCCGGCTTGAGTGTCGAGCAGCGCCGGGCCATGGGCGAAGCGGCCGTGCGCGCTGCCCAGGCCATCGGGTATGTCGGCGCAGGTACGGTGGAGTTTTTGCTGGATGCCCGTGGCGAGTTTTTCTTCATGGAGATGAACACGCGGCTGCAGGTGGAGCATCCGGTGACCGAAGCGATTACCGGCCTCGACCTGGTGGCCTGGCAGATCCGGGTTGCCCAGGGCGAGGCGCTGCCGATCACGCAAGAGCAGGTCGCGTTGAACGGTCATGCAATTGAAGTGCGGCTGTATGCCGAAGACCCGGCCAATGACTTTCTGCCGGCCACCGGGCACCTGGCGCTGTACCGCGAGTCCAGCCCGGGCCCTGGACGCCGGGTGGATAGCGGCGTCGAGCAAGGCGACAGCGTGTCGCCCTTCTACGACCCGATGCTCGGCAAGTTGATTGCCTGGGGTGAAGACCGCGAACAGGCGCGCCTGCGCTTATTAAGCATGCTGGATGAGTTTGCGGTCGGCGGGCTCAAGACCAACCTGGGCTTTTTGCGGCGCATCATCGGGCACCCTGCGTTTGCCGCGGCCGAGTTGGATACCGGGTTTATCCCGCGCTATCAGGGTGAGCTGTTGCCGACGCCAGGAGCCTTGAGCGATGAGTTCTGGCAAGCGGCGGGCTCGGCGTTTATGCAGAGCTTGCCGGTGGGTGACGGGCCTTGGGCAAGTCACCAGGGCTTTCGCGCGGGCCTGCCTGCCGAGGTGTCGCTGCACCTGAGCTGCAATGGGCAGGATCGGTTGGTGACACTGACCGGGCAACCGTCTCAGTTATGCGGCGAACAGTTGCTGACTGAACATCAGGGCGTGCGCCGTGCTCATCTGGCGGTGCGCAGTGAAGGCAGCCTGTACCTGCGTTGGGACGGCGAGATGCATGCCGTCAGCCTGTTCGACCCGATTGCGGCGGTCGAGGCCAATCAATCCCATCAGGGCGGCCTCACCGCCCCCATGAACGGCAGCATCGTGCGGGTGCTCGTGGAGGTGGGCCAAACCGTTGAGGCTGGTACTCAACTGGTGGTGCTCGAAGCCATGAAGATGGAACACAGCATCCGTGCGCCCCACGCCGGGGTGGTCAAGGCGCTGTTCTGCCAGGAAGGTGAAATGGTAGCCGAAGGCAGCGCGCTGGTGGAGCTGGAAACGGCCGACTAGAACTTCGCCGTGGCTTGCACCACCACACCCAGGAGGCGGCAGCCGTCGGTGAGCAGCACCTTGGGGTAAGTGGGGTTGAGCGGCACCAGGTAGTGCTGGCCGCTTTCTTCCTGCAATTGGCGAAAGGTGGCCTGGGGGTTACCGGCCCATTGGGCCACCACCAGCCTGCCGGGCTCGGGTGCGATGGCCGGGTCAACCAGGATCATCATGCCAGCCGCAATACTCATACCCGTGGGGGCGGTCATGGCGTCTCCCGTCACCGGCAACCAGAATGCCTCGCCTCGGGCGTGGTAATCGGTCAATTCGTAGCGCTCGGTTCTATAAGGCGCACGCTCCTCACGCAGCTCGCAGGCCTGCTTCCAGTCGCTGACCGGGTAGCGGAAATACGGATTGTAGTGGGGGTCCAGTTCCGGCACTTGCGCGGCCCGTTCACGAATCTCCAGCGCCACCTCCAAATACCCCAACCCCAGTTCGGCGAGCACACGGTTCATGTCCGCCAGGCTCGGCACACGGCGTTTATTGAGCCAATGGCCGACGCCGCCCTGGGACATGCCCAGGCGCCGCGCCAGTTCATCCTGCGTGACCTTGCGGTCTTTCATGTTGGCCTTGACCAACGCTATCCAGTTATCCATGGCGCATCACAATACGGCGCCCGTTTTTGCGGGCAATAAACAGTTTGTAGTAATCCATAAAACGACAGGAATACGATACGTACTATCATCAAGCCCAAGGATTTCGACACCCACCGGAGTATTGCCGCTTATGACGACCCGCACGCACCCAACGCCCGAACTGACTGAAGTAAACGACATGTGCAACAGTGGCGCGGCCCAGCGCGCACTGGACTACTACTTGAAAGAAAATCGGTCGACGCCGGATTCGGACGGGGCCATGTTCGCGATCAAACCCGAAGTCAGCCAGGAGGAGGCCCTGATACACGCCTCGGACCTGTTGCGCAGTGCAGCGGCAACCGCCTACGAGTCGGCGTGCAGCCATCAGGGCAACCAGCGCGACCTGGCGTTTTCGGTGGTGTATTTGATCGATATGGCGAAGGCGATGGTGGAGCGGTCGTTGCAAGCACCAGGAGCGGCGGCAAACGCTTAGTAGGTATGAAAGAAAAATATTTCTATCCCACGGATAAAAACATTTGACTTGCAAATGATAATGATTATTATTGGACTCAGCTGATCGCGAGATCAGTCGATAGACCAAGAGACCTTAGGTCGGACTCTTGGAATATCTCCTCATCAGGCTAATCACGGTTTTTGACCCGGCTCTTTGGCCGGGTCTTTTTTTTGCCAGTTTTCCTGGCATGGCTTCAGGCTAATGAAGACTGTGTGTTGCTTGATGGCGCGCATGGTAGCAAAAGACTATCACCCAAAGAAAGTCGTCCGAGTGCTCTAGCGCGTATCTCTGCGAATTAGCGCTTGAGAATCAATCTCATAGACTCTAAGCTGCGGCGGCGTCACGGATGACGCCCCCTCCCCTGCAACAATTTTTGCATCCTGGTTTTACCGAACGCCTGTGTAAGATAGCCGCCACATCACTCATATTCAGGCAACCAGACTATGACCGTGGCCTTGACCTCCATCAAGATCAGCACCGACTTCGACAGCGGCAATATCCAGGTCCTGGATGCCAGCGACGCTTATCAGTTGTTGCTGGCAATCAAACCCGATACCCGCAGCGATCACTACCAATGGTTCCACTTCAAGGCCGAAGGCATGCACGTGGGACACACCCATACCTTTCGCTTGAGCAACGCAGGGCGCTCGTCCTACAAGCATGCCTGGAGCGGCTACAACGCCGTGGCGTCCTACGACCATATCAACTGGTTCCGGGTACCGACGCGCTTTGATGGCGAGATCCTGCACATCAACCTCCAGACCCGGGAAAAGCACGCCTGGTTTGCCTACTTCGAGCCCTACAGCCGTGAGCGCCATGACTGGCTGATCGAGCAAGCCCTGAAGTACGCCGGGGTCACCCTGCTGGCCACCGGCAAGAGCGCTGAAGGCCGCGATATTCAACTGCTGCGCCGAGGCAAAGGAATCGAGGGCCGGCGCAAGGTGTGGATCATCGCCCAGCAGCACCCCGGGGAACACATGGCCGAATGGTTTATGGAGGGCGTGATTGAGCGCCTGCAAAAGGACGGCGACGACGAACTGAAAAAACTGCTGGCCGTCGCCGATCTGTACCTGGTACCGAACATGAACCCGGATGGCGCCTTCCACGGCCACCTGCGCACCAACGCCATGGGCCAGGACCTGAACCGCGCTTGGCAGAGCGCCAGCCACGAACTCAGCCCCGAAGTCCTGTTCGTCCAGCAACAGATGGAAAAGTACGGCGTGGATATGTTCCTCGACATCCACGGCGATGAAGAAATCCCCTACGTGTTCACCGCCGGCTGCGAAGGCAACCCTGGCTACACCCCGCGTATCGAAGCCCTGGAAAAACACTTCCGCAGCCATTTGAGCCACCTGACACGAGACTTCCAGACCACCCACGGCTACACCCGCGACCTGCCCGGCCAAGCCAACATGACCCTGGCCTGCAACGCGGTAGGAGAAAAATACGACTGCCTGTCCCTGACCCTGGAAATGCCCTTCAAGGACAACGACGACGCGCCCAACCTGCGAACTGGCTGGTCAGGCGATCGTTCAAAACAGTTGGGCAAGGACGTGTTGAGCAGCGTCGCTGATATCGTTGGGCGTTTGCGCTAACCCCCGAGGCGAGCTCTTTGTGGCGAGCGAGCTTGCTCGCGCTGGGNCGCCACAAGAGCGGTCAATCCTTGCTGCCGGTCATGCTTTGCAAGACACCATCGCGGCGGATCAAACCGTGGAACAACGCGGCCGCCAGATGCACCAGCACGGTGAGAAACAGCAGATAGGCCAGGTAGCCGTGGGCCTTGCGCAACAGCGCGAACAACGGCGCATTCGCCCCCACCAGTGCGGGCAGTTGCAGGTTACTGCTGAGCATCACCGGGTCGCCAGCCGCTGAAATCATCGCCCAACCCAGCAGCGGCAACACCAGCATCAACGCGTACAACAGCACATGGGAAGCCTTGGCTGCGAGCCTTTGCCACACCGGTAAATCCGCTGGCAACGGCGGTTGGCGCGTCGAGAAACGCACCGCCAGGCGCACGATCACCAGCGCCAGAATCGCAATGCCCAGCGGCTTGTGCAGGTGGATCAGCCACTCATGGCGCTCCGACACCGACGCCGCCAGACCCGCGCCGATAAACAGCATGGCGATGATCATCAACGCCATCAGCCAGTGCAGCACGCGCGCCAGGGGCGCAAAGAACCGTGGTTGAGCATTCATGGCTTCGACTCCTGAGGGGCGCTGTGCAACGGGCTGACTTCCCCGGCGCGGCGCAGGTACGAACTGGCATACGCGGCCGAACGGGCGGCCAGCAAGGGGTCGTTGGAGGCTTGGATACCACTGGGCAGAATCAGCGGGTCAAAGTTGATATCGCGGCAATCACCGTCTGCCTGGGGCTGGCTGCTTTGCAGCACCAACGTGCCGGCGTTGAGGACCTTGTGCGCGCCGGTCCAGGTCTTGCTTGCGTCGTCCAGCGGGTCGCCGGGGTTGGCCAGGGTCATGTTCAACTGCCAACGCAATGGCCCGGCGGCCAGGCGTCGCACCAAGTCCTGCTCGAGGAAGTCACTGCCAGCAGGTGCGGTATCACCCGCCGCGTCCTGGCTCTGGGGCACCACCTCCCAACGCACGGCCTGGCGCGTACCATCGGCAGCCACCAGGTAAAACGCGTTGATGCCGTTATAGGTTTCAGTCGCATAACTGGCCGATGGCTTGGCGGTCTTGACCCAGGCCAGGAATGGCGCTGTCTCGGGGTGTGCGGCAAAAAACGCCGGCATGCTTGACGGGTTCGGCTTGCCGGTGGCCGGATCTGGCGCGCCGGCCTTGAGCAACTGGTAAAACGCCTCGGGCGTGCCCACTGGGAACACCGGCATGCTGTTCATCCCCGTCCGCCATTGCTGGCCGTTGGCCTGGCTGAACTGCACGGCGAAACTGCGAATCGGCACACTGCTGTCCGGCGCGTACGGGTTGCCGCTGGGCAAGGCAAAGCGGCCGATGATCGGAGTCTTGGCCTCGCTGAACACCTGGGCGTTGGAATAGGCACGGGCCTCAGTACTGCTCTCGAAATAACCCGCCACGCATACGCCCTTGGCATGGTTACGGCGAAAGCCCGGATGCACGCCGTTATTGGTTTCCAGGGCATTGACCAAGGTTTTTGGCCGCAGGCGTTGTGGGTCGAGCGTGCCATTGACGTAGGCAAATGCCCCGGCAACAACCGCAACCACGGCACCGATGCCGGCAAGTCGTGCGATCAGGCTCGCAGTGCTCAATGGAGGACGGGGGGGTGATGAGTGATCTACCATGCAGGAACTCCAGGGCCAGAGGCCTCAGGCTGAAACATAAGGTCGGAGCATTAAGACGAACGCCGATTGGCTCTATTCCCAGGCCCTGGATTTATTTTGCGGGACGGGGAATAACCTTCAACGCCGGACGTCTCTCTAGTCCCAGCGTAGTGACCAGCCAGACGCCCATGCATGAACTCGACGAACAGTTACGTGAACTCATTCCCAGGTTGCGGCGTTTTGCCGTGTCCCTGACGCGCAACAGCAGCAGCGCCGATGACCTGGTGCAATCGACCCTGGAGCGCGCCATCGTCGCCTGGGCCGATAAACGTATCGAGGGCGATCTGCGCGCCTGGCTGTTTTCGATCCTCTACCGCCAGTTCCTCGACGCCCACCGCCGCAACCGCCGCTATGCGCGCATGCTCGAATTCTTCACCGGCCGCGATGACGTGCAACCTTCGGTGGAACGCACGGTGCTGGCCCAATCCACCTTGCAAGCCTTCGACCAACTGAACACCGAACAGCGCGCCCTGTTGCTGTGGGTGTCCGTCGAGGGCTTGAGCTACAAGGAAGTGGCCGAGATCCTCAAGGTGCCCATCGGCACAGTGATGTCACGCCTGTCCCGCGCACGCCAAGCGCTGCGTCAACTCAGCGATGGCGAAATGACCGGCCCTGCCCTGCGGAGACTCAAATGATCAGCCTGCCCCCCAGCGAACGCGATTTACATGCCTACGTCGATCACCAATTGCCGGACACTGATCGCCGTGTGCTTGAAACCTGGCTGGCCAGCCACCCCGAAGTGGCGGCCCAGGTACAGGCCTGGCAACAGGATGCGCAGTTGCTGCGTGCGTCGTTGAGCGGCGCCCTGCAACAGCCGCACAACCCGGCATTGGACCCGGCGCTGATTCGCCAGCGCATCAAGAAACAGTCCCGTCGGCACTTGGCCACGGCGGCGTTGTTGCTGATCGCCGTGAGCCTCGGCGGGGTTGGCGGTTGGCACGCCCGTGAAGCCACCCAGCCGCCACTGTTGCCGATGACCGACGCCATGCAGGCCTATCGCCTGTTTGCCCAGGACGGCATCATGCCCGCCGACTACAACGCCCAGGACCGCGGCACTATGCAGGCCTGGCTCGACCGTTACTTCAACCAGGCCCATCGCCTGCCCGACCTGAGCCAAGCCGGTTTCAAACCGGTCAGCGGGCGCCTGCTCACCACCGACCAAGGCGCGGCAGCCATGGTGCTGTACCAGGATGCGCAAGGCCGGCGCATCAGCTTCTATATCCGCCCGCCGGGCCCGAACAACGGTTTCCTGCCTTGCGGCAGCCGCAGTGTCGATGGCTTGCAGGCCGACTACTGGTCGGGCGGCGGCTACAACTATGCGATGGTCAGCCCGGTGGATCAGGCCGCCGCGTTGCAGACGCCATTCTAGAAACCGACGTCCAGCACCACATTATCCAGATAGGTGCCGGCTGGTGGGGTGGGCTGATCGGTGTAGACCTTGGCGTTGTAGTTGTACACCTGGCTGCCATTGCCCAAGCCGTTTCCGGGGTTGACCTCGGCCGTGGAGCTGGCCCGCCGCGCCGCGCCGACACTGCCCCAACGCGTGGTGCCGGCGCTTTTGAAAATGTCATAGGCCAGGTAATTGCCGCCGGAAACCATGCGCCGCCGGCCGCCGACACTCACCGGGTTCTGGCCATCGCTCAAGCCCACGGTATAGGCGCTGCCCTTGGTGCAGGCGATGTTGATGGTCTGCCCGCTCACCGCGGTAAAACCACTGACCACCGGCGCGCTGCCGAAGCTGATATTCGGGGCGGTGATCTGGCAGTCGTTGGTCACGGTCATGCTGACGGTCAGGGACGCCGTGCCACTGCCAGTGTCACGTCCCAGGCAAATGCCGCCAAGGCCGATCCCCGAGCAATAATTCCACACCCAGGCGATGCTCAGTGTCTCGGTGTACACCCCGGCGGCGACGTTGCTGCCGGTGATGCTGCTCAGGTACAGCGGTACGGTTTTCGCGCCGGGCCCTGCGATCAGGCCAATGCTCTGGGCGATGCCGCCAGCGCCGCCGAAATCGAATTGGCTGCCACGGGTGATGGGATAGCTGGTGCTGTTGTTGCCATAAATCGTATAGCTGATCACATCACCGGTCGGCCCGACCATGCCACTTTGCGACGATGTGATCGTGGCGTAAAAGTGGTCGGTGGACACCAGCAGCGATATCAACGCCGAGGTGCAACTCAACCCCGAATTAGTCGTAGAGCTGGTTTGCGCGGCGGTGCGCACCGTCATCGAGCTGATTGAGCCGAAACTGGCCGGCACGGTGGACACCACCGAACACGCCGCCATCGCCTGCCCGCAAAACAACAAACCTACGCCATATAACCCTACGCTGCCCCTCACCTGAACACTCCCTGTTCGATGCCTCATTGGCACACTAATGGCCCGATCAAGGGCACGTCCTGTTGCTGTTCATCAATATCGAATGTCGTCTGGCAGGTGCGGCCCTCACCGAGGGTGACCTGCAAGGTGTTGTGCGCGCTGAGGTTTTCCAGATACACCAGGCCATCCCAGCCGACCACCGCCTGGGTGTTGCTTTGCTCGTGCACTACCAAGCTGCCCAGCGGCAACTCCTGATGCTGGCGGTCCACCAGAGTGATGCTTGCAGCGAGCACCCGGCGCAGGGGGAATTCCAGCAAGTAACCGCTGCCACGGCGTACCGATACGCGCTGCTCAACATTGGGGCTTTGCACATTCGCCGGCAGGTTCAGGGGGTCGATCTCGTATTTGCCGCGGTAATAGGCACTGCTCCACGGCACCAGCAAATGGCCGTTGCGGTCGGTCTGGCCCACCAGCTGGTTTTCGTAGCGCACCGGAATCCCGGCAAAACCCTGGGTGCTCACTACCACAAAGGCGTCATTGATGCGGTTGGCGGCAAAGGTTTCGCCGCCCATCCACACCAGCGAGCCGCTGGCATCGGCCCAGCGCGTCATGGCCTCACTGCTGCCGTACACGCCGGCCTGCAACTGCACCGACTGCAAGCGCCAGGTCAGGTCGGCCTGTCGATAGCTGGGGGCATCGCCCTGGGCATAGCCGAGGTTGTAGCCCACCCCGCCTTCGCTGGGCACCGCGCGGCTGTAGTTGATGCGCTGGCGACTGGCGCCATCCTTGCTGCGCTCGGTGCTCAAGGCCAGGCTGCCGTTGAGGTCGAACGGGATGACCAGTTGCGCCTGCATGGCCCAGTTGCTGTCACCGATTTCGCGGTTGGCTGACAGATAAAAGCTGGTGTTGCGCCACAACGGTTTGCTCCAGCTCAGGTTGAGCAGGCGCGTGCGCGAGTCGTCCGCCGCCTGCACGTCGAAATAGCCCAGGCCCAGGCTACCGAAACGTTGGAGGTTGAGGCTCAGGGTCACCTGCTCGCTGCGCTTGCTGAGGCTGGCGTATGGGGTATCGACCAGGGTCAGGTCGGCGTAGTCGTCGCGACGTTCCACCCGTTGGTACATAAAGCTGTAGCGCGTGCTGTTGTACTGGTAACCAAGGCTCAGTTGCTGGCCCGTGCGGCTGTCGAACTGGCTCTGGCTGAGGGCGGTATTGAGCACGCCGAAGTTGCCCAGGCGCAGGTTGCCGCCGAGCCCGCCGAGGCTCAGGTCGCTGGAGGCTTCGGCATGGCTTTCCAGGGTCAGGTTATCGGAATAGCCATAGCGGAACGTGCCACTGGCCACGCCCGGTCCGTAGCCGAAGTCCCGTAGGGTGTAGTCACGGCGCAAGGTACCGGCGGCCAGCGAAAAGTCCGTCAAGCCTTGTTGCAGCAAAGTGCTGGTGACGTAGAACGGTACCGTGGTCGATACTTGGCGGCCCAAGGCATCGGTGGTGACCACCACGGCCTCGCCGGCACCGTTGATGAATGGGATGTTGGTCAGGGTGTAGGGGCCGGGTTGCAGTCGTGCGCTGTCGGATTTGTAGCCGTTGATAAACAGGTCCACCGACGAGGGCACCGCCGCCTCACCGGCAAACTGCGGCAAGGGGTACGTGACCAGGTCGGGGCGCACGGCAAAATCCCGGGACAGTTGCACCCCGCCCAGGCGCACCGAGCTACTCCAGGGCAGCGCGCCACTGATCACGTCGCCGGCCTCGTAGGTCAGCAGGCGCTCATCGTCGGAAAAACGCCAGGTGGTGTCGTAACGTCGGTAACCATTGTCGAGGGTGCCGCCGCTGATTCCATCGGACAGGGTCTCGCGCAGTTGCCCGGTGTTGGACAGAGTGCCCCAGGTGTCGAACAGCCGTACTTCGTTCCAGGCCGCGAGGTAACTGCCGCCATCGTCGGTGTCATTGAAATACACGTCATAGTTGAGCAAGGCGCCGAAGCTGCTCATGGCCTGGGTACGCGGATAGGTATTGCGGTTGCCGATGAACTGTTCCTGCAGCCAGGAGGGCGGCACATCCAGCAGAAGGCGCTGGCCGTTGCTGTCGTAGTCGCTGTGCAGGCCCGGCACCTGGTCCAGGGCCACACTGCCGACGGGCTCACCGGGCAGTTTCATACCCACGTCCTGCAACGCGCTGGCCGGCACAAACAGCTGGCCGGCGCGCTGCTCGACCGCGATGACGCGGCCGGTGTCCATCTGGTTGACCACCAGTTCCAGAAACAGCTGTGCATCGGCAACTGCCTCCATGCTGCCGGGCGGCGGCGGCAGGTCGCCCGCCATCGCTGCGCCCCACAGCCCGCTTGCCACTGCCACCGACGGCCATAAAACCCGAGCCCAACCACGACTCACCATGGCGTTGTGTCCCTCAATGGACATCTCCATCCTGTTAAAACCCGGGCGTGTGCCCGTTGCGCTACATAACGGTTATCGCTTGGGCGCCAGGCTCTCCAGTTGCGGCGCGCCGTTGACCCGGACCTGCAACGGCTGGTCGGCCGATACGGCATCCGGCACCGGCCAGCGCATGCTCGCGCCCGGCAGCACATAGCCGAGCAAGCCGTCCACCAACGGCCGGGTCTGCCCGCCCTGTTTGAATGACGCATCGGTAAGCCGCGCATGCACGGCGCCCTGGTTGCGCACCTCGATGTAGTTGCGCCCTGCCACGTTGACCTTTTGCCAGCTCAACTGCGGCTTGCCCGCGCCCTTGGGGTCACGTTGGCGGGTGGCGTCGTCCTTGCTCCACAGGCCAGCGCCGTAGGCAAACAATGGCACCGAATAGCGCATCTGAAAGCGAATCGCCGCTGCCGTGTTCTTGCCCTCCGGCGGTGCTGGCACCTGCAGCGCCGAGGGGATTTCGTCAATGATGATGCGATAGGCCAACTCCTGCCCCGGCGGTACCTCCCGGGTGCGGGTCAGGCGCACCAGTTGCTTCTGGCCCGGCTCAATCTTGGCCACCGGCGGGCTGCCGATCACATCGCGCTGGTTCTGGTACTGCTCGTCGAAACCGTTCTGGCTCCAGGCAAACACGCGGATCTGCAGGTTGGCGGTCTCGGTGCCACGGTTCTCCAGCCACAGCGCGCTGGCCTGTTGGTCAGCCTCCAGCACCGGGTCGATGGGCCAGATCAGCACCGAACTGGCCGCCTGTACAAACCCCGCCGAGCACAACGCCCCCAAGGCGAAACCCGCGGTCCATAACCGTCGCAAAGCACAACCCATGACACCCCTCCTTAATCCGTTAGCCCTACCACGTCAGCTGCACCTGCAGCGTGTCGCTGTACGTCCCCCCAGGCTGATTGCCCGGTAAAACCACCCGCCCGTAAATCGGCAGGCTGATATTGCTCGCATCGCTGTAGGTCACGCTGACGCTCTGGTTGATGCCCAGGCTCTGGCTGAATGCCGCATCGCGAAACAATTGGTAAGCCACCCGCGCGCTGCCACTGTTGAGCTGCAAATTGCGTCCGGTGCTGCTGTACAGGCCGCCATCCACGCTCATGCTCAGGGCCACGCCCGGCGTGCATTGCAGGGTTACCCCGCCAGTGAGAGCCGCTGTGACCGTGCTGGTGGCCAGGGCCGAATAGCTGCCGTAGGCCAAGGTGCCGTAGTTGGCGCCGCCGCCCACGATCAGACAGCCCGGCGTGATGGTCGCACTCACCTGGAAGCTCTGGTTGACCACCGCGGACAGCGGCAACGGTATCGCCAGGCCGATGGCGAGCAACACCCTGGGCCACATCGTTAGAACGTCAGTTCCACGGCCACGGTGTCGGTGTAGGTGCCCGCCGGCAGACCCGCCTTGCCCACCGCCCGGCCGTAAAGGTTGACGGTCTGCGCCACGCCGGTACTGGTGGCGAGGGTCACCACGCCGTCAATCGCCAACAGCGCTGAACGCCCGCTGTCAGTGTAGAAATCGTAGGGCACGAAGTTACCCACGCCATCGGCCAGCGCACGGGTGCCACCGGGGGAAGCACCGTCGTGGGCGCCGGCACGCACCTTGATCGTTGGCGCGGTGCCAGCCGAACACAGGATCGACAACGCGCCGCCGGTACCGGTGCCGCCGAGCAACTGGGCGTCGGCATTGGTAAACAGGCTGTTGGTGGTGCCGAAGTTCAAGCTACCGAAATTCAACCCGGTGGCCGCCCCGGAGCCGTTGACCTGGCAACTGGCGATCAAGGTCAGGCTGGAACTGATCTGCCCGGTCACCGTGGTCGCCGCGTTCAGGCTGGACGCCAGCCCCAGGCCCAGGGCACAGAGGCCGATTCGCGATACAAGTACATGCATGATATCCATCCTCATGGTTTACCAATCCAGAGTCACCGTCAGGGTGTCTGTGTAGATGCCGGCCGGTAGGGCCCTGGTATTCGCCACCACGGAACCGAATACCGGGATCGGTACCTGGGTGCCCTGGGTCACGACGAAATTGCGTTGCTGGCCGATCCTGTAGGCACTGCGCCCCTGGGGATCCGCCGACAGTCGATAAGGAATGGTCTGGCGGCCATTGCTCAGGCGCCGCGTGGTGCCGTCGCCATTAGCGCCGCCGTCGATGGTCACCGTGAAACTGCTGACCACCGAGGGGTTGCAGGACACCGACAGCGGCGCCTTGTCAGCATCGGAAATCGACGCGCCCAGCGTGTTGCTCCAGGTCGGCCCCTGGCTGCCGAAATCCATTAGCGCCGTGCCGCCCTCAGGCGTGACCGGCGCGGTTTCCACGTCTTTGCTCACTTCGCAACTGGCGGTGATCACCAAACGCGCGTGGACCTGGCCGTTGACCACCGCCGCCTGCGCGTCATCCGCCAGCAACAGCAGGCCACCCAGGGCCGTCACAGCCAGGTAGCGGCTTACCATGTGACCGTGACCTTGAGCAGGTCGGAATAACGGCCGACAGCGGGAATGCCTTTGAGCGGTTCGATGCGGCCATACAGTGGCAGGTCGACAGAGCCGGTGTCCGGCACGCGGCCACTGATGGGCACGTCCACTGGCAAGGGGATCAGCCGCGCGGCGTCGGCATAGATTCGATAGGGGATGGGCCGACTGGAGGGCGCCGGATTGGCGAGATAACGTACTTCGCCGACGCCGCCATGCAGGCCGCCGTCAACGCGCACTTGGTAAGGCGTGTCGGGGTTACATTCCAGGCGCGGCTGGCGTTGGCTGATCAGGGCCGCACTCAGGGGGCCGGCCGGGTCATCCAGACGCGGGCCGCTGCCGAAATCCAATACGCCAAGTTGCTCGATGCCCGCATTGCGGGTGGTGCCCACCAACTGGCAACCCCGCTGCACGTCGATGCGCACCTCCACCTGGAGTTGCGCAGCAAACACCGTGTTGCAGAGCATCGTGCCCATGACAGCCAATACCGCCGGTCCCTTCACAGCCCCAATTCCTTATACAGGGGTGACAACTGTGTATGAGGTTAGCCAGTTAACGCGAAAGTGCCAGTTTGCATGGCTTGGGGCCCTTTCCTATTGGTCAAACGGCATCGGGCGTCCTACAGTGAGCGACTACCGTAATACAGAGTGTTTATTCTTGGCCGTGCTTGCCCTGCTCCAGCGCCTGCTGGGTAAAAAAACCGACGCCTCGGACGCCTCGCCTATCCCGGCGTATTTTCAAAAAAAGGCCGAACAACAGGGCTATACCCTCAGTGACGGGCAAATCCGGGCGATTACCGCCCTGAATCGCGAGGCACAACACCTGCTCAACGGCCAGGCCACGCGCAGCCTGTACCTGCACGGCCCGGTGGGGCGCGGCAAAAGCTGGCTGCTGGACGGATTTTTCCAGGCACTGCCCATCGCCGAGAAGCAGCGCGTGCATTTCCACACCTTCTTCGCCCGGCTGCACCAAGGCATGTTCCTGCACCGCGAGCGTGACGATGCCTTGGGCGCCACTCTGGACGAGTTGCTGACCGGCTGCCGCGTGCTGTGTTTCGACGAATTCCATGTGCACGATATCGGCGATGCGATGCTCATCAGCCGCCTGTTCAAGGCCCTGTTCCAACGCGGCGTGCTGGTGCTGGTGACCTCCAACTACCCACCCGAAGGCTTGCTGCCCAACCCGCTGTACCACGAACGCTTCAAGCCGGTGATCGAGCTGATCGCCGCGCGCATGGAGGTGCTGGAAGTCAGTGCGCCTCAGGACTTTCGCAGCCTGGCCCAGGCCCACGCGCAACAACGCTTCACGGGCGGCCAGTACGTCTGGCCAGGTACGGCTGGCCAGCGTGAAAGCCTGGGCCTGCCTGCCAAAGATTGCCCGGCGCAACCCCTGAAGGTCGGCACTCGGCAGTTACAGTGCCGAGGCCACCAGGCACGAACCATCGCGTTCACCTTCAACGACCTGTGCGAACAGCTCACGGCGGTCATGGATTATCTATTGTTGTGCCAGGACTTCGACCACTGGATCATCGACGGCCTGCCGCATCTGGCCGAATGCCCCATCGCCGTGCAACAGCGCTTTATCAACCTGGTAGACGTGCTCTACGACCAGGACAAGCAACTGACACTTATCGGTCACCAGCCCCTGGATAAATGCCTGGAAGGCCAGGCCATCGACCTCGCCCGCACCGCCAGCCGCCTGCGCCAATTGCACACGCGCTGCCCGCAACCCGCGCCCGAGCCGCTATCATGAGCGCCTTTTACGCCTCCTTCCGAGCACTGCGCCCTGCATGAATACCCTCGCCCAACTCAAGGCTGGCCAATTGGCTGGCGTTACGCGCCTGGACCTGGCCTGCGGGCTGACCGAGTTCCCCCGGGAAATCTTCGAACTGGCCGACTCGCTGGAAATCCTCAACCTCACCGGCAACGCCCTGAGCAGCCTGCCCGACGACCTGCACCGCCTGACGAACCTGCGTGTGCTGTTCTGTTCGGACAACGCCTTTACCGAACTGCCGCAATGCCTGGGCCAGTGCGCCAAGCTGAGCATGATCGGCTTCAAGGCCAACCAGATCAGCCAGGTAGCCGCTGCCGCCCTGCCGCCGCTGTTGCGCTGGCTAATCCTCACCGACAACTGCATCAGCCAATTGCCCGATGAACTGGGCGAACGCCCCTTGCTGCAAAAGCTGATGCTGGCCGGTAACCAGTTGACCGACCTGCCGCCAAGCCTGGCCCAGTGCCAAAACCTGGAGTTGATCCGCATCGCCTCCAACCGCATCACCCACCTGCCGCAGTGGCTGCTGACCCTGCCGAGCCTGACCTGGCTGGCCTATGCCGGCAATCCGGTGGAAATGGCCGTGCAGGTAAGCGCTGACGAGGCGACGCCGAACATCGCCTGGCAGGAGCTGGAAATGGGCGACGTCCTGGGCGAAGGCGCTTCGGGGATTATTCGCAAGGCGCTGTGGAAACCCCGGGCGTTGCCGGTCGCGGTCAAGCTGTACAAGGGCACCATCACCAGCGACGGTTCACCGCTGCATGAAATGCAAGCCTGCATCGCTGCCGGCCTGCATCCCAGCCTGATCAAGGTTGAAGGACGCGTCGTCGGCCATCCCGATAACCAGGCCGCCCTGGTGATGGAGCTGATCGACCCGAGTTACCGCAACCTCGCAGCCCTGCCGAGCCTGGCGTCGTGCACGCGGGATGTCTACGCACCCACCACCCGTTTCAGCCTGGACGTGGCACTGCGCATGGCGCGGGGCATTGCTTCGGTGGCGGCGCACCTGCATCGGCACGGCATTACCCATGGTGACCTGTATGGTCACAATATTTTGTGGAACGCAGAAGGTGATTGCTTGCTCGGAGACTTTGGCGCGGCGTCATTCCATGCCACGGCGAACACCCTGGAAACCCGTGCGCTGCAGCGTATTGAAGTGCGGGCGTTCGGGGTGCTGCTGGGGGAGTTGTTGGAGCGGGTTGAGGCACAAGCCATTGACAAGATGCTGTGCGAACTGTGCGAGCGTTGCTGTCAGCCGGATGTACTGGCCCGACCAGGCTTTGAGGAAATCGAGGCCCTGCTGGAATCTCTGCAGCACCCCTGAACTAATGTGGGAGCGGGCTT
>NZ_JBQEQE010000007.1:230147-257061 GCF_052046095.1 Pseudomonas sp. 22072
TACATCTGTTGACTGTCACACCGCATTCGCGAGCAAGCCCGCTCCCACATATTACCCGCGTGTACTCAGATAGAAATCAGCCCGCCAGGCCGACAAACATATCCTGCACATCATCATGGTTGTCCAGGCCTTCCAGGAACGCCTCGACTTCAGCCATCTGCTCATCGGTCAAACCGCTGACCGGGTTCTTGGAGATATAGCCCAGCTTGGCCGACAGCACGGTAAAACCCTGCTCCGGCAAGGCTTTCTGCACGGCATCCAGGTCGGTGGTTTCGGTAATGAACAAGGTGGCGCCTTCTTCACCCTCTTCAAAGTCCTGGGCACCGGCTTCGATGGCGGCCATTTCTGGATCGGCGTCTGGCGTGTCCGGTGATGCTTCGATCAGGCCCACATGGTTGAAATCCCAGGCCACCGAACCGGAAGCGCCCAGTTGGCCCTTGCGGAAGGCCACGCGGATTTCCGCCACGGTGCGGTTGATGTTGTCGGTCACGCACTCGACGATCAAAGGCACCTGGTGCGGCGCGAAACCTTCGTAGGTCACGCGGTGGTATTGCACGGTCTCACCGAGCAGACCGGCGCCCTTTTTGATCGCGCGGTCCAGGGTTTCCTTGGGCATCGAGGCTTTTTTGGCCTGTTCCACCACCAGGCGCAGGTGCGCGTTGGTCGCGGTATCGGCGCCGTTGCGGGCGGCGATGGTGATTTCTTTCACCAGCTTGCCGAAAATCTTGCCCTTGGCATTGGCTGCCGCTTCTTTATGTTTGACTTTCCACTGTGCGCCCATGACTCACTCTCTTATTTCCATCGCGCCGAAACGTCTACTGGCCGGCGCTTTGGGGGCAGAGTTTATAGCGCGAGAACGCTTCGTTCCACCAAAAAACCGGCCAGGGGACTCAGGTGCGCAAGGGTTTGATCACCGCATTGCGGTCCGGCACAAAATCCCCGGCCTGGGCCAGTACGGCGGGCCTGGCATTCCAGTAGGGCATCAGCACCAGCGACGAAAACAGTGCCGCACCGGCAAACACAATAAATACCGTAACGGTATCGAAATAGCCTGGCAGCAAACCACCCAGGATCGCTCCCACCGAACCGCAGCCGTTGACAAAGCCCGCAGCGGTAGCGCCGGCCTTGGCGGTGCCGAAGTCGATGGCCGCCGTGCTGCTGATCATCGAGTCCGGCCCATACAGCGTCAGCCCCATGACAAACAGCAACGTCATCACCAGCACCACACTGCCGGTGTGCAGCGCGCCCATAAACAACGCCAGGGCAACCGTCAGCGCCAACAGGCTGAGCACGCAGGCGGGCATGCGCCGAGCACCGAACAGTTTGTCGGAGGCCAGGCCGATCAACACCGGCCCCAATAAACCGGCCAGCTCAAACGCGGTGGGCACGATGGCGGCACCGACCTTGCCCACCGACGGCATCTGCTCGTAGACGATCACCGGCCCCCACAACAGAATCGCGTAGCGCGCCGGCTTGAGCAGGAAGTAAGCCAGCCCCAGGGTCAACACCGTACGGTTGCGCAGGATCGCGCGAAGGGGTTCGAGTACGCTCACGCGCTGTTCGGCGGCCAACTGCTCGGCGCTCAGCACCGGCTCGGGCTCGACTGTCGGCAAGCCCACATCCTGCGGGGTATTGCGCTGGAACATAAAGAAGAGCACGGCCACCACCGCGACCACTGCGGCGCTGGAAATAAACGCCGCATGCCAGCTGCCGATCAGCGTATAAGCCCACCAACCGGCAAACGGTGACGCGACCAACCCGCCAAATGCATAACACGAACTCCACAGCCCCAGCACCCGCCCCCGCTGCTGGGCCGGGAAGAAACTACCGAGGTTCTTGCACAACCCCGACCAGCCAGTGGACTGGGCCAAGCCCTGTACCAACATGCAGGTGACAAAAATCGGCAAAGTGGCAAAGGTGCCCATCACCAGCGCCGCGCCTGCGGAAATCAACAAGCCACCGAGCACCACTACCCGTGGCCCGAAGCGGTCTGCAAGCATGCCCCAGGTGAACTGGCCCACCGCATACGCTGCGAGATAGAGGCCATCCAGGTTAGCCATCGTCATTTTGTCGAGGGGGAAACTCGGGTCGTCGCCAATCCCCAGCTTTGCCACCGAAAAGGCTTTGCGGGTGAAATAGAACGCGGCGTACGCTAGCCAGGTAATGGCGAAAATCTGCACGCGCCAACGCTTGATACTACCCATAGGGATATTCATGGTGGTTCTGACCTCAGGTGTGAGTGTGCCGGCAGAATCGAAAGAAAACGCCTGTTGTTCTTATGGTTGAGCACTGCAATGCCGGGCCTTGGATAGCGCGGTATTGGTCAGATGGGTGCGATGTGCCCGCGCCCATGGCCGCCGTGGTTGTAGGACTCAACCTACGGCGGCTGAGGTGCATCAAAACAATGGCTGACTCATAGGTAAAATCGATTTATCGTATTTCAAATATAAGCTCAGGTTTTAAGAGGACGTACCATGTCGGTTTCCCATGCCCAGCTCAAAGCCTTCCATGCGGTGGCCATTCACGGCAGTTTTACCGGGGCTGCAGAACGGCTGTTCCTGACCCAGCCTGCGATTTCCGACCAGGTGCGCAAACTTGAAGAGCGCTTCGGCGTATTGCTGTTTCACCGCAACAAGCGTTCGGTGCGCCTGACCGATCTGGGTGAACGCCTGCTGGGTATCACCCAGCGCCTGTTTGTGATCGAGGCCGAAGCCGAAGAGTTGCTGCAGGACTCGCGCGCTCTGCTCACCGGTACTCTCACCTTGGCAGTGGATGCGCCCGTGCACGTCCTGCCGCAGATTGCGCGCTTCTGCCAGCGCTACCCTGGGATCAGCGTAAAAATCGAAACCGGCAATACCGATGAGTCGCTGTCGCGCCTCTACAACTACCAGGCCGACCTGGCGCTGTTGGGGCGCGATGTCGATGATGTGCGCCTGTTGTCAGTGCCGCTGCCCGACGACCAACTGCTGGCTTTTGTCGCACGGGACCATGCCTGGGCCGGGCGCGAGTCGATCTGCCTGGCCGACCTCGATGACACCCCGCTGGTACTGCGGGAAACCGGCTCGGTCACCCGTCAGACCCTGGAGCAGGAAATGCGCCAGGCCGGCCTGCGCATTCGTCCGGCGATCCAGGTGGAAGGCCGCGAGGCCGCCCGTGAAGCCGTGGTGGTAGGGATTGGCGTGGGCGTGGTGTCGGCGGCAGAGTTCGGTGCCGATGCACGGGTGTACGCCATGCCGATCCGCGATTGCACCCAACGCATGAAAGAAACCCTGGTGTGCCTGAAAGAGCAGAGTTCACGCCGTGTGGTCGCGACCTTTCTGGAGATCGTGCGTGAAAGCCTTCACGCCAACTCGAAAAACGCCTGAATCAATCGCAGCGAGCGACGGCGCTCCATGCAGCCGAGCATATGCCGATTCAGCAGGCCATCGCCGAGGATCGGCACCGCCTGCACACGCGGGTCCGGGCTGACCTCCATCGACGACACCACGCCCACGCCCAACTCTGCCGCCACCGCCTCGGCCACAGCTTCCCGACTGTCCAGTTCCAGCAGCACTTTGGGCTGCACATTCGCCGCCAGGCAGGCGTCGTCAAAGGTGCGGCGGGTGGTGGAACTGGGCTCGCGCAGCACCATGATCACCTCATGCAACTGCGCCAATTCAATACCGTCGGGCTGCTTGGCCCACGGGTGTGCGGCCGGCACCAAGGCGCAAATCCGTGACTGGTCCAAGGGTTGCAAGTGCAGGCCATTGCGCGGTTCCACCTCGGTGAGCACCGCCACGTCCGCATGTTCGGACAGCAACGCCGCCAGGGTTTCCTGGGCATTGCCCAAACGCAGGTTCACGGTAATGCCGGGGTAGCGCGCACGCAGGCTGGCGATCATCGGCATCACCAGGTGGGGGCCATCCGCCGCCACTTCCAGGCGCCCGGTGAGCAACTGGCGGTTGGCCTCCAGCAGGGTTTGCGCCTCGTCGACCAACCCGAAGATAGCCCGCGTGATGGCCGCCAGGCGTGCGCCCTCCTCGGTCAATTCCACCCGACGTGCGGTGCGGCGCAACAGCGGGATCTGGTAGTGCTCCTCAAGCGCCTTGATATGCCCGGTCACCGCCGGCTGGCTGATAAACAGCCGAGCCGCCGCGCGGGTAAAACTGCCCTCACGGGCCACGGCATCGAATGCACGCAGTTGGAAGAGATTCATAGCTATCGGCCTCACTGATAGCTCGCATAACAACAAACAATTTGATTGATGACAAGCCAAACTGCAATTTAGGCGCCGTAGCTTGAACCCCAACACCTTGCGAGGATTTGACATGCCCACTGCCGCGCCGATCCTGTTGACCCCCGGCCCCCTGACCACCTCGAACCGCACCCGCCAGGCGATGATGACGGACTGGGGCTCGTGGGACGACCGCTTCAACCAGCTCACAGCCAGTGTGTGCAGCCAGTTGCTGGCGATCCTCAACGGCGCCGACAGCCACCACTGCGTGCCGTTGCAAGGCAGCGGCACCTTCGCCGTCGAAGCCGCGATCGGCACCTTGGTCCCCTGCAATGGCAAGGTGCTGGTGCTCATCAACGGCGCCTACGGCAAACGCCTGGCGAAAATCTGCGAGGTGCTTGGCCGCGCATTCAGCACCTTTGAAACCGCCGAAGACGAGCCCACCACTGCCGCCGATGTGGATCGTCTGTTGCACGCCGACAGCGCCATCACCCATGTCGCGCTGATCCATTGCGAAACCAGTACCGGCATTCTCAACCCGTTGCCGCAGATCGCCGAGGTGGTCAAACGCCACGGCAAGCGCCTGATCATCGACGCCATGAGTTCCTTCGGCGCGCTACCGATTGATGCCCGCGAAATCCCCTTCGACGCGCTGATCGCCGCCTCGGGCAAATGCCTGGAAGGCGTACCGGGCATGGGCTTTGTCTTTGCGGAAAAACACGCACTGGCCGCGGCACAGGGCAACTGCCATTCCCTGGCGATGGACCTGTTCGACCAGCACAGCTACATGACCAAAACCGGCCAGTGGCGCTTCACCCCGCCGACCCACGTGGTCGCCGCCTTGCATGAAGCGCTGCTGCAGTACGCCGAGGAAGGCGGCCTGCCCGCCCGTCACCAGCGCTATGCAAATAACTGCCAGGCCTTGCTGGACGGCATGGCCGAACTGGGCGTGCGCAGTTTTCTACCGGCGGCTATCCAGGCGCCGATCATTGCCACCTTCCACGCCCCCGACGATCCTCGCTATCAGTTCAAAGCGTTCTACGAACGGGTCAAGGCCAAGGGTTTCATTCTGTACCCGGGCAAATTGACCCAGGTGGAAACCTTTCGCGTGGGCTGCATCGGTCACGTCGACGCGGCCGACATGCGCGCAGCCGTCAAGGCCATCGCCGAGGTGCTGCAAGAAATGTGCAGGAGCGAGCTTGCTCGCGAAGAGTGTTAACGAAAACGCGGGCATCCTGAGTTAACGCGGCGCCTGGATGTTTTTCGCGAGCAAGCTCCTACATAGATGAATGTTATTACCCCACAGGATCTGAACCATGAACTATCAAAACCCCAACACCCTCCAGGCCGTTATCCTCGACTGGGCTGGCACCGTGGTCGATTTCGGCTCCTTCGCCCCCACGCAGATTTTTGTCGAGGCCTTCGCCGAGTTCGACGTGCAGGTGTCGATCGAGGAAGCCCGTGGCCCGATGGGCATGGGCAAGTGGGACCATATCCGTACGCTCTGCGACCAGCCGCAGGTTGCCGAACGCTACCGCAAGGCGTTCGGCCGCACGCCCACCGACGACGACGTGACCGCCATCTACCAGCGCTTCATGCCGCTGCAGATCGAGAAGATCGCCGAACACTCGGCCCTGATCCCCGGCGCCCTCGACACCATTGCAGCGCTGCGCGGCCAAGGCATCAAGATCGGCTCCTGCTCTGGCTACCCCAAGCAGGTGATGGACAAGGTCGTGGCCCTGGCCGCCACCAACGGCTACGTCGCCGACCATGTCGTGGCCACTGACGAAGTGCCCAACGGCCGACCATGGCCGGCCCAGGCGTTGGCCAACGTGATAGCCCTGGGCATTGATGATGTGGCGGCCTGCGTGAAGGTCGACGACACCGTGCCGGGCATTCTCGAAGGTCGCCGTGCCGGCATGTGGACCGTGGCCCTGACCTGCTCGGGCAATGCGCTGGGCCTCACCTACGAGCAATTCCGCGCCCTGGACACCGACACACTGGCCAGCGAACGCCAGCGCATCGAAGCGATGTTCGAAGCTTCACGCCCACACTACCTGATTGACACCATCACCGATCTGCCACAGGTCATCAGTGACATCAACCAGCGCCTGGCCCGCGGGGAAATGCCGCAGGCCTACTGACCGAGGTCAAGACAACGGCATTGGCAACAAGCGCAGCGCTCAAAACAGGCATAGAGTTAATGCACTCCATCGCTAAAGAATGGAGGTATGCCCTGATGAGTGAGGAACACAGCGATGCCGTGGAAAAATTCCGATACACGCTACAGCACCATGTCGATTGCGTTGCACTGGTTGATGGTGGTGCTGCTGGCGGTGGTCTACGCCTGCATTGAACTGCGCGGCCAATTCCCCAAAGGCAGCGGCGCACGCACGCTGATTGTGGAAATGCACTTTATGCTCGGCCTTACCGTGTTTGTGCTGGTATGGCTGCGCCTGTTCGCACGCAGCCTGGGGGTGGCGCCGAAGATCGTGCCGGCACCGCCGCAATGGCAAAGCCTGCTGGCGACACTGATGCACGCTGCGTTGTACGCGTTGATGATCGGCATGCCGATTGCCGGCTGGTTGATCGTCAGCGCCGAAGGGCACTCGGTGATGTTCTATGGGATGGAGTTGCCGCCGTTGATTGGGGAAAACAAGGCACTGGCCAAGGAGATTGAAGGCTGGCATGTGCTGTTTGGCCAGATCGGGTACTGGCTGATCGGGCTGCACGCGGTGGCGGGGATCTTTCATCATTACGTGATGCGCGATAACACGGCGCTGCGCATGATGCCGGGTGGGAGGAGGCTTTAACCCAGCCAATTAGCTCCCCTGTGGGAGCGGGCTTGCCCGCGAAGGCGGTGTGTCAGTCACAGTGCCTCTTGCTGCAAGACCGCTTTCGCAGGCAAGCCAGCTCCCACAAGGGGTTTGCGCCAGTCGCTGAAGCCTCGGCGGCCTTGCAGGCCGCCGGTATGGATGAAGATCAGGCGCATGCCGGGGGCAAAGCGTCCGGCCTCGATCTGCTGTTTCAACGCCAGCAGCGCCTTGCCGGTGTAAAGCGGTTCCAGCGGTAGACCGCACGCTTGTTCGGTGCGCTGAATGAAGTCGAGCAACAGTGGATCGGCTTTGGCAAAGCCGCCGCGACTGGCGTCCAGCAATGTATAACCGTCCTGCACGATGGCACTCACGTTCTGCGCCACACCGTGGTCATCCGGCACCGCCAGGGCGCCATATACCGGATGCGCGCCCGCCTCCGCCAGTGCCAGCCCGGCCAGTGTCGTGCCGGTACCCGCCGCCAACCACCAAGCGTCGTAATCGCTCCAACCGAGGCTGTCCAGTTGCGCCCGCGCCTGCTCGACCAACACGCCACAGCCCTGCGCACCGGCCAGCCCGCCGCCGCCTTCGGGTATCGGATGAAAGCCAGGATACTGCTCGCGCCAAGGCAACCAGAAACCCGCTTCATGCCGTGCCCTATAACCGCCATAACCGAGCCAATGCAGTTGCATGCCAAACGCTTTGAGGTCGAGAACCGTGGGGGTGTCTTGAGGATGGCCCCGCAGCAGGCCGACCGTGGAGAAACCAAAGCGCTTGCCCGCCGCCGCCAGCGCATGCAAATGGTTGGAGTACGCACCGCCGAGACTCATCACCCCGGTGGCTCCAGCGTGTCGGGCCTTGGCCAGGTGCTCGGTGAGCTTGAACCACTTGTTGCCACTGATCAGCGGGTCGATACAGTCCAGGCGCAGCACGGCCAACTCGACTCCGTTCAGCCAGTCCAGGTGCAAGGGTTCAAGGGGCGCGTGAGGAAGCCAGTCGAAAGGGCCCATCGGCAGGTATCTGAATGAAAAGAGGGCGGTAGTCTAACACCGCCCCTCTTGGCGCCTTACAGCTCTGCAGCCAGGCGCGAGCCCTGGTTGATGGCGCGCTTGGCGTCCAGTTCGGCCGCCACATCGGCGCCGCCGATCAGGTGCACGTTCTGGCCGGCGGCGACCAGGCCGTCGTGCAATTCGCGCAGCGGGTCCTGGCCGGCACAGATGACGATATTGTCCACCGCCAGGACTTGCGGCTCGCCCTCGGCGCCGATGCGGATATGCAAGCCTTCATCGTCGATCTTCAAGTACTCGACGCTGTTGAACATCTGCACCTGCTTGTTCTTCAAACCGGTGCGGTGGATCCAGCCCGTAGTCTTGCCCAGGCCATCGCCCACTTTGGAAGCCTTGCGTTGCAGCAGGAACACTTCACGGGCCGGCGCGTGGCGCTCGGGTTTGATCCCGGCCACGCCACCACGGGCTTGCAGCTGAGTGTCGATGCCCCATTCTTTCCAGAACGCCTCACGATCCAGGCTGGTGGATACGCCTTGGTGGACGAGAAATTCAGACACGTCAAAACCGATGCCGCCGGCGCCGATCACCGCCACGCGCTTGCCCACCGGCTTGCGCTCGAGGATCACTTCCAGGTAACTCAGGACCTTGGCGTTGTCGACACCGGGAATCGCCGGGGTACGCGGTGCGATGCCGGTGGCCAGGATCACTTCGTCATAACCGCCCGCTACCAGTTGCGCAACGTCGACACGGGTGTTGAGGCACAGCTCGACGTGGGTGGTCTGCAATTTGCGTTTGAAATAACGCAGGGTCTCGAAGAACTCTTCCTTGCCCGGCACGCGCTTGGCGATATTGAACTGGCCGCCGATCTCGCTGGCGGAGTCGAACAAGGTCACCTGATGCCCGCGCTCTGCGGCCACGGTAGCCGCGGCCAAACCCGCAGGGCCTGCGCCGACGACCGCGACCTTTTTGATCTGCTTGACCGGCAAGTAATTGAGCTCGGTTTCGTAGCACGCCCGCGGGTTGACCAGGCAGGTGGTGAGCTTGCCGCCAAAGGTATGGTCCAGGCATGCCTGGTTGCAGCCGATACAGGTATTGATCTCATCGGCGCGCCCGGCGGCGGCCTTGTTGACGAACTCGGGGTCGGCGAGAAACGGCCGCGCCATCGAGACCATATCGGCGTCGCCTTCGGCCAGGATCTGCTCAGCAATTTCCGGGGTGTTGATGCGGTTGGTGGTGATCAGCGGAATCTGTACCGAACCGCGCAATTTGGCCGTGACTTTACTGAACGCACCACGGGGTACCTTGGTGGCGATGGTCGGGATACGTGCTTCGTGCCAGCCGATACCGGTGTTGATGATCGTCGCGCCGGCCTGTTCGATGGCCTTGGCCAACTGCACGATTTCTTCCCAGACACTGCCGCCTTCCACCAGGTCGAGCATCGACAGGCGGAAGATGATAATGAAGTTCGGGCCTACGGCTTCGCGTACGCGGCGCACGATTTCCACCGCCAGACGCATGCGATTTTCAAAGCTGCCGCCCCAACGGTCGGTGCGATGGTTGGTATGGGCAGCGAGGAACTGGTTAATGAAGTAGCCTTCGGAACCCATGATTTCGACGCCGTCATACTCGGCGACCTGGGCCAGCAGCGAGCAGGTGACAAAATCCTGGATCTGCTTTTCGATGCCCTCTTCATCCAGTTCCTTGGGCTTGAACGGGTTGATGGGCGCCTGGATAGCGCTCGGTGCCACCTGCTTGGGGCTGTAGGCGTAACGCCCGGCGTGGAGGATCTGCATGCAGATCTTGCCACCCGCGTCGTGCACGGCTTGGGTAACGATCTTGTGCTTGCGCGCCTCTTCTTCGGTGGTCAGCTTGGCTGCACCGGCGTACACGCCGCCTTCATCATTGGGGCCAATGCCGCCAGTGACCATCAGGCCTACGCCGCCACGGGCGCGCTCGGCAAAATAGGCCGCCATACGCTCGAAACCGCCGGGCTTTTCTTCCAGGCCGGTGTGCATCGAACCCATCAGGGTACGGTTGCGCAAGGTGGTGAAACCCAGGTCCAACGGGGCCAGCAGGTGCGGGTAGGCAGCAGCGGTCATGGTACAGCTCCACAACGGATCATCACGGGACGTGGCGCACTCGAACGGCGTGCCATCGGTTTATGTCCCACAGACTAAGAGGCGGTGGACCACGGCTCAATGACTGAAACTGACAAGTTATTGATCCAAATGCACAGCGCCCCTTGGCAAGCCACGCCATGGGCCCTACCCTAGTCGCGAACCCTGCACCTGGTCTGTTGTCTGTTGCCCCATGCGTAAACTTCTAGCGTTCACCGTCATCATGGCCCTGGTTGCCTCACTCGCCGCGTATCTGGTCTGGACCCAGGAGCGCCCCGTGGCGCATTACCTGTCCGACCTGCGCATCACCCTCGCCGTCAACGAGGGCGAACCAGCCGACCGGGGCAACCTGCTGGGTATCCAGCCGGAACTGTTCCCTGCCGATTACCAGAGCCTGGAACGCCTGCACCTGAAGCTGTCGGCCTACCTGCAAAATGCCCGGGACCTTGGGTTGATCAATGCCAAGACCGTTGTGGTGCTGCCGGAACATATCGGCACTTGGCTGATGCTCGGCGGAGAAAAGAATGAGCTGTACCAGGCCGCTCACCTCAAGGACGCCATGAACTGGCTGTCGATCAGCAACCCGCTGCAATTTGCCAAAGCCTGGATCAGCGCCACTGGCGACAACCGCATGGACGATGCGTACCTGCGCATGAAAGCCCCCGCCATGGCCCGCGACTATCAAGTGTTGTTTGGCGGCCTCGCCAAAGAATTTGGCGTGACCCTGGTGGCCGGTTCCATCGCCCTGCCCAACCCGAGCGTGATCCAGGGGCAACTGGAGATCGGCCACGGCGCGCTGTACAACGCCAGCGTGGTGTTCGCCGCCGACGGCTTGCCGCTGGGCCAGCCGCAGCGCCAGCTTTACCCGATCTACGATGAACGTGGCTTTATCGAACCTGGCGATGAGCATGTCGTCAACGTTGTCGATACCCCCGCCGGGCGCCTGGGCATTCTGGTCGGCAGCGACAGCTGGTACCCGGACAACTACCGCAAGCTCAACGAGCAAGGCGCGCAATTGATCGCGGTACCCGCTTTTGTCACCGGCCGCGATACCTGGGACCGTCCGTGGCGCGGTTTCAAGAGTGTGTCTACGCCCTCAGAAGTGAGCCTCAAGCCTGAAGAAACCAGTGAGGGCGCGGCCTGGCGTCGCCTTACCCTGATCAGCCAGCCGCCTGTCAGCGAAGCCACCGCGGGCATGAGCGTCTTTCTGCGCGGACAATTCTGGGACCTGGGCAGCGCCGGCCAAAGTTTTCTCAGCCGCAATGGGCAAGTCTTCGCCGATGGCGACGCCCATGGTGCGCGCCTGCTGAATATCTGGCTGTAGCGCCGTGAAGCCGGTGCGCCTGGGGGACCTGTCGGTGGGCTTCGTGCACACCCTGGCCGACGCCATCCACAGCCACGGCCTGGACCCACAGCCCCTGCTGCTGCAATACGGCCTCGATCCAGCTCGCCTGGCTGAGGCCGGCGCACGCTTGTCGATCCCGCGCTACATGCGCCTGGGCCACGCGGCCATCCAACTGACCGGCAACCCCGGCCTCGGTCTGCGTATGGGCCAGCTCAGCCGCTTGAGCCAGGCTGGTCTTGCCGGCGTTACTGCCGCCCAAGCGCCCACCGTGCGCGAAGCGGCACGCACGCTCACACGCTTTGAAGCACTGTACGGCTCCAACTATCGCGGGCAATCAAGCTTTCATGAAGACGCCGAAGGCGCGTGGCTGAGGTTTTATTCCATCAGCCCCTACAACACCTATAACCGCTTTGTGGTGGATTCGATCATCGCCGGCTGGCTGCAGCAATTGTCTGGCCTGGCCCAACAGCCGGTGCAGGCCCAGCGCATTGAAATCGAATTCGACGCGCCGGACTACCACGACCACTACAGGGTGCTGGGAGAGGGCGTGGTCCACTTCGGCGCCGAGGTCAATCAACTGCGCCTCAGCCAACCCACCCTGGCGCTGCGCAACCCGCAGCATTGCCCAAGCACCTGGCACCTGTTGCTACAGCTGTGTGAAAGGGAATTAGAGCAGTTGACCCGCACCCGCAGCCTGCGCGAGCGCATTACCCGGTTGCTCGGGCCGATGCTCAATGGCGGCCGGGAACCCGACCTGGAGGAAGTGGCGGCACGCTTGAAGCTGCCAACCTGGACATTGCGGCGCAAACTGGCCGAGGAAGGCACGCAGTTTCGCGCGATCCTCAATGACACCCGTCGCGACCTGGCCATGACCTACATTCGCGATACGGAACTGGCGTTCGGCGAGATCGCCTACTTGCTCGGTTTTGCTTCGGCCCAAGCCTTCCAAAGGGCCTTCAGGCGTTGGAACAACCAGACCCCAGGGGAATTTCGCCGCAGTCAGCGCCACTCCGCCTGAAGTCGGTGCTACAGCTCGGTGGCATCGTCGGCAGGATCCAGTGGGTCTAGCTCGAATGCCTGATACTCCAGCAGCTCTTCCTGGTAATCGTCCATGGTGGACTCCTTTTCGTGTTGAAAGCGGTTGCAGATTAATGACCTGCGAACCCAGCCTAAAGTGCCGTCATGACGAAAAAATGTCGACGTCGTGACATTCCTGCTCTTCAGGATTAAACGTAGCGGCGATCACTGGATTTAACTCAACCGCAACCTCGATCAAAATGTGGGAGCGGGTTTGCTCGCGAAAGCGGTGGGTCATTGAACACACTTGGCGACTGTTACACCGTATTCGCGAGCAAGCCCGCTCCCACATCAGAACAGCATTGCGTTACTGCGCAGGCATCGGAAGCGGTGGAATCGCTTCCGTCGGCGCCGGCAGGGACGGATCAGTCGGCGCCGGTGCAACCGGAGCAGGCTCTGTCACCGGGGCAATCGGTGCAGCCTCAGGTGGCGGCGCAAGCGGCTCTGCAGCGGCAGGCGCTACAGGCACATCCTTCGGCGCTTCGACCTTCTCGGCTGCCGGAGCGGTCTTGGGCTCGGGCACGCCGAGGTCGGCCTTGGGCTGCTCGGGGATATGCTCGGCCTGCTTTACTTCCTGCGGCAGGAACACGTCCACCAACGCGAAGTAACGCTCGTAGAACTTCGGTGCAGAGACGGTCTCGCTCGCCACCTTCACCATCGAGTCGTCGGTGGAGCCAATCGGCATCGACACCGAGCCCAGCACGCCCACACCGAGGCTCGCGGAGTTGTTGACCTTCTTCAGCGCATAACGGTCCTGCAAGGCGTTGGCAAACATCGTCGAGTGATTGCTGCCCTTGCCATCAGCAGCGCACACCACATTGAAACTGATCTGCAGATGGGTCTCGCCGGTCTGCTGGAAGCTCTTGTTGCCGGCCACCAACTTCGGATCGCTGCTGGTGATGATGTAGCCCTGGCTCAGCAGGGCACGGCGCGCAGCTTCACAGGCCGCCACATCGCTGACCGGGTAATCGCGGGAAAACGTACCGGAATCGTCGAAATTCTCATGTTCATAGATAGCGGTCTTGGGTGACGAGCAGCCCGCGGCGCCCGCCAGCACCAGCGCCAACCCGAGATTGCGCAAGTGAAATGATGTCGACATTGAAAATCCTGAAGAAAACGGTCCGGACGGTATTGTGCAACAGAACGCGACATTGAAGCGCGATTCCTGTCGGTAAAACATCTCAAGCTCAGACAGCGGCGTCAGTAGGAAAAAGCCCGGCGCACATATGATCGATAAAGGCCCGCAGCTTGGCCGAAGCATGGCGACTGGCCGGCCACAGCAACCAGAAACTGCCGCGATGTTCGAGGTGCTCATCCAGCACCCGTCGCAAACGCCCATGCTGTACGGCCTGGTTGACCATGTAGTCCGGCAGGCACGCAATGCCCAGTCCTTCTTGCACCACATGATTGAGGGACTCGATGGTGGTGCTGACCAGCGGTGCGCGCAGGTTCAGTTCGGAAGCCCCCGGGACATGACGCAGCGGCCAAGGCTCCAGCTTGCCGGTGGCGCAGAATTTGTGCCGCAGGCAGGCGTGATGATTCAGGTCCTGGGGCCGATGGGGGGTGCCGTGCTGGTCGAAGTAGCCGGGCGTACCGACGAGGACCAACTGGTAATGCCCTAGATGGCGCATCATCAAGCGCGAATCTTCTGGCTTACCGGTGCGAATCACCGCGTCGAAGCCCTCCTCTATCACATCCACCATGCGATCGGAAAAATCCACATCCAACTCGATGTCCGGGTAGGCACGCATAAAATCGCTGATCACCGGCATCAACAAACCACGCACTTGGGGCACACTGATCCGCAGCTTGCCGCGAGGCTTGGCAGTGACCTCAGTCAATTCCTGTTCGGCCGCTTCCAGCTCCGCCAGGATGCGCCGCGAACGTTCCAGGAACAGCGCGCCCTCGCTGGTCAGAGTGATGCTGCGGGTGCTGCGATGAAACAACCTGACGCCCAGGCGCTCTTCCATCCGCGCAATGCTTTTACCCACAGCCGACGATGACACGCCCAGTGCGCGGCCCGCAGCGGTGAAGCTAAGCGTTTGCGCGACCTGCACAAAAACCGAGAGGCTGCCCAGATTGTCCATGGTGATGCCTTTGCCGATTGCGGACATCAACGTCCGATAAGTTCGGAACCTTAGCCTGTTTTTCCGCGCCTCGCAGCCCCCTACCCTTGGCTCCTTGACCCTTTCAAGGAGAGCCCCGATGAACGACAGCCCCCAATTGATCGATACAGCCCCCCACGCTGAACCGCTGCCACTGGCCGGTTTGCTGGCGTTGGCCTGCGCCGGCTTTATCACCATCCTCACCGAGGCAATGCCCGCCGGTTTGTTACCGCAAATCGGTGCTGGGCTCGGGGTCTCCCAGGCTCTGGTCGGGCAACTGGTAACGCTCTATGCGCTCGGCTCGTTGCTCGCCGCTATCCCGCTGACATTGCTGACCCGGGGTTGGCGCCGGCGGCCGTTGCTGTTGATCGCCATCGGCGGCTTTGCAGTGGTTAACAGTGTCACCGCCTTTTCCAGCCACTATGGCTTGACCTTGGCTGCACGATTTTTCGCCGGTGTGTTCGCGGGCTTGCTGTGGGCCTTGCTGGCGGGTTACGCCAGCCGTATGGTCGCACCTCATCTGCAGGGCCGGGCGATTGCCGTGGCCATGCTGGGTGCGCCGCTGGCCTTGTCCCTCGGCGTGCCCGCCGGCACCCTGCTGGGTACGCTGGTCGGATGGCGCGCCAGTTTTGCCATCATGACTGGCCTGACCCTGTTACTGCTGGTATGGGCGCGTTGGCAACTGCCGGATTTTGCCGGTGAACCGCCAAGCAAACGCCTCGGCTTACGTCAGGTACTGGCGTTGCCAGGCATACGGCCGGTGCTCTGGGTGACCTTTACCTACGTGCTCGCACATAACATTCTCTATACCTACATCGCCCCTTTGCTGGTGCCCGCCGGTATCGGCCGCGAGATTGATCGCGTGCTGCTGGTGTTCGGCCTGATGGCCCTGCTGAGTATCTGGCTGGTAGGCGTCTGGATTGACCGGCACCTGAGGCTACTGACCCTCATCAGTTGTGCGATGTTCGCCGTTGCGGCCCTGCTGCTCGGACTATGGTTCAACTGCGTAGTCGCCATTTACGTCAGCGTGGCGTTGTGGGGGCTCGCCTTCGGTGGCCTCCCAGCGCTATTGCAAACCGCGCTGGCCAAGTCGGCTGGCAACTCGGCCGATGCCGCCCAATCGATGTTGGTCACGGTATGGAACCTGGGCATCGCCGGAGGTGGATTAGTGGGCGGGCTCTTGCTCGAACGTTGGGGCGTCGTGGCATTTCCATGGGCAGTTCTAGGATTGATCGTGTTGGCGCTGGGCGCAATCCGGGGTAAAGCGCTGCCCGCGCGATGACAAGTTTGTTTACAACTTATTCCTCACCTTCCTATCATCGCCCCTGGGTGCGTTGTTGCATAAAGCACGGCGCAGGTTAAAAGCCAAGCATTGGTCGGGCCGCCAATGGAGATTTGTCGTGCCTGATAAACACCCCGCCATCCCCCGCCCCCAGCGCTTGACTGAGGGCGCGCTGTCCGCCCTTGAGCGCTTTTCACACATCGAAGCCGTCAGCGGGATCGTGCTGCTGCTGGCCGCCATCGTCGCGCTGGTGTGGGCCAACAGCCCCGCCGCCGCGACCTACGAGCATTTCTGGAACACGCCCATCACCCTCGGGCTGGGTGATTACAGCGTGTCGCGCTCCCTGCATTTTCTGGTAAATGACGGGCTGATGACCATTTTCTTTCTGGTGGTCGGTGCCGAGATCCGCCAGGAAATCAAAGACGGCGCCCTCGCCAACCTGAAGCTGGCCACGCTGCCCTTGGGCGCGGCGTTGGGCGGTGTGCTGATGCCCGCACTCATCTACACCCTGCTCAACCACGACACCGCCGCGGCGAGTGGCTGGGCAGTCCCCACCGCGACCGACATCGCCTTTGCCGTGGGTGTGCTTGCGCTGCTGGGCAAATCGATTCCCAGTGGCGTACGCATCCTGCTGTTGGCCTTGGCGATCATCGATGACATCGTGGCGATCCTGATCATCGCGATCTTTTTCACCGCCAGCCTCGACTACATGGGCTTGGTGATTGCTGCCGGCGGGCTGGCCCTGGTGTTGGTGTTCCAACGCATGGGCATCAGCAAGGCGGCGATCTACCTGCTGCCAGGCGCTATCGTGTGGTTTGGCCTGCTCAAGACCGGCGTGCACCCAACGCTCGCCGGGGTGATCCTTGGCTTGATGACCCCCGTCAATTCCAAGCCCACGCGGGAACGCCCGCTGGAAACCATCGAACGCACCTTCAACGAGCTGATGGACCGGTTCTCGCAGCCAGCCGAAGGGACCCAGCAAGTCGCCACGCCCCTCAAGCAATTGCGCGAAGCTCAACGGGAAATACTGCCGCCGGTGCAGCGTGTTCAATCGGCGCTGCACCCCTGGGTAGCGTTCGGCGTGATGCCGCTGTTTGCATTGGCCAACGCTGGTGTGAGCCTGGACGGTTTCAATCTGGATGACCCGCTGGCCCACGGTGTGTTCATGGGCGTCATCTTCGCCCTGGTGCTCGGCAAGCCTCTGGGCGTGATGCTGGCGAGCCTGGCGCTGGTCAAGCTCAACATCTGCAAGCTGCCGGACGGTGTGACCTGGACGGGCGTTGGCCTGGTCGGCCTGCTGGCGGGGATCGGTTTCACCATGTCGATCTTTATCTCGTCCCTGGCATTTTCCGACCCGGCCCTGCTGTCGGCTGCGAAGCTGAGCGTATTGGCGGCTTCAACCCTGGCGGCGGTAATCGGGTTGACGTGGGGCAAGCTCAAGTTTGCTGCCAAGCCTATCTGAGGCAGAGCACCAACCTGTGGCGAGGGAGCTTNCCTAAAAAGCCGGGACTGCTGCGCAGTCAACGGGAGCAAGCTCCCTCGCCACAGTGACAGTCCCATTTAACTGAGTAGCCGCTTTATCAAGGGCAAAAAAAGACCCCGGCCTTTTCAGGTCGGGGTCTTTTTATTCAGGCCGGCATCAATACTTCTTGATGTCTGCCTGGGTTTCCAGCTGCTTGCGGTAGGCCGCGAAGTCCTGCTGGCCAATACGGGAAGCGAGGAAGCGGCGGTATTGCGCCTTTTCTTCGTCCGTAGGGGCCGCCGCTTCGTTCACACCGTTCAAGCGCACGATCACCAGGCTGCCATCGCGCAGGGTCACGGTGGTGAAGGTCGGCTTGTCCTTGGCCACAGGCTTGGGCATGCGGAACAAGGCTTGCAGCACGGCCGGGTCGATGGAGTCCTGACCACGGGTAGCTGCCTCAGTCACCTTCCAGGCCTGGCCGTCAACCGGCTGGTCCAGCGCGGTCTTGCCATCACGCAGGCTGGCGATCAACTCGTCGGCATGGGCTTTGGCGGCAGCGCTCGCGCGCTCCTTGGTCATCTGGGTGCGAATGGCCGCAGCGACGTTCTCCAGCGGCAACTGGGCCGGCTTGAGATGCTCTTTGGCACGCAGCACGATGATGGTTTCCGGGTCCAGCTCGATAGCGCTGCTGTTGGCACCTTCATCCAGCACTTCCGGGCTGAAGGCTGCAGTGACCACGGCACGGTTGGCCGCAACACCTTCGCCACCTTCACGGCCAAACGGCGCGGAAGTGTGGACGGTCAGCTTCAGGTCAGACGCCGGCTGGGCCAGGTCAGAGGCTTCGAATGCCGCATCTTCCAATTGCTTGGTCGCTTCGACAAAACGCTGTTCAACCTGCTGTGCCTTGAGCTCGCGGGTCAGCTTGTCTTTCAGGCTGGCGAACGATGGCACCTCAGGCGCTTCAACGCCCAGCAACTTGATCAGATGCCAACCGAAGGTAGTGCGCACTGGCGCCGACACCTGGTCTTGCTTCAAGCCGTACAGCGCGGTTTCGAAGTCCGGGTCATAAACGCCAGGGCCGGCAAAGCCGAGGTCACCGCCATTGTTGGCCGAACCTGGGTCCTGGGAGAACTCCTTGGCCAGGGCTTCGAACTTCTCACCCTTGGCCAGGCGCGCCTGGATGTCTTCGATCTTGGCCTTGGCTTGCGCCTCGGTGACCTTGTCGTTGACTTCAATCAGGATATGCGCGGCACGACGCTGTTCAGCGAGGTTGGCGGTTTCCTTCTCGTAGGCAGCCTGCAGCTCATCGTCCTTGACGCTGACCTGGTCGAAGAAGGAAGACTTCTTCAACTCCAGATAGTCGATGACCACCTGGTCCGGGGTCATGAACTCTTTGGCGTGCTGGTCGTAGTAGGCCTTGACCTCGTCGTCGGTGAGTTTCACCGCCGCAGGGTCAGCCTTGATGTTGACGGTAGCGAAGTCGCGGGTCTGTTTTTCCAGACGGGCAAATGCCAGCACCTCGGCGTCGGTCACAAAACCGCTGCCGGCGATGCCTGCGCGAACCTGGCCGATCAGCATTTCCTGGGTCAGCATTTGACGGAATTGCATGCGGCTATAGCCCAGCTGACGGATCACCTGGTCAAAGCGTTCGGCGTTGAACTTGCCGTCCACCTGGAATTCCGGCGTCTGCAGGATCACCTGGTCCAGCGCCGCTTCCGAGAAGCCGAACTTGGAATCGGCAGCACCTTGCAGCAGCAGCTTGCGGTCGATCAGGCCCTTGAGGGCAGCATCGCGCAGCAGTTTTTCGTCCAGCAGGGAAGCATCGAAATCCTTGCCCAACTGTTGCATCAGCTGGCGCCGTTGCATATCGACGGCCTGGCTCAGTTCGGTCTGGGTGATTTCTTCACCATTGACCTTGGCCACGTCCTGCTTGTTATTACCCGAAGCCTGGAAAATGGCTTCGATACCGGTGAACGCCATCAAAGCGACGATGATCCCGATAATGGTCTTGGCAATCCAGCCTTGTGAATTGTCCCTGATATTTTGCAGCATGCGTCCCCCAGAAACGGTTGAACTTCAAAAATTAGGCAACCGTGGAGCGTGGGTAGAGTCCGGATAGAAGAAAGGCGCATCCGAGGATGCGCCTTCTCGTAACTGGCGGAGCGGACGGGGGTTCGAATCTGCACCCCCGGCGTGGCGACCCGATACGTGGGTCAGCTACCGCTCCGCTGCCAGGCCAGACCTGCGTCCGACCCGGGTAAGCAAAGGCTTGAACGAAGCTTAGTTAACGGCTTCTTTCAGGGCTTTACCGGCTTTGAAACCTGGTTTCTTGGCAGCAGCGATTTGCAGTGCTTTGCCGGTCTGTGGGTTACGGCCAGTGCGAGCTGGGCGGTCAGTCACAGAGAAAGTACCGAAGCCTACCAGTACCACGGAGTCGCCGGCCTTCAGAGCGCCAGTGACGGATTCGATTACTGCGTCCAGCGCACGGCCAGCAGCAGCTTTCGGGATATCAGCGGATGCAGCGATAGCATCAATCAGTTCCGACTTGTTCACTCTAAGTCCCCTTATATATCTATTGAGTATGATTCTAAGTTTTTTGGTAAAAAGCAAAACCAGTGCTGAATGGCCTACAGACACTTAAGAGCCGCTTTATAACAAGGGCTCTAAAAAGCTGTCAAGGAAGCCCCCCAGGCTCCAACACATTAATGCGTGCTAATTCTTTCCTTGGAATCGGACTCGCGTTTTTCGTCCTTCGCGACTATCTCCGGGACCACATCCGGCAAGGGCTCCGGCGCGTATTGCAGCGCAATTTGCAGGACCTCGTCAATCCATTTAACCGGTTTAATCTGAAGATCCTGCTTGATATTGTCAGGAATTTCCTTCAAGTCGCGAACATTCTCTTCAGGAATGATCACGGTCTTGATTCCACCCCGGTGCGCAGCGAGTAATTTCTCTTTCAGACCACCGATCGCCAATACCTGACCACGCAGGGTAATTTCCCCGGTCATCGCCACATCGGCGCGTACAGGAATGCCGGTCAACGCTGATACCAGCGCCGTGCACATGCCTACGCCAGCGCTAGGGCCGTCTTTAGGGGTCGCCCCTTCCGGCATGTGGATATGGGTGTCGTGCTTCTCGTGGAAGTCCAGCGGGATGCCCAGGCTGCGGGCGCGGCTGCGCACCACGGTCTGCGCGGCGGTAATGGATTCGACCATCACGTCCCCCAGGGAACCGGTCTTGATCAATTGGCCTTTGCCCGGAATCACCGCAGCTTCGATGGTGAGCAATTCGCCACCTACCTGAGTCCACGCCAAACCAGTCACCTGGCCGACCTGATCCTGTTGCTCGGCCAGGCCGTAGCGGAATTTCTTCACGCCCAGGAAGTGTTCCAGGGAATCGGCAACTACCTTCACAGAGAAGCGTTTTTCCAGCGCGTGCTCCTTCACCGCCTTGCGGCAGATCTTCGCGATCTGGCGCTCAAGGCCCCGTACACCGGCCTCGCGGGTGTAGTAGCGCACGATGTCACGGATCGCCTCGACCTCGAATTCGATCTCGCCCTTCTTCAGGCCGTTGGCCGAAATCTGCTTGGGCGCCAGGTACTTGACGGCGATGTTGATCTTCTCGTCTTCGGTGTATCCCGGCAGACGAATCACCTCCATCCGATCCAGCAAGGCTGGCGGAATGTTCATGGAGTTGGAGGTGCACAAGAACATTACGTCAGACAAGTCGTAGTCGACTTCCAGGTAATGGTCGTTGAAATTATGGTTCTGCTCGGGATCAAGCACTTCGAGCAAGGCCGACGCCGGATCGCCACGCATATCGCTGCCCATTTTGTCGATTTCATCGAGCAGGAACAGCGGGTTGCGTACACCCACCTTTGTCATCTTTTGAATCAATCTTCCTGGCATCGAACCGATGTAGGTGCGGCGATGACCACGGATTTCCGCTTCGTCACGCACGCCACCCAAGGCCATGCGCACGAACTTGCGGTTAGTCGCGCTGGCAATCGATTCCGCCAGGGATGTTTTACCCACACCTGGAGGCCCGACCAGGCACAACACCGGCCCGCGGATTTTTTTCACACGCTTTTGCACGGCGAGGTACTCAAGGATGCGCTCCTTGACCTCTTCCAGGCCGTAATGGTCAGCGTCGAGGATCTCTTCAGCACGGGCCAGGTCCAGGCGCACCTTGGTCTGGGCTTTCCACGGCACTTGCACCAACCAGTCGATATACGAGCGCACCACGGTGGCTTCGGCCGACATCGGCGACATCTGCTTGAGCTTGTTCAGCTCCGCGGTGGCCTTGGTCAGGGCGTCTTTGGGCAGGCCAGCGGCATCGATACGCTTCTTCAGCTCTTCGATTTCGTTGTGGCCTTCCTCGCCGTCACCGAGTTCTTTCTGAATGGCCTTCATCTGCTCATTCAGATAGTACTCGCGCTGGCTACGCTCCATCTGCTTCTTCACACGGCCACGGATGCGTTTCTCAACCTGCAGCAGGTCGATTTCGCCATCCAGCAACGCCAGCACGTGTTCGACACGGGCCGACAGGTCGATGATTTCGAGGATGTCTTGCTTCTGCTCGATCTTCAGCGCCATGTGGGCGGCCATGGTGTCGACCAGGCGGCTTGGCTCATCAATGCTGTTGAGGGACGACAGGACTTCAGCCGGAACTTTCTTGCCCAACTGCACATACTGCTCGAACTGCGAGAGCAGGCTGCGCACGAACACCTCGGACTCCCGCTCCGGGGCTTCGACTTCGTCGATCAGCGCCACTTCTGCGCGCAGGTGGCCGTCCACCTCCATGAAACGCTCTACGGCGCCGCGCTGCTCACCTTCGACCAACACCTTGACGGTGCCATCGGGCAGTTTGAGCAATTGCAGGACAGTGGCAATGGTGCCGACGCGATACAGGGCATCTTCACCTGGATCATCATCAGCAGGATTCTTCTGGGCCAACAGCAGGATTTGCTTGTCGCCCGTCATCGCGGCCTCGAGGGCTTCGATAGACTTCTCGCGCCCCACGAACAGCGGGATAACCATGTGCGGATAGACGACGACATCACGCAACGGCAGGAGAGGCAATTCGATGGTTGTCTTCATGATTTCGCCTCTATGACAGTTCAAAAATAAGCTTGAAACCAAGATGGGGGTTACATGCAAAAAAAACAAGCTCAATGCCAGTAGTTAAACGCATGAATACACGCGAATTTAACCACCGCTCCGAGAAAAGCCCCCAAAAAAACAAGGGGCCCCTAGAGGCCCCTTGCTTGTACCGCAACTGCTGAACGCTTACGCGTCGGGTGCAGCCTTGGCAGCCGGCTCACTGTTTTCGTAGATATACAGTGGCTTGGACTTGCCTTCGATCACGCTTTCGTCGATCACCACTTTACTCACCTCGGACTGCGAGGGGATTTCGTACATGGTGTCGAGCAATACGCCTTCGAGAATAGAACGCAGGCCACGTGCACCGGTCTTGCGCTCCAGTGCCCGCTTGGCCACCGATTTCAGCGCGTCGGTACGGAACTCGAGGTCTACACCTTCCATCTCGAACAATTTGCCGTATTGCTTGGTCAGGGCGTTTTTCGGCTCGGTGAGGATCTGGATCAAAGCCGCCTCATCCAACTCGTCCAACGTGGCCAGGACCGGCAGACGGCCAACGAATTCCGGGATCAGACCGAACTTGACCAGATCGTCAGGCTCGACTTCACGCAGGGACTCCCCAACCTTCTTGCCTTCTTCCTTGCTACGCACTTCCGCACTGAAACCAATGCCGCCACGGGTGGAACGCTGCTGAATCACCTTCTCCAGACCGGAGAATGCACCGCCACAAATGAACAGGATGTTGCGTGTATCAACCTGAAGGAATTCCTGCTGCGGGTGCTTGCGGCCGCCTTGTGGCGGAACGGAAGCAACCGTGCCTTCGATCAGTTTCAACAGGGCCTGCTGCACGCCTTCACCGGAAACGTCCCGGGTGATCGACGGGTTGTCCGACTTGCGCGAGATCTTGTCGATCTCGTCGATGTAGACAATACCCATCTGGGCTTTCTCTACGTCGTAGTCGCACTTCTGCAGCAGTTTCTGAATGATGTTCTCGACATCTTCACCCACGTAGCCAGCCTCGGTGAGGGTGGTGGCGTCGGCGATGGTGAACGGAACGTTCAGCAGGCGAGCAAGGGTTTCTGCAAGCAGGGTTTTACCCGAGCCTGTAGGACCGATCAGCAAGATGTTGCTCTTGCCGAGTTCAACCTCGTCACCTTTCTTGTCACGCTGGTTCAAGCGCTTGTAGTGGTTGTACACCGCTACGGCCAGAACCTTCTTTGCACGCTCTTGACCAATGACGTACTGGTCAAGGATGCCGCTGATTTCTTTAGGCGAAGGTAATTTATGCGCACTGCTCTCGGCCTGGGCTTCCTGCACCTCCTCACGGATGATGTCATTGCACAGGTCGACGCATTCGTCGCAGATAAACACCGAGGGGCCGGCAATCAATTTGCGCACTTCATGCTGGCTTTTGCCACAGAAGGAGCAATAGAGCAGCTTGCCGTTGTCCTCGCCGTTGCGGGTGTCAGTCATTCGTTCGATCCAAATCCGATAGGCTTGCAACACAAGATGAAGGCTTATGCGGGCTTTTTCAAGCCCGCCAGTGGTCGGACATGCCGACCAGCCCTATTTTGAGCGGCTTATATTAAGCGGGGCGCTTGTCGATCACTGCGTCGATCAACCCGTATTCCTTGGCGGCTTCAGCGCTCATGAAATTGTCACGGTTGGTATCGCGCTCGATTTCTTCCAGGGTGCGCCCGCTGTGCTTGGCCATCAGCGTGTTGAGACGCTCACGAATGAAGAGGATTTCCTTGGCGTGGATTTCGATATCCGACGCCTGGCCCTGGAAACCGCCCAGCGGCTGGTGAATCATCACGCGCGAGTTCGGCAGGCAGAAACGCTTGCCTTCGGCACCCGCGGTCAGCAGGAAGGCGCCCATGCTGCACGCCTGGCCAATACAGGTGGTCGACACGTTTGGCTTGATGAACTGCATGGTGTCGTAGATCGACATGCCCGCAGTCACCGAACCGCCCGGTGAGTTGATGTAGAGATGGATGTCCTTGTCCGGGTTTTCCGCTTCAAGGAACAGCAATTGCGCACAAATCAGGTTGGCCATGTAGTCCTCTACCGGGCCAACCAGAAAGATCACTCGCTCCTTGAGCAGGCGCGAGTAGATGTCGTAGGCGCGTTCGCCACGAGCGGACTGCTCGACAACCATCGGGACCAGGCCGCCTGCGGCCTGGATATCAGAGTTCTGCTGAATATAGGAATTACGGAACATGCTCTGCAGTTACTCCCAAATAGTCATGTCTTGAAAACGCATAAGCCAGCGCGAGGCTGGCTTATGGTTGAATTTCCAACGAGTTGGACAATCAGTCGGCTTGTGCTGCTTCCGCCGGTTTGACTGCTTCTTCGTAAGAGACCGCTTTATCGGTCACCTTAGCCTTCTGCAGAACAGTATCCACAACTTGTTCTTCCAGCACAACCGAACGTACTTCGTTCATCTGCTGCTCGTTCTTGTAGTACCAAGCCACGACCTGCTCAGGCTCCTGGTAGGCCGAAGCCATTTCCTGGATCATTTCGCGAACGCGGTCTTCATCTGGCTTGAGGTCGAACTGCTTGACCACTTCAGCCACGATCAGGCCCAGCACAACGCGGCGCTTGGCTTGCTCTTCGAACAGCTCGGCCGGCAGTTGGTCAGGCTTGATGTTGCCACCAAACTGCTGAACCGCTTGAACGCGCAGGCGATCCACTTCGTTGGACAGCAGGGCCTTAGGCACTTCGATCGGGTTGGCGGCCAGCAGACCGTCCATGACCTGGTTCTTGACCTTGGACTTGATAGCCTGGCGCAGCTCACGCTCCATGTTCTTGCGAACTTCGGTGCGGAAGCCTTCGATGCCGGTTTCCTTGATACCGAACTGAGCGAAGAACTCTTCGTTCAGCTCTGGCAGCTTAGGCTCGGAAACGCTGTTGACGGTAACGGTGAACTCGGCGGCTTTGCCAGCCAGGTCCAGGTTCTGGTAGTCAGCAGGGAAAGTCAGGTTCAGAACGCGCTCTTCGCCGGCTTTGGCGCCAACCAGGCCGTCTTCGAAACCAGGAATCATGCGGTTGGAACCCAGCACCAGCTGAGTGCCCTTGGAGGAGCCGCCAGCGAAGACTTCGCCGTCAACCTTGCCAACGAAATCGATGTTCAGTTGGTCTTCGTTCTGGGCGGCACGGTCGGCCACTTCAAAACGAGTGTTCTGCTTGCGCAGGATTTCCAGCATGTTGTCCAGGTCCGAATCGGCCACTTCGGCGCTCAGACGCTCGATTTCGATACCGTCGAAACCGGCCACTTCAAATTCCGGGAACACTTCGAATACGGCAACGTATTCCAGGTCCTTGCCCGCTTCCAGGGACTTGGGCTCGATCGAAGGCGAGCCTGCCGGGTTCAGCTTTTGCTCGACAACGGCTTCGTAGAAGGAAGCCTGGATCACGTCACCTACAGCTTCCTGGCGCGCATCGGCACCAAAACGACGCTTGATTTCGCTCATAGGCACTTTGCCTGGACGGAAACCAGCGATCTTGGCCTTTTGGGCAGTCTGCTGCAGACGCTTGTTGACCGCAGTCTCGATACGCTCTGCCGGCACGGTGATGCTCAGGCGGCGCTCGAGAGCAGTAGTATTTTCAACAGAAACTTGCATGGATATTCCTCGTTGCACAGACATTAGCCGGCCATTTCCGACCCCAATCAAGGGCATGCATTCTAGTGGGTCAAACTCAAGAAGTCACCCTACTGAAAACACCGCGAAAAACAGCCGGCAATTTATCGGTACGAAAGCACTGAAGTACCTCGCCCCGGTGACAAATACAGCCAAATTGCGCCAGGGCTCTGCGCCGCCCCTCTCTATATATAGAAGGAACAACCATTCATCTCCCTGACGGCCCGCCCTGCGAACAAGGCGAGCAAGCAACGCGGCATCATCGAGATACATAAATACGACGACACGCCCTGCCGGGGCAGCCCAGCACCTGCAACCACCCAATCTCAAACCGCCAAAACCAAAAAAGGCGCCAGACTGTTAAATCTGGCGCCTTTCGAATATGGGGTGGACGAAGGGGATCGAACCCTCGACAACGGGAGTCACAATCCCGTGCTCTACCAACTGAGCTACGCCCACCATATTGCGTTAACAAAGAAACCAAACCACTTCTTTGTTGAGCCCTGCCCCGCCTGACGACCGGGAAAAGCTTTAATTGGTGCGGATGAAGAGACTCGAACTCTTACGCCTCGCGGCGCTGGAACCTAAATCCAGTGTGTCTACCAATTCCACCACATCCGCGCTTGAAGCTCTTAAAGCAAAGGCGCCAGACTGTTAAATCTGGCGCCTTTCAGAATATGGGGTGGACGAAGGGGATCGAACCCTCGACAACGGGAGTCACAATCCCGTGCTCTACCAACTGAGCTACGCCCA
>NZ_JBQEQE010000008.1:0-132402 GCF_052046095.1 Pseudomonas sp. 22072
TTTTTGGGGCCGCTTCGCGCCCCAGCGGGAGCAAGCTCCCTCGCCACAGTTACCGATTCTGTCTTAACTGACTGGCATTACCCATTTCGGGAGCCTTTTCTGGTTAAGCGAACTACTTACATATTCGGGTAAGTCGGCCCGCCCGCGCCTTCCGGCGTCACCCAGGTGATGTTCTGCGAGGGGTCCTTGATGTCACAGGTCTTGCAGTGCACGCAGTTCTGGGCGTTGATCTGGAAGCGTTTCTCGCCGTCTTCCTTGGTCACCACTTCATACACGCCTGCCGGGCAGTAGCGCTGCGCCGGTTCATCGTAGAGCGGCAGGTTGGTGCCGATCGGGATGCTTGGGTCTTTGAGCTTCAAGTGGCACGGCTGCTCTTCTTCATGGTTGGTGCCGGAGATGAACACCGAGCTCAGTTTGTCGAAGCTCAGCTTGCCGTCGGGTTTGGGGTAGTCGATCTTCTGGCTGTCTTTGGCCAGCTTCAGGCAGGCGTAGTCCGGCTTGGTGTCGTGCAGGGTGAAAGGGATCTTGCCGCCGAAAATGTTCTGGTCGAGCCAGTTGAAACCGCCGCCGATGATTGCGCCGAACTTGTGCACGGCCGGGCCGAAATTACGGCTGGCGAACAGTTCTTCATACAGCCAGCTGGCTTTGAAGCTGTCGACATATGTGGTCAGCTCATCACCGCCCTCGGATTCGGCAAACAGGCGGTCAGCCACGGCGTCGGCGGCGAGCATGCCGGACTTCATCGCGGTGTGACTGCCTTTGATCTTGGCGAAGTTCAGGGTGCCCAGATCGCAACCGATCAGCGCGCCGCCCTTGAAGACCATCTTCGGCAGCGAATTCAGGCCACCTTTGCAGATCGCGCGGGCGCCGTAGCTGACCCGCTTGCCGCCTTCCAGGTACTGGGCCAGCACCGGGTGGTGCTTGAGGCGCTGGAATTCATCGAACGGCGACAGGAAGGTATTGCTGTAGGACAGGTCGACGATCAGGCCGACCACGACTTGATTGTTTTCCAGGTGATAAAGGAACGAGCCACCGGTGTTCTCTTTACCCATGATGTCCAGCGGCCAACCGGCGGTGTGCACCACCAGGCCCGGCTGGTGCTTGGCTGGGTCGATTTCCCAGATTTCCTTCAGGCCAATGCCGTAGTGCTGGGCGTCGGCGTCGCTGTCCAGGTTGAAGCGCTGGATCAGTTGCTTGCCGATGTGGCCACGGCAACCTTCGGCGAACAGCGTGTACTTGCCACGCAGCTCCATGCCCGGGGTGTACAGGCCGTCTTTTGGCTTGCCTTCACGGTCGACGCCGAGGTCGCCGGTGATGATGCCGCGTACCACGCCGTTCTCGTCGAACAGCGCTTCCTGGGCGGCGAAGCCTGGGTAGATTTCCACGCCGAGGTTCTCGGCCTGCTGGGCCAGCCAGCGGCACAGGTTGCCCAGGGAAATGATGTAGTTGCCTTCGTTGTGCATGGTCTTGGGCACAAAGAAGTCGGGCACCTTGGTGGAGGCTTCCGGGCTGCGCAGTACATAGATGTCATCGCGCACCACGGGCGTGTTGAGCGGGGCGCCGAGTGCTTTCCAGTCCGGGAACAGCTCGTTCAGGGCACGTGGTTCAAACACGGCACCGGAGAGGATATGGGCGCCGACTTCGGAGCCTTTCTCGACCACGCAGACGCTGATGTCCTTACCGGCTTCGGCGGCCTTCTGCTTCAGTCGGCAGGCGGCAGACAGGCCAGCCGGGCCAGCGCCGACGATGACCACGTCGAATTCCATGTATTCGCGTTCCACAGGCTATCTCCTACTCAAGGCTCAACAGGCTTTTTTTTCTAATGGGTGGAGGTTCGGTGTGGTTCTGCGCGAAGGCAGGACCCACCTGTCTCTCTAGGTGGCGCATTATATATAGACCACTGACAGCGTCCAATACAAACGTTTGTTTGAATTGCCTGCAGCCTAGATAAATCAAAGCAACGGGGCTTATGACTGACCATTTTGCCGTATTGACCAGAATAGGCGTTCCGGTCAAGATACGGTCGGTTTTGCGCTTCCCGTAGGCAGACTGCAGGTTTCAAGAGCACGTCCAAAGACAGGCCGAAGGCAATGAAGGTGATGCGCACCCAAACGTTGGAGCGCAGTTTACACGCCGCGATAAAGAATGACCTCTCAGTCACCACTGACGAACGGTCGTCATTTCCCGTGTGCAAGGCCACTGCCGAGGTCTTTGGAGGTGCCCTTGTGTGCCGATGAGCATCAACCGCCAGGTTCGCCTAGGCGACTTTCTTTTCACCGGAGAGTAACGAGGAATCCATGAAGGTTCTTGTAGCTGTCAAACGCGTTGTCGATTACAACGTGAAAGTTCGCGTCAAGGCGGACAATTCCGGCGTCGACCTTGCTAACGTCAAGATGTCGATGAACCCTTTCTGCGAAATCGCTGTGGAAGAAGCCGTACGCCTGAAAGAGAAAGGCGTGGCGACGGAAATCGTCGTGGTGTCCATCGGGCCGACCACTGCCCAAGAGCAGTTGCGTACCGCTTTGGCCCTGGGCGCCGACCGCGCCATTCTGGTGGAGTCCGCTGAAGAGCTGACCTCACTGGCCGTTGCCAAGCTGCTCAAGGCCGTTGTCGACAAGGAGCAGCCACAACTGGTGATCCTGGGCAAACAAGCCATCGACAGCGACAACAACCAGACTGGCCAGATGTTGGCTGCACTGACCGGTTACGGCCAGGGCACCTTCGCTTCGAAAGTCGAAGTGAGCGGCGACAGCGTTGCGGTCACCCGTGAAATCGACGGCGGCGCCCAAACGGTTTCCCTGAAACTGCCGGCTATCGTCACCACCGACCTGCGTTTGAACGAGCCGCGTTATGCGTCCCTGCCAAACATCATGAAAGCCAAGAAGAAGCCTCTGGAAACGCTGACTCCGGACGCTTTGGGCGTTTCCACCGCCTCTACCAACAAGACCGTCAAAGTCGAAGCGCCGGCTGCACGCAGCGCGGGCATCAAGGTCAAGTCGGTGGCTGAACTGGTCGAGAAACTGAAAAACGAAGCGAAGGTAATCTAATCATGACTATCTTGGTAATCGCTGAACACGACAACAAGGTACTGGCCCCGGCCACCCTGAACACCGTGGCCGCTGCCGCTAAAATCGGTGGGGACATCCACGTGCTGGTTGCTGGTCAGGGCGCTGGCGCCGTGGCTGAAGCGGCTGCAAAAATCGCAGGCGTGAGCAAAGTCCTGAACGCTGACAATGCCGCTTATGCGCATCAGCTGCCGGAAAACGTTGCACCGCTGGTCGCCGAGCTTGGCGCTGGCTACAGCCACATCCTGGCCGCCGCTACCTCCAACGGCAAAAACATCCTGCCACGCGTTGCCGCCCAGCTGGACGTTGACCAGATCTCCGAGATCATCTCGGTAGAAAGCGCCGATACCTTCAAGCGCCCGATCTACGCCGGTAACGCCATCGCCACCGTGCAGTCCAATGCTTCGGTCAAGGTCATCACCGTACGCGCCACCGGTTTCGACCCGGTTGCTGCCGAAGGTGGCTCGGCTGCCGTTGAAGCCGTCTCCGCTGCCCACGACGCTGGCACTTCCAGCTTCGTCGGCGAAGAGCTGGCCAAGTCGGACCGTCCTGAACTGACTGCTGCCAAAATCGTCGTTTCCGGCGGGCGTGGCATGCAGAACGGTGACAACTTCAAACACCTGTACGCCCTGGCCGACAAGCTGGGCGCTGCGGTCGGCGCTTCCCGCGCAGCCGTTGACGCAGGTTTCGTACCCAACGACATGCAGGTCGGCCAGACCGGCAAGATCGTTGCGCCACAGCTGTACATCGCCGTCGGTATCTCCGGCGCGATCCAGCACTTGGCCGGTATGAAAGACTCCAAAGTGATCGTTGCGATCAACAAGGACGAAGAAGCGCCGATCTTCCAGGTCGCCGATTATGGCCTGGTGGCGGACTTGTTCGAAGCGGTACCTGAGTTGGAGAAGCTGGTCTAATCCTGCCGCTTCACTTATAAAGAGCCCGGTCTTATGACCGGGCTTTTTTATTCCCTGTAGGAGCGAGCTCGCTCGCGAAAAAACCACAGGCGCCGCATTTATTCAGAACGCACGCGTTATCGTTGACGTTTTTCGCGAGCACTTTAGGAAGGAACATGCCATGGCGCTGCGCCCCTGGACTGTACTGCTGGGCCTTACGCTGCTGCCGAGCCTGACGCTCGCCGCCGGCAAGTGCGAGCGCCTGGTGATCACCGGCAGCCCGGACGCACCGCCTTTACTCTGGCGCGACCCCCAGGACCCTACGCACCTGATCGGCGCGACCGCTGACGTGCTGCAACAAGTGGGCAAGGAGCTCGGGGTGAAAATCGACCTGCTCTACGGCGGCAAACGCTCCCTGGCCCTAGATGAAGCACGCAGCGGGCGCATGGACATTCTCGCCGACGCACCGCTGAACCTGGGTGAACTGGACCACTTCGACTACATCCATCCGGCGCTGATGCAGACCGACTACCTGGTATGGACGCGCAAGGATTCAGCCGTGGTCTATTCCACCGCCGCCGATTTGCACGGCCACAAAGGCGCAGTCTCGGAACGTGCGCGTTTGAGCACGGAGTTCGAAACCTTCGCCAGCCAGCAACTCAACCTGCAACGCCTGCCCAATTTGACGCCGGCTTTCCAGAAACTGTTGCTCGGTGAGGTGGACTACGTGCTGGCTGGGCGCTATTCCGGCATGGCCATGGCCCAGACCCTGGGCATGAGTAATGACCTGGTGGCCCATGAGGTGCCTGTCGATCAGCCTGGCCTGTACCTGGCGATTTCCCACAACTCGGCCTGCAATGATCCTTGGCTTCGCGGACAGCTGACGAAAAAGATGACAGAATTGCCCGCCTCCGGTGCCGCTCAAGCCGCGCTGCAGCGCAATCTGGAGCGTTGGAAAGCGCAACTGCAACAACCTGTCGGCACCCCAACAAAGTAGGGATTTACAGTGATTTTTCGAGCTCTTTTCGCGGCCCTTGCCGTTGTCGCGCTGGCGGGATGCGCAACCGATCCTGCGCCGATCGAACAAATGCGCCTGACCCAGCAAGCCTTGGAACAAGCCACCGCGGTCGGGGCCAACACCGATGAATCCCCCGAACTGAAGCTGGCCGAAGAAAAATTCGCCCGGGCCAAGGGCAACATGGCCGACCAATCCTACAAGCGAGCGCGGATGCGCGCCGAGCAGGCTGAGCTGGACGCACGCCTGGCCGAAGCCAAAGTGCTGACCGGCAAGAGCCAGGAACAATTGAACGTGCTCAATACCCGTATCACTCGCCTGCGTAAGCAGCTGCAGTTGGGAGAAGCACAATGAGCCCGATGATCCGTGGCCTGAGCTGTGTACTGCTGCTGGGCAGCGTGGCCCTGGGCGGCTGTGCGAGCCAACCCACGAGTGAGCAGGCGTTGCAGCAGGCCGGCGATGACTTTCAAAAGGTCAAGGAAGACGCCAACGTGCTGCGCTTCGCGCCCAAGGACGTGATCCGCGCCGGAGAGTCCCTGGCCCGCGCCGATCGCCTGTCCAGCTACTGGGGCAGCGGCTCCGATGTGGTGCATTACGCCTACCTGAGCCAGCGGTACAGCGCCATCGCCCGAGAGCACACCCAGCAGGGCCTGAATGCCGAGCGCGGCACCCAACTGGAGTTGGAACGTCAGCGCCTGCAACTGGCCTTGCGCGAAAACAAGCTGGCCAGCGTGCAACAGCAGGGCAAGTGGGTTGAAGCGCAAATCGCCAGCCTCACCACCCAGACCGACCGTGGCCTGGTGATGACCCTGGGCGACGTACTGTTCGACACCGGCGAAGCGGAGCTGCAGAACTCGGCCAACCGCACGGTGCTCAAGATCGTGCAATTCCTGCAACTGAACCCCAAGCGTCGGGTGCGCATCGAGGGCTACACCGACAACACCGGTGGCGAGCAGGAAAACCTGAAACTGTCCCGCGACCGGGCTCAATCGGTGGCCGACCTGTTGATGGACCTGGGCATCGATGACAAGCGCATCGAAGTCGAGGGCTACGGCGACCAATACCCGGTGGAAGCCAATGCCTCCGAGCGTGGTCGTGCACAAAACCGTCGGGTGGAAATTGTTTTCTCTGACGAGAAGGGCCAATTGGGCGCTGCGCGCTAACAGCCAAGCCCGGGTCAAAATGTGGGAGGGGGCTTGCCCCCGATAGCGGTTGTTCAGTTGGTACATCTTTGACTGACACACCGCAATCGGGGGCAAGCCCCCTCCCACATTTTTTCTGGGCTCTATGAATGCTGTCCCTGCACCCTTACAGTTTTTACTGTCACTCCCGCCCACGCTCGACTATTGTGGCAACTGTCCCCGTACACTTCTAAACTGTGCCGGTATGTATGTTTCACACAAAAATAAAATGCCCGTGAAATCGAGTGCTGCGTCATGACCAATCTGTTGCTTTACCAACGTATTGCCCAGCAACTGGCTGAGGACATCCGCCGCGGTGTTTACCAACCGGGGGAGCGCGTGCCGTCGGTGCGCAAGATGAGTTCCCAGCTCAATGTGAGCCATGCCACGGTGCTGCAGGCCTACGCCAACCTGGAAGACCAGGGGCTGATCCGGGCGCGGCCGCAGTCGGGCTACTACGTGCACCAGACGCCAGCACTCACGGCGCCTACGCCTGATATCGCACGGGTCGAGCGCCCAGGGTTGGTCACCCGTAGCAGTATCATCCAGCAGGTGCTGGTCGAGTCGCGCCGTGAAGGGGTTTTTCCCCTGGGGGCGGCGGTGCCGAGTGTCGACTACCTGCCGGTGCGGGCATTGCATCAGCAATTGGCCAAGGTCACGCGTTTCCAGAGCCCACGGGCGTTCAGCTACATGTTCAGCCCTGGCTTTGAACCCCTGCGGCGCCAGGTGGCGATCCGCATGCGCGATGCCGGGGTGGTAGTGGACCCTTCCGAAGTGGTGATTACCCACGGCTGTGTCGATGCCTTGCAAATGTCGTTGCGCGTGCTGACGCGCCCTGGCGACCTGATCGCGGCTGAATCACCGACCTATTACGGCTTGCTGCAATTGGCTGATTTGCTGGGCCTCAAGGTGATCGAGATCCCCAGTGACCCTGCCACGGGCATGAGCCTGGAAGCCCTGCAACTGGCCGCCAACCAATGGTCGATCAAGGCGCTGGTGCTGACCACGCGCTTGAGTAACCCGCTGGGCGGCACCATGCCAGAGGAGCGGCAGAAACAGTTGCTGCGCCTGGCGTCGGACTTTGATATCCAGATCGTCGAAGATGATATTTACGGCGAGTTGATGTTCGAACTCGGCCGCACCAAAGCTCTCAAGGCCTACGACCGCCTCGACCGGGTGATCTATTGCTCAAGCTTTTCCAAGACCTTGTCGCCGGGCGTACGCATTGGCTGGATGATTGCCGGTAAATACCAGCAGGAAATCCAGCGCCTGCAGATGTTCAGCACGCATTCGGCATGCAGCGTCACCCAGATGGGCGTCGCGGCCTATCTGGAAAACGGTGGCTACGACCGTCATTTGCGCTACATCCGCCAGGAATACCGCAAGAACCTCAGCGCCTTCCAATTGGCGGTGCAGCAGTATTTCCCCGAGGGCACCCAGATGACCCGCCCGACCGGCGGCTTTATCCTGTGGGTCAGTTTGCCGGGGCGGGTCAATACTCAGGAGCTGCATGTGCGTGCCCTGCAACAAGGCATCAGCATTGCGCCAGGGCTGATTTTCAGTAATACCGAACAGTTCAACCACTGTATTCGCCTCAATTGCGGCACGCCGTGGAACCGCGAGGCGGAGAGGGCGTTGATGACCCTGGGAATGCTTGCCAGCCAGCTGTGCCAAGAGGCCGCAGCGGGTTTTTGAGGCGAGCAAAGGGGACAAGACTGATCTGTGCCCTTGTCATGCCGCGCACAACAAGCGAGCATATGGCCTTCTGCCGTTAATGCTGTTGGCGATATGACTTCTATTTTTCGCGTTACGTTGATGCTTGGTCTGCTGAGCCTGTGCAATGCCGGTAGCGTGCTGGCTGCAGCACCGGTGGCTGAAGGCAAGCCTGTTGTCGGTGCCGAGCAAAAGACCTCAGCCAAGCAGCCAACGCCTGCGAAAAAATCCCCTGCCGCGCAAAAAAAAGCCGCTTCGACCAAAAAGCGTGCACCCGTGGCGAGCAAGTCCAAGTCGGCCCATGAGGTCGCCCAGACCAAACTGCCACCGGCACAGTTGGACCTGTCCCTGCCTTCGGACATGGTCAGGCACTTGCAACCCATTGGCACCATGCCCAAGCCCAAGAGCGTGCCTCTGTTGCCGCCGATGTTTGGTGAAAAGCCCACCGACAACAGTGCGTTCCAGATCAACGGCCGCTTGCTCAGCAATGAGATGAAGCTGCAACTGCGTAACGAAGAGCGCCGTGATGTAGAAGGCGCTGCGCTGGATTTCGAATTCAAGCAATAAACTTTCGGTCCACAGGTGACCCAGGTTGCCGACCATCTGTCGCAGACTGGTCGGTCATTTTTGTTTTGTGCGAAAAACTCCTGTTGGCCCATTTTAAAACGGCTGTTTAAGGGCGTACTCTAGCCCGGCCATCCCTATTGAGTCGTCGAGGACCTGCTGGTCATGAAATGCCGTGAAGGCTGTGGCGCCTGCTGCATTGCCCCCTCCATTAGTTCGCCACTACCCGGAATGCCCCAGGGCAAACCCGCTGGCGTCCGTTGCGTGCACCTGTCGGTGGAACAATTGTGCCAGTTGTTCGGTCAACCGCAGCGGCCCGCCGTGTGCAGTGATTTCAAGGCCGATATTGAGGTGTGCGGCAACGACCAGGCCGATGCCATCCGGCTGATCGGCTGGTGGGAGCAGATGACGGCGGCTTGATGGGCTTTACTATCGGAACTTCAACAATAAGGAATACAACGATGGGTTCGCTGAAACGAGTGGCTGTGCTGTGCGGTTTTACGCTGTTGTTTGCGGCCACTGCCCAGGCTGAGGATTGGCAAGTCGCCAAGGACGAAGACGGTATCAAGGTGTCCCTGAGCGAGATTGCCGGTTCCAAGTACAAGGCCTATCGCGGCGTGACCGTGATCAAGGCGCCTTTGGCCAAGGTCCAGGCGCTGCAGGAAGATGTGGTCGGTGCTTGCGCATGGATCCATGAATGCAAATCCCAGAAACTCGTCGACAAGAAAGGCGACGAGGCCTGGACCTACACCCAGTTCAAGGCCCCGTTCCCCGTGACGGACCGCGACTCGTACATCCACGTCACCACCACCAAAGCCGCTGACGGCACCGTCACGCGCAAACTGGAAGGCGTGCCGACCTACAAGCCTGAAGCAAAAGGCTACGTGCGGGTCGCCCAGGTGGAGGGTTTCTGGAAGCTGGTGCCAAAGGGCGATAACCAGACCGAAGTCACCTACCAGGTACACACCGAACCAGGTGGCAGCGTACCTTCGTGGCTGGCCAACAAGTTCGTGGTGGACGCGCCGTTCAACACCTTGAAAGCCTTGAAAGATCACGCTGAAAAATAAGTGCAGTTGATCCGGTGCCTCCGGGCTTGAGCGGAACGTTTTGCGCGCCGCCAAGGTCCAGATACTTGTAAGCCCACCTATGGGTTTTATCGAGGAGGCACCGATGCAAACGTGGCAAATTACCTTCGTTGATGATCACGGTGAAACGTCCGTGCAGCAGTTCACCTGCGAACAAAAGCCCAGCCTCGAAGACGCTGCGCATATGATTCGTGCGAAGCTGGTGCCGATTGCTGCCAAGCTCGATCTCAATGACCTGGAAGGCCGTAAACCCGAGCCGACGGTCAAGATTCTCAAAGACCAGAACAGTATCCAGATTCTCGATATTTCTCCCTCCGTCTAAACATTTTTCACGCGCCACACGAGCACCTCTGGTGGCGGTGATAGCTTCACGCTACTCTGCAATCGAGATCAGCGAATGAATCGCTAAGGTCTGGTCTTGTCAGCTACATGCTTGTTTTCCTGCGGTGATGTTATGCCGTGGTGCCCGCGCCAGCAGGGCGCGGGGCTTCAGGAAGCACGGAAAGTCTATCCATCGGTGTGAGGAGGACGTTTCATGAGCACAGCCTATCAAGAAGACATCAGCACCAACGTACTGCGCCGCATGAAAGAAGGCGGCTTTGATTTCTCGCGCTTTCACCCCATCGAGTTCTACGCCATTTTCCCGGATGAGGAACGGGCGCGCAGGGCTGCGGGTCGATTTCGTGGGGAGTCCCTCAACGCCCAGGTCAGCGCGCGCGACGATGGCGCCTGGTACCTCGAACTGAGCAAAATCATGTTCGCAACCTACGACGGCATAGGAGACTTCGAGCAAGACTTTGAAGCGGTGGTCGAGCCCCTGGGAGGGATCATCGAAGGATGGGGCGTCAAGCAGGAGGTGCGTGGGTTACCCATGTAGTTGGTATTTATGAGCAGCACAGCGTATCGGCTGACCTTTGGGTCGGCCGATTTTGTTTGGGCTACCGTCGCAACGGAAACTGCCGTTTCAGGCGCAAAAAAAAGCCACCCGGATGGGGTGGCGGAAAGGGAAGACCGAGGAGTCATCAGTACACGAGTCAATACGTTACTGAATGTGCAAAGGGTTTGGCTGTAGGACACGTCCTGTTCAACCGATGTGGGCGATTATCCGCATGTGCAGGCGGGCAGTGAAATCAACTCTGACTATGCTGTTGATAGCCAAACACCGCATTGCAACGGAGCGTACGGCGTGGCCCAGGCAATTGCGCGCACCAGGACGGTGCGGCAAATCCCCTCGGATTATGCAACTGTTTGATTATAAAGTGTTTATGCCGCTGGCACGGGCCTTGCGAAGGTTCTTGAGTCCGGGTGACAAGGAGTACGGCATGATCCGCACTTATTACGATGAAATGTACGATGGGGCAGGGCAGGTTCGCCCCCATTATCGCGAGTTCGCCCGCTGGTTGGCCGACACCCCTGCCGAACTGCTGGCCCAGCGCCGGCGTGAAGCCGATTTGCTGTTCCACCGCGCCGGCATCACCTTCACCCTCTACGGGGACGAACAAGGCACCGAGCGCCTGATCCCCTTCGATACCATCCCCCGCAGCATTCCGGCGAGTGAATGGCGGGTTGTCGAACGCGGTTGCATCCAGCGGGTCAAGGCGCTGAACCTGTTCCTCACCGACCTGTACCACGACCAACGCATCATCAAGGCCGGCATCATCCCCGCCGAGCAGGTATTGGCCAACGAGCAATACCAACTGGCAATGCGGGGCCTGGACTTGCACCGCGATATCTATTCGCACATCTCCGGGGTGGACCTCGTACGCGATGGCGACGGCACGTACTACGTGCTCGAAGACAACCTGCGCACGCCCAGCGGTGTCAGCTACATGCTCGAAGACCGCAAGATGATGATGCGTCTGTTCCCCGAGTTGTTCGCGGCCCAACGCATCGCGCCCATCGACCATTACCCCAACCTGCTGCTCGACACCCTCAAAAGCGCCAGCCCCCTGGATAACCCCAGTGTGGTGGTACTTACGCCCGGGCGTTTCAATAGCGCGTTCTTCGAACATGCCTTCCTGGCTCGGGAAATGGGTGTGGAGTTGGTGGAGGGCGCGGATTTGTTCGTGCGCGATGACCGTGTGTTCATGCGCACCACCGATGGGCCCAAGGCTGTCGATGTGATCTACCGTCGCCTCGATGATGCATTTCTAGATCCCTTGGCATTCAACCCCGACTCGATGCTCGGTGTACCCGGCCTGCTCGCCGCCTACCGGTGCGGCAATGTGGTGCTTGCCAACGCCATTGGCACCGGAGTCGCGGACGACAAATCGGTTTACCCGTTCGTCACCGAGATGATCCGCTTCTACCTCGATGAAGAGCCGATCCTGCAGAACGTTCCGACTTTTCAATGCCGTAAGCCTGACGAGTTGTCCCACGTACTGGCCAACCTGCCCGACCTGGTGGTCAAGGAAACCCAGGGCTCCGGTGGTTACGGCATGCTGGTTGGCCCGGCGTCTACAACCGCAGAAATCGAAGCGTTCCGGGCGCGTATCAAGGCCAAGCCACACGCCTATATCGCGCAGCCGACCCTGTGCTTGTCCACCTGCCCGACATTTGTCGAAAACGGCATCGCCCCGCGCCATATCGACCTGCGCCCCTTCGTGTTGTCCGGCAAGGACACCCGCGTGGTGCCGGGTGGCCTGACCCGTGTGGCGCTGCGCGAAGGCTCGCTGGTGGTCAACTCGTCCCAGGGCGGCGGAACCAAAGACACCTGGGTGGTCGAGGACTGATGCCATGTTGAGTAGAACTGCCTCGGATTTGTACTGGATGTCACGCTACCTGGAGCGTGCCGAAAACCTCGCACGCATGCTCGATGTCAGCTATTCGCTGTCGCTGATGCCCCAGGACGGACGCGGCGATGGCCTGCACGAATTGGCCATGCCGCTGTTGATCACCGGCACTCTGGACGATTACCACGAGCGCCATGGCCCATTGCACGCTGAACGCTTGCTGCACTTTTTTGCCTTGGACGCGGCCAACCCGGCGAGCATCTACAGCTGTCTGGGTGCGGCGCGGGCCAGCGCCCATGCGGTACGTGGGCGGATCACCGCCGACATGTGGGAAAACATCAACGCCACCTGGCTGGACATTCGCGATATCGCCCAGCAGGGGCTCAGCCATTACGGCATGAGCCGGTTTTGTGAGTGGGTCAAGGAGCGTTCCCATCTGTTTCGGGGCGCCACGTACGGCACCATCATGCGCAACGATGCCTTCCGCTTTATCCGCCTGGGCACTTTTATTGAGCGTGCCGATAACACCCTGCGCCTGCTGGATGCCCGCTACGAAATGGCCGGCGAACAGGCGGCGGCGGTCAGCGATGGTACGGCTCACGCGTATTACCAATGGAGTGCGTTGCTGCGCGCTCTGTCGTCGTTCGAGGCGTACACCGAGATTTATCGCGATGCGCCGGGCGCTCGGCAAGTGGCCGAACTGCTGCTCTTACGCGCGGATGTGCCGCGTTCGCTGCGTGCTTGCAGCGAAGAGATCGACCAGATACTTGCGAGCCTGCCCGGCCTCAATGGTCGCCCGGCCCAGCGTCTGGCCGCCGAGATGGATGCGCGCCTGCGCTTTACCGCCATCGACGAAATCCTCGAGGAAGGCCTGCATGCCTGGCTGACCGACTTTATCCCCTTGGTCCGCCAGTTGGGCGACGCCATCTACAGTTCCTACCTGGAGGCGGCATGAGACTCTCCATCAGCCACGACACTACCTACCACTACGAAGACCAGGTGCGCGCCAGCATCCAGTACCTGCGCCTGACCCCTCATGACAGCGAGCGCCAGCACGTGCTGAGCTGGCAACTCGACCTTCCACGCCCCGTGCGGGCGCAGGTGGACCCGTTCGGTAACATCCTGCATGTGCTTACGCTGGACGAGCCCCATGACGCCATCATCATTGGCGCCCGGGGCGTGGTGGAGATCGATGAATTGCGCGAGGCCGAACACGAAAGCCAGTCTGCCTTTCCGTTCCTGCGCTCCACGCGCCTCACCGAGCCCGACGACGCCCTGCGCGGGTTTGCCGAGCAAAACTGCCATCAGCGTCGCGACCGCACGGCGCTTATCGACCTGATGCAGGCGCTGAACCACACCATGGTCTACACCCCCGGCGCGACTGACGTCGATACCTGCGCCGCCCAAGCCTTCGCAGGGGCCGCTGGGGTGTGCCAGGACCATACCCATGCGTTCCTGGCCTGCGCACGTAGCCTGGGGATCCCGGCGCGGTATGTGTCGGGGTATTTGTACACCGAAGACAGCGCGCACCTGGCCAGTCATGCCTGGGCCGAAGCCTGGCTGGATGACGCCTGGTACAGCTTTGACGTGACCAACCAACTGGCGCGGCCGGAGCGGCACTTGAAGCTGGCCGTCGGCCTGGACTACCTCGACGCCTGCCCGGTACGCGGCATGCGCCGTGGCGGTGGGCATGAGCAGATGCACGCCAAGGTATTCGTGGCGCCGCAGCAATGACCGATAACTGTCGGAGCAAGCTTGCTTGATCGTTCCCACGCTCTGCGTGGGAATGCAGCCCAGGACGCTCCGCGTCCCATAGCGTGATGCAGAGCATCGCAAGAGGCGTTCCCACGCAGAGCGTGGGAACGATCGACGGTGCTCTCAGGCTTTTCGCGAGCAAGCTCGCCCCTACAACTTGCGGCCCGCCATATGCCGCAGATACCCCACCAGCAAATCCAACTCATTGTCTGGCAATACACTCGCTGTAAACGCCGGCATCTTGGCCTGTGGCCAATGCCTCAGGCTCTGCGGGTCGCGGATGTAACGCTTGAGGAAATCGCCGCTGAAATACTCGGTGGGGTTGTAGGGCACATTCAAGTCCGGCCCCATCTGGGCATCACCGCCGCCATTGAGGCGATGGCACGCCAGGCAGTTCTTCTGAAATAACGCGAAGCCTTGGTTGATCGGGTCGTTCGCCGCCAGCTTAGGGTCGGGCAATAACGCCGGGAAACGCTCGCCAACCGTCTGCAACTGTTTGAACCTGGAGACCTGGAACGGCCACTGTTCCGGGCTGATACGTCCGGCTTGAGGGTTGGTCCAGACCAGATAGAACGGTCCGGCGCTGGGCTTGCCCTGTGCCAGTGGTGGCCATGGATGGGCCGGGTCTTCCACGGCCAGCCAGGCGCGGGCGCCGTTTTTTTCCAGCAACGGCGCGGCGGCAAGTTCGGCGGCAAAACCATCAAGGGCAACGGCTTGCAGGTGGTTCGCAGATTTAAGGCCCGGCAAGAGCACCGCGAGGGGCACCGCACGATAGGTCATGTTGCGCTTGTAGGACACATCATCAACGATCTGCACCGTCTGAGCGTCGGGATGCTTGAGCAGCTCGGCGGTCTCCCAGGTTTTGTGGGTGTGGTCCAACTCGATGGTCAACTGTGCCGCCGCCGCAGGCAGGCTCAGCAGCAGGGCAAAAAGGGCGCGGATCGGTTTCAAGGCACAGGCCCGTTGCGAGAGAGTGAGGGCGCACACGATAACGGAAAACGGCAGGTAAAAAGACAGCCCCTGCAACAGGAGCGCTAAGCGCAATGTCCTGGCAGGTGCTGCCAAAAGCTGCAGGCCTGGTGCGGTGTGTGCACGGAAGCTGGGAGTGTCACCCAATAACCTTGGTTAAATTGGGCAAGATCAGAATCAAGGTGGTGGCGAACAGGATAAGTCCCGCCTGACGTACTTTCGATTGTTTGAACATGGCTGACTGCCTTTTCTTTTGTTGTTATTCCTGAGCGTCAAATGCGTGCCGTTGAAGTCAGTATCGCGAGGTGACGTTGCACTTTTCTTACAGCTGCTCCAGCAAAACCCGGCAGCAGCGTCTTACAGATTCAACCTTAGAGCGCCCGTTCTTTCTGGCTTAGACTCATTTCATATCAGCTAAGAAGTATTTGCGCTAAAAACGGCATGAGGCTTATTGCCATCTTGGCGCCAGCCCTAGGGCTAGACAGCTAAAACGATTAATCAGGCATTTCCCGTAGGTACCTACCGTTCGTCCGAGCGAGGGGGTCAAAAGCAATGAGCGCATCCGTCATTGAAACCGTGTCAATCGGGCCTAAGGTAGGGGCACACACCCATAGCGGTTCGAGGATGTCATGACCCAAGCTTTGATCTTTGATGCGATACGCACGCCCCGGGGAAAAGGCAAGGCCGACGGTGCCCTGCACAGCGTCAAGCCTGTAAACCTGGTGGCCGGCTTGCTCACGGCGCTGGCGCAGCGCAGCGACCTCGACACCCGCCAAGTGGATGACATCGTCCTTGGCTGCGTCACCCCCGTGGGCGACCAGGGCGCCGATATCGCCAAGACCGCCGCGCTGGTGGCCGACTGGGATGTCAGTGTTGCCGGTGTACAGGTCAATCGCTTCTGCGCGTCGGGCCTGGAGGCGGTGAACCTGGGGGCGATGAAGGTGCGTTCCGGCTTCGAAGACCTGGTGGTTGTTGGCGGCGTCGAGTCCATGTCCCGCGTGCCCATGGGCAGCGATGGCGGCGCCTGGGTGCTCGACCCGCAAACCAATATGCACAGCCACTTCACGCCCCAAGGCATTGGCGCCGACCTGATCGCCACCCTGGAAGGCTTCACACGCCAGGATGTCGACACCTTTGCCCTACAGTCCCAGCAGAAAGCCGCCAGGGCGAGGGCAGACGGTTCCTTCAATAAGTCGCTGATCGCGGTGCACGACCAGAACGGCATCGTGCTGCTGGACCATGACGAATTTATCCGCGGCGACTCAACCCTCGAGGGCTTGGGCAAGCTCAAGCCGAGCTTCGAAATGATGGGCCAGATGGGCTTCGACGCCACCGCGTTGCGGGTCTATAGCCACGTGGAGCGCATCCACCATGTGCACACGCCGGGCAACAGTTCCGGCATTGTGGATGGCGCCGCGCTGATGCTGATCGGTTCCGAGGCCAAAGGCCGTGAACTGGGCCTGCAACCGCGGGCGCGTATTGTCGCCACGGCGGTGACCAGCACCGACCCGACCATCATGCTCACCGGCCCCGCGCCGGCCACTCGCAAGGCGCTGGCCAAAGCCGGCCTGCGGGTTGAAGACATCGACCTGTTTGAAGTCAACGAAGCCTTTGCTTCGGTCGTGCTCAAGTTCATCAAGGACATGGGCATCGACACCGCACGGGTCAATGTCAACGGCGGCTCCATCGCCATGGGCCATCCCTTGGGCGCCACCGGCTGCGCGATTCTCGGCACCTTGCTCGACGAGCTCGAGGTGCGCCAGCAACGCTACGGCCTGGCCACCTTGTGTGTCGGCGGTGGCATGGGGATCGCCACCATTATCGAACGCCTCTGAGCCTAAGGAATTTGTCATGACCGATGCCATTCGTTACGAAAAAGGCCAGGACCAGATCGTGGTACTGACCCTGGACATGCCCGGCCAGAGCGCCAACACCATGAACGCCGCTTACCGTGAAGCCATGGCCGCCACCCTCGCGCGCCTGGAAGCGGAAAAGGACGAGATCGCCGGGGTGGTGATCACCTCGGCCAAGAAAACTTTTTTTGCCGGGGGCGACCTCAATGAGCTGATCAAGGTCGATAAAGCCCATGCCAAGTCGTTCTACGACAGTGTCTTGGTATTGAAAGCGCAATTACGCCGCCTGGAAACCCTCGGCAAACCGGTGGTGGCCGCAATCAATGGCGCGGCCTTGGGCGGTGGTTGGGAAATTTGCCTGGCCTGCCATCACCGGGTCGCGCTGGACGACAAGTCCGTGCAACTGGGTTTGCCGGAAGTCACCCTCGGCCTGTTGCCAGGAGGCGGCGGCGTGGTGCGTATGGTGCGCATGCTTGGCCTGGAAAAAGCCTTGCCGTATTTGCTCGAAGGCAAAAAGGTGCGGCCCGCCCAGGCCCTGCAAGCGGGTTTGATTGATGAGTTGGCGGCGGATCGCGAGGCATTGCTGGCTCAAGCCCGTGCCTGGATTCTGGCTAATCCGCAGGTCAGGCAACCCTGGGACAACAAGGGCTACTCGATTCCCGGCGGCGCGCCGTCCCACCCTAAAGTCGCGCAGATGCTCGCCATTGCCCCATCGATTTTGCGTAGCAAGACCCAGGGCTGCTTCCCTGCGCCGGAGAAAATCCTGTGTGCGGCGGTCGAGGGCGCCCAGGTGGACTTCGACACCGCGCACCTGATCGAAACCCGCTACTTCACCGAACTGGTGACCGGGCAAGTGGCAAAAAACATGATCGGCACCTTCTGGTTCCAGCTCAACCAAATCAACGCTGGCAGCTCGCGCCCGCAGGGCTTTGCGCCTTATGTAACGCGCAAAGTCGGTGTGCTCGGCGCCGGGATGATGGGCGCGGGCATCGCCTATGTCAGTGCCTGTGCGGGGATCGAGGTGGTGCTCAAAGACATCACCCTGGCCGCCGCTGAAAAAGGCAAAGCTCATTCGGCCGCATTGCTGGACAAGAAAGTCAGCCGTGGGCAATTGACCGCCGAACAGCGCGAAACCACCCTGGCGCGCATTCATCCTACTCAGGATGACGCCGACCTGGCCGGCTGCGACCTGATCATCGAGGCCGTATTCGAAGACCGCGCACTCAAGGCCAAGGTCTCGGCCGCAGCGCAAAGCGTGGTGGGGGCCGACGCGGTGATCGCCTCCAACACCTCCACCTTGCCCATCAGCGGTCTGGCCACGGCGGTGCCTGATCAAGCCAGGTTCATCGGCCTGCACTTCTTCAGCCCCGTGGACAAGATGCCCTTGGTGGAAATCATCAAGGGGGCGCGCACCAGCGACGAAACCCTGGCCCGAGGTTTTGACTTCGTACTGCAAATCAAGAAAACCCCGATTGTGGTCAACGACAGTCGCGGTTTCTTTACCTCGCGGGTATTCGGCACCTTTACCAACGAAGGCATCGCCATGCTCGGCGAAGGCGTGGCGGCGCCGATGATCGAGACCGAAGCGCGCAAGGCCGGCATGCCAGTGGGGCCGCTGGCGGTGTCCGATGAAGTGTCCCTCAGCCTGATGAGCCATATCCGACAGCAAACGGCCAAGGACCTGCAGGCCGAAGGCAAGGCTATGCCGAACCATCCGGCGACGGCGGTGATTGATCTGTTGGTGAACGAATACAAGCGCACGGGCAAGGCGGCCGGCGGTGGTTTTTACGACTATCCCGCTGGCGGCCAGAAGCACCTGTGGCCTGAGCTGAAAAACCGGTTCGAACAGCCCGGCAAGCAAATCTCCCCCCAGGATGTGCGTGACCGCTTGCTGTTTATCCAAGCCATCGAAACCGTGCGCTGTGTGGAGGAGGGCGTGTTGATGTCCACGGCGGATGCCAACGTTGGTTCAATCTTCGGCATCGGTTTTGCCGCTTGGAGTGGCGGCGCGTTGCAGTTTATCAACCAGTACGGGCTGAACGACTTCATCGCCCGCGCCCGCTACCTCGCCGAGGAGTACGGGGAGCGCTTCTCGCCACCGGCGTTATTACTGGAAAAAGCCGCAAAAGGCGCGCTGTTTTAGACGTTCCACTGTAGGAGCGAGCTTGCTCGCGAAGAACGCACAGGCAACGCTTTTATCCAGGCCACCTGCGTTATCGTTGACGTTTTTCGCGAGCAAGCTCGCTCCTACAGGGAGTGTGGGCGGCCATTGAGGGCTTGCTTTGGGGAGGTATTTCAAGGCAGGCTCTGGGGTGTGCAATATTCCCATCGCCGTGTCAGGTATTTTTTATGTCGCTACGCGTCTGCATCCTGGAAACCGATATTCTGCGTCCCGCTTTGATCGATGAGTACCAAGGCTATGGGCAGATGTTCAAGCGCCTGTTCGCCAAGCAACCGATAGCCGCCGAGTTTGTGGTCTACAACGTGGTGCAAGGCGAGTACCCGCCGGATGACGAAGTGTTTGACGCGTACCTGATCACCGGCAGCAAGGCCGATTCGTTCGGTACCGACCCTTGGATCCAGACGCTCAAAACCTACCTGCTCACGCGTTATGAGCGCGGCGACAAGCTGCTGGGCGTGTGCTTCGGTCATCAGTTGCTCGCGCTGCTGCTGGGCGGCAAGGCCGAACGTGCCAGTCAGGGCTGGGGGATGGGCACCCACGCCTACAAGCTGGATGCGAAGACGCCATGGATGAGTCCTGAGGTGCCGGAACTGACGCTATTGATCAGCCACCAGGACCAAGTCACCACCTTGCCAGAAAACGCCACCGTGATCGCCTCCAGCGAATTCTGCCCGTTTGCCGCGTATCACATTGGCGACCAGGTGCTGTGCTTCCAGGGCCATCCGGAGTTTGTTCACGACTATTCCCGTGAGTTGCTGGAAATACTTCAGACAACCCTGGGTGAAAAGGTCTACAGCAACGGCGTGGCCAGCCTGGAGCGCGACCACCACGGCGTGACCGTGGCGGAGTGGATGATGCGCTTTGTGGCGCACCAGCCTGAAGCCAAGGCTTAAAGCCAGCCCGAACGCTTGAAGCTGGCCCATAAACCGGTACAGCCCAAGGTAATAAAACCGAGCACCGCAAAATAGCCGTAGTGCCATTGCAGCTCGGGCATGTTCTGAAAGTTCATCCCGTAAATCCCCGCCACCGCCGTGGGGAACGCCAGGATCGCCGCCCACGCGGCGAACTTGCGCTGCACCACGCTCTGGCGCGAAGCCTCCAGCAACACACCGATCTCGATGGTCTGGCTGGCAATGTCGCGCAGGGTGGTGAGGTCTTCCATCTGTCGCGTAACGTGGATTTGCACATCACGAAAATACGGGCGCATGTTCTTGTCGATAAACGGGAAGCTCAGCTTCTGCAGCTCCTGGCTGATTTCCACCATCGGCGCCACATGCCGCTTGAGCCGCAACACATCGCGGCGCAGGCCGTGGAGGTGCTGGATATCGCGCTCGTTTAGCGAACTGCACAGCACGTTACGCTCCAACTCATCAATCTCGGCGTGGATCGCCTCGCTCACCGGCTGGTAGTTTTCAGTGACAAAATCCAGCAACGCATAGAGTACGAAATCTTCCCCATGCTCCAGCAACAACGGGCGCGCCTCACAGCGTTGGCGCACAAAGCCGTAGGACGCCGAGTGACCGTTGCGTGCGGTTATGATGTAGCCGTTGCCGGCAAAAATATGGGTTTCGATAAACTCCAGCTTGCCGTTCTCGCGCACCGGTGAGTAGGTGACGATAAACAGCGCGTCGCCGAAGGTTTCCAGCTTCGGGCGGCTGTGTTTTTCCATGGCGTCTTCAATCGCCAGCTCGTGCAGGTTGAACTGGCGTTGCAGGTTGTTCAGTTCCTGGGCGCTGGGTTCTTCCAGGCCGATCCACACAAAGTGCCCAGGTTTGGCGGCCCAGGCCGCGCCTTCATCGAGAGTGATATCCGAGACTTTCTTACCGGCGCTGTAGACGGCAGCCGCAACAACTCTACCCATGGTGCTGATCACTTCTTATCAAGAGGACAGATGTTGGGCAGCTTAGCCTGAATGGTGTTCCGTTGTTGCTGGCTGATATCACTGATCGTTCCCACGCTCTGCGTGGGAATGCCGCCCGTGACGCTCCGCGTCACCCTAAGCGGGCGCCTACGCGCGTTGCAGTTCGCGATCCATCTGTGCAATGCACTCATCCATCTGCGTCTGACACGTCAGCAGCAACTGAGGGATGTCATCCACCGTCAAGCCACAGGTAGGAATCGGCGGCAACGAGCGTATCAGCACACTGCCACTGTCCCAACGATTGAGCTTCATCTGCGTCACGTAATTGCTGACACACACCTGCACGATAGGCACACCGGCCGCAATCGCCATATGGAATGCGCCTTTCTTGAACGGCAACAACCCTTTGCCCAGGTTGCGCGTACCTTCCGGGAACACCCAGATTGACGTGTCCTCATGCTGCAAGGTATGCGTGGTCGTCAGCATCGCACGCCGGGCCTTGTGCGCATTGCCACGGTCGATCAGCACATTGCCCGCCAGCCAGAACAACTGGCCGAACAGTGGTACCCATTTCAGGCTTTTCTTGGCGATGCAGACCGTGCGATGCGGCACTACATTGCCGAACACAAACAAATCGTAATTGGACTGATGGTTGGCGATCACCACGCAGGTACCGGGCTTGTTGCGCAGCGAGTCGACGTCGGTCTTTACGTTCAAGCCCAGGATCCGCATGGCCGGCAACGCATAGAGGCGAGCGCAGAGACGGCTGTTGTCCGGGTTGAACGGCCTGCACACACCGACCAGCACACCCAGCACGCCAGCGATCATAAAATGCAGGCCCATCAACAACATACGCAACAGAAAAAGCATCGACACGGCCCATAGGGACAAAAGGTGGCGCAGTGTACGGATGTGCACTGTATTCGGCAATTGCCCCTACAGACGTAGGAGATAGCCGATGTTTAAGCGCATGTTTCCACATGAGCCGATAACGGCTAGCTAGAGCGGCTACGGACGTTTCACATTTATAGGTAAGAAAAAGCCCGACTCAAGGTCGGGCTCAGGTACAGCAGGTGTAGGACTTAGCTCAGGCTATGGCCCTGATCCTGGATGATTGCATCATCCAGGGCTTCGAGCAGCGCGCGGCGTACTTTCAACTTAGTGTGTTTGTGCGCGTTCATATTGATCTTCTTCAGCTGCCGTGCTGCTTCCAGTGCTGCAGCGTGCAGTTCTTCGGGTGCCACCACCTTGTCGAGGAAACCGGCGTGCAAGGCGCCTTGCGGATCAAACATTTCGGCATTGATCACCGAACGCTGAAACGCCGACTTACGCAGGCGATCCCGCGCCAACTCGATACCGGCGTGGTGCATGGTCATGCCAATCGCCACTTCATTCAGGCCAATGCTGAACGGGCCTTCGACGCCAATCCGATAATCCGCCGACAACAACAGGAACGCGCCCTTGGCCACCGCATGCCCAGGGCAGGCCACAATCACCGGGAACGGATGCGCCAACATCCGCCGCGCCAGGGTCGAACCCGAGGTCACCAGGCTGATTGCCTCTTTAGGGCCCGCCGTCATCACCTTCAAATCATAACCACCCGACAAAATCCCCGGCGTGCCCGTGATGATCACCACCGCCCGATCCTTCTCGGCCTGATCCAGCGCCGCATTAAACTCACTGACCACCGCCGGAGAAATGGCATTCACCTTGCCGTTGCTCAGGGTCAGGGTCGCGATACCGTCTTCGAAGTGGTAGGCAATCAACTCACTCATGACGCGGTTCCTTGTAGGGCTTGTTATAGAGATAGATGCGCAGACGTTACTCACCACGCCCGTGCGGGTAAAGCACCGTGACTGACTACCCAGTCAGGCTTTTCCTGCATCCCCAAGGGTAGACGCCCCGGAGCAGGGCGCAGCAAGCGCTCCAGACGCGTGCCGCCGATGCCTGAGAATGGCACAATCACCACCCCTTGCCGGACGGTGAATGGCATAACGGTCTAACCGCATGAAAATTCTGAAAAAAACCTTTGCCATCAGAAAGGCTTTCGACTACATTAGCGCGCCTCGACAGACTGAACTGGTTTGACGAGATACGGTGAAGTGTCCGAGTGGCTTAAGGAGCACGCCTGGAAAGTGTGTATACAAGAAATTGTATCGAGAGTTCGAATCTCTCCTTCACCGCCAAATTCGATGTAAACAAAACCCCTGGTTTCGAAAGAAACCAGGGGTTTTGTGATTTCTGGGTTTGAAAAGTACAACTTTTATCAGCTCAGTTGTCTGGCCTTTCAGTCTGCGGCCCCATGACGTCACACCCTATGCCTAAGCCCGCCCTCAATGCCTATGCCGATGATGCACATCCGGAAAGTGCGCATGGCTATGCCTCATCACTCCATGCGCATGCTCATGGCTATGAGGCACCTTCGAGTCCCACTCAAACCTATGCTCATGTTGATGATGCTCATCATGCACATGCCAGTGCCCATGTTGCGTTGCCTCATGCACATGCTCATGGGCATGCCGCTCCGTCAGGTGCAGGCACACGCCCACGGCCATCAGCGCCGAGGCAATCCAGAAGGCGACGGTCACCGACTCGCCAAACACCAGTAACGCCACTGCAGCACCGAGAAAGGGTGCCGTGGAGAAGTAAGCGCCGGTACGCGCGCTGCCCAGCCCGCGGAGGGCCAGCACGAACATCACCAGGCTGATGCCATAGCCGAGGAAACCTACCAGTAGAATCGGCGCCAGTTGCGCCATGCCCGGAATCTGCGCCCCCAGGTAAAGCGCCAGGCTGCAATTCACCAACCCCGCAATCAAACCCTTGGCGCCAGCGATAAAGAGCGCGTCAGACGCCGACACCTTGCGCGTCAGGTTGTTATCAATGCCCCAGCACAAACACGCCAGCGCAACGGCGAGCGGTCCGGTCCAGTCCTGATGGCTGCTGTCAGCACCGGACCACGACAACACCACGCCGCCCAACACAATGGCAAGCATGCCGAGGACGATGCGTCGGTCGGCGTTTTCGCGGAACACGACCCAGGCGATCACGGCGGTCAGTACCGACTCAAGGTTGAGCATCAGGGAGGCGCTGGCGCTGGTGGTGCGGGTCAGGCCGAACATCAGTGCAACGGGGCCGAGGAGGCCGCCGAAGGCGATGGCGCCAAGTAGCCAGGGCCATTCCGATGGGGTTAGCCCGGTAGGTTTCCAGCCGCGATCACGGATCAAGCGCACACCGGCAAGGCCAATGCCGCTGCCGAGGTAGAGCAGGCCGGCGAGCAGGATGGGCGAGAGGCCCAGGCCAAGACTTTTGGCGAGCGGGGTGCTGGCGCCGAACAGGGCGGCGGCCGCGAGGGCGTATATGATGCTGAGGTTCATGGGCCATCCTCGAAAGTCAGGCCCATGATACGTCGCTTGCCGGGGTCAGCGCCCTGGCAATTTCGTACTTTATTGCGCGGTTTTCAGCTTGATCACATCACCGGAGATTTTGGTGGTGTAGCCGTTCAATACCCAAGCCCAGAACCACTTTTCCTGCACTTGTGTGTTGATCAACGCGTCGCCGCCCTTGGCCTTGATGGCTGCATCCTGGGCGCGTACGAAGCGGTTGTTCTGGCCGATGGGGATGACGCCCAGCAGCATGATGCCGGTGGCGCTGGCTTCGCTGTGGCCGAGGACGGTGTATTGGCTGGCGTCGTATTGCTGGGTTTTCATGGCGGTGCCGGTGCAACCTGCCAGGGTGAAACCAAGTACGGCTGCTGCAACGACTTTACTGACGTATTTCACTTATAACTCCATAAATTCAATCTCGAGATTCAATTCTCGGGGGGGCGACACTCTAAGCGCTCAGTTGGCAGATTGAAATCAATCAGCGAGGCTGGGTCGCAGTCTGGCGGGTACTGCGCGGTGATCCCATTGCAGCCTGGTTGGGGCTCGACAGCGCCCACATTTATTCTTCGGCGTGTCAGAGATGCAGCCACGCCAGGCCACCCAACATCACCGCCACCCCGCCGGCGGTGTACGACATGCGTTTGAGCCATTCCTTGCGCGTGAGCAGGGTAATCGCCGCCAATGAAATCGCGATCTGAATCGCCGTCATCGCCTGGGCCCAGCGATGGTGCTGGTGCAGCGCTTCCTCGGATTTGTGGTCCCAGTCCCGTGAAGTGGCCTCAAGCGTTTCGGCCTGTTTACGCACTTCTTCCTTCTGGCGCTTGTAGCGCTCGATCTCCGCCTGGTAATGCGCCGCATCCACGCCGGGAATATGGCTGGCCAGTTCTGCCAGGTTCTGGCGGCTGGATTTGGCCTGGTAGTAGTTCCACTGGTTAGCGGCTTCGGTCTTGATGATGGCGGCGTTGTTCTTGTCCATCGCAGCTTCACTTTCGCTGGAGCCGGCCTGATAGCTGAGCATGGCACCGACGGTCGCCATGATCGCGGTCATCACGGCGATACGACTGGCAAAGCTATCGCCGCGGCCGTGAGCATGCTCGGTGGTGTGTTCAAGGTGTTTTTCGTGGGGGCTGGGAACTTCGAAGGCTTCGGACATGGGGCGACCGCGAACGGATTGAGGTGCGCTGATTGTTCACCAGCGCAGCTGTCTCAAGCCTGTACGTAACGCTGCAAACCTGCCACCAGTGCATCGAATGTCACCCGGCAGCGTGGGCTGTTGCGCAGGTCTTCGTGCATGCTGACCCAAGTGTCCATTTTAAACGCGAAGCCGTCAGGCAGCACTCGGCGCAGACGTGGGTCGCGCTGGGCCAGTTGTACCTGGCACCCACCGATGCCGGCACCGGCGCGGATCATTGCCAGTTGCGCCAGGTCGCTGTCGCTACTGATGGCGAAGGCGTTGCGCTCAAAACCCTTGATTGCCAGGCTGCGGATAAATGCAGTGGCTTGATCAAAGCCGATGACGGAGTGGCCGGCCAGGTCGTGCATGTGTTGGGGGATGCCGTGTTGCTGCAGGTAATCGTCACGGGCATGCAGGCCGACTTCGATCAGGCCGATACGCCGCGCCAGCAGCTGCTCCTGGCTGGGGCGCACCATGCGCACGGCAATGTCGGCTTCCAGCTGCAGCAGGTCGCTCAAGCGGTTGGTCAGCACCAGTTCCACCTTCAGGTGCGGGTGTTCCCGGTGCAATTGCGTGATGATCGGCGGCAGTACCTCCACACCCACCACTTCACTGGCCGATACTCGTACCACGCCGCGCACCTCATCGCCTTGGGACGAGGCGGCGCGTTCAAGGGCGGCGGCGGTACGCGCCATGGTTTCTGCATGCGCCCGCAGTGTGTGGGCGACCGTAGTGGGTAATAAGCCTGAGGGCGAGCGGGTGAACAACACGACGCCCAGCGCCGTTTCCAGCGCGGCGATGTGCCGCCCTACCGTGGGTTGGGTGATGCCGAGCTGCCGTGCGGCCCCCGACAGCGATCCTTCCTTGAGTACACCGAGAAATGACCGGTAAAGCTCCCAACCGATATTCGTAGCCATACATAAATGTATAGCGGCTCGATACTCTTGGGCAATTCCTCTATAGCTGTTCCGCATCCAACATACCCTCATCAACCAACAGTGGGAGAGGGTGATGAGCAAGGTTCTGGTTTTGGGTGCAACCGGTGGCATTGGTGGCGAAGTGGCGCGGCAGTTGAGCGCGGCGGGCTGGGAGGTGCGGGCGTTGACTCGGGATCTGATCAAGGCTCGCAGCCAAAATCCTGTTTTTACGTGGCTAAAAGGCGATGCCCTGAATCGCGACGACGTGATCGCGGCCGCCCGGGGCTGCGCGGTAATCGTGCACGGCGTCAATCCGCCGGGTTATCGCAAATGGGCCGAGTGGGTGTTGCCGATGATCGACAACTCCATTGCGGCGGCCATCTGCGAAGGCGCGACAGTCGTGCTGCCCGGCACGGTCTACAACTTCGGGCCGGATGCATTCCCTGTGCTGCACGAAGACTCACCCCAGCACCCGCTGACTCGCAAGGGCGCGATCCGTGTGCAGATGGAGCAGCGCTTGCGAGCCGCTTCCACTCAGGGCGCCCGGGTGGTGATTGTGCGCGCTGGGGATTTTTTCGGCGCCAGGGTGGCCAATAACTGGTTTGCCCAAGGCTTGGTCAAACCCGGCAAACCGGTGCACACCATCCGCTACCCAGGCGATTACGGCGTGGCCCATCAATGGGCTTATCTGCCGGACGTAGCGCGTACAATGCTTGAGTTGATTGAGCGTCGTGCCAGTCTTGGCGCCTTCGCCTGCTTTCATATGGCTGGGTACATGGATGCGGACGGTGCGCAGATGGCTAAGACGATCCAGCGTGTGGTGCTGCGCAGGACGGGCCAGCAACCCAGGGTCGGCGCGTTTCCCTGGTGGTTGTTGAACTGGGCGGCGCCTTTTGTCGTCACCGTGCGTGAGATGCAGGAGATGCGCTACCTGTGGCAAACACCGTTGCGCCTGGATAACCAGCGCCTGCTCGCGACGCTCGGCCATGAGCCCCACACACCGCTGGAACAGGCGGTGGAGGCCACCCTGGTTGGCCTGGGTTGCCTGCCTACTTGCGTTTGATCAGGCGTGCATACACGGCGAGGTTGACCACCACCACCACGGCCCCCAGCACTAATTGAGTATTCGCAGTCAGCCCGGCTGGGTAGATCATCGTCAGAATGTAATGCTCGATAAACCCACCGCCATAACCATCCTGCCCGGCCAAGTGGCGAAACAGGTTTTCCCAACGGGTGAGTGGGCAGGGCAGGTGCAGCACCTCCACCGCGATGCCCCAGGCAACGGCGGGCAGGTGCAGCCACATTACCCTGGGCCACTTCAGGGTGAGCAGGCCGCCGAACAGCACGAACAGGATAAAGGCCAGGTGGAACAGCACGAGGCCGTCGGCGGCTAGGCGGTAGAGCATGTTTGAGCTCGATGTGAGGTGAAGGGGTACGTGAATTTTTGCAGCGCGCCGTTATAGCTCCAGTTGACTGGCATTGATACCGAACGCTTTGGCTATCTTTTCTCGCGTGGTGCGGCGGGGTTTGCTGACCGCTTCCTGCTGGGCAAATGCCGATTGTGAAATACCCAGGCGTTTGGCGACTTCTTCCTGGGTCAGGCTCAGATGCTCGCGCCACGCGCGAATAGGTGTTGCGCCATCCACCAGGCGGCTGACTACCGCATGGGGTATCAGGTTTGGATCGTTTTGCTGCGCCACATAGTGTTCATAGGGAATCACCACATAGGCTGGCTCGCCCTGCGTATTGTGGATGATCTGTACGGCAGTAGGTTCGCTCGTCACGTTTTTTACCCTCTTGGATACTGACGACCTGGGTGCTGCCGTCCCAGTCGAAAAGGACCCGGTAATGACCAACCCGCAAGCGATAGCTGTGAGGATGGTTAACCAGTGCCTTGACGTTGATTGCATCGGGCATGTGTTCAAGAGCGGACACGGCATCGCGTACCTGTTGCTGATGATACGAATGCAACCGAAGCAATTGTTTGACGGCTTTTCGCGTCCATTGGATTGAGTTCAGGGGAGGCTAATAAGTCTTTTATAAGGTTTGCAATCGGTATTTTCAGATCCGCGTCAACGGGTCATGACGTTTTCCTCTCAAACCCTAGACGGCCGCCGTCAGCGCCGACGGGCAAAACTGTTGCGTGGTATGAATCAACGGATAGCCCACGAAGGTTGCTTGCAGGCAACGAGGGCCGTTATTGTGCTGAATCCTTTTAGTCCTCGCCCCAAGGTTGTGTTGTGATGAATGCACCGCGTAACGCTGTCCCGATCAAGGCCGTGATTTTCGATATGGACGGGTTGTTGCTGGATACCGAAGGCATCTACACCGAAGTCACGCAGATCATTGCCGAACGCTATGGCCGTACCTACGACTGGGGCATCAAGCAGCACATCATCGGGCGGGGTGCCCAGGATTTGGCCGATTACGTGGTCAAGGCGCTGGACCTGCCGATCACGCCCGCCGAGTTTCTGGAAATACGCGAACCGCTGATGAGCGAGCGCTTTCCCAAGGCCTTGGGCATGCCCGGTGCCGAGGCGTTGGTGCGGCACTTGAAGGCGCACAATATTCCGATTGCGGTGGGCACCAGTTCATCGCGTAATTCGTTTGGCCACAAGACCACCCTGCACCGTGAATGGTTTGGCCTGTTCGACACCATCGTCACCGCTGACGACCCGGAAGTCGGTGCTGCCAAGCCCGCGCCGGATATCTTCCTTACCGCAGCGCGCCGGTTGGGTGTAGCGCCTGAGGATTGTCTGGTGTTCGAAGATTCGCCGTTCGGCGTGACGGCCGCGAAGGCTGCGCACATGACCGCTATTGCGGTGCCCGATGAGGCGATGGCTGACAGCAAGTACCAGCATGCTGACCAGATTATTCGCAAGCTCGCCGACTTTGATTTGGCCGCCTACGGCTTGCCCCCCATGGCCTGACCCCGCGCGGTCAAAAATGTGGGAGCTGGCTTGCTCGCGAATGCAGGGTGTCAGTCAGTAGATTTATCAACTGACTCACCGTATTCGCGAGCAAGCCCGCTCCCACATTTGGTTTGCGGTTTTGCAAAATCAGGCGCTGAAACCACCATCGATGGTCAGGCTGGCGCCAGTGATATAGCCGGCTTCCGGCCCGGCCAGATAGGCCACAAAACTGGCAATCTCCTCCACATGCCCATACCGACCTACCGCCATCAACCCGATCAGACTTTCGGCAAAATCACTGTTCGCCGGGTTCATATCGGTGTCCACCGGCCCAGGCTGCACGTTGTTGATGGTGATGCCACGTGGCCCCAGATCCCGCGCCAATCCCTTGGTCAACCCCACCAGTGCCGCCTTGCTCATCGCATAAGGGCCGCCGCCACCGAACGGCATACGCTCGGCGTTGGTGCTGCCGATATTGATCACGCGGCCGCCTTCACCCATGTGTTTGGCGGCTTCCTGGGTGGCGATAAACACGCTGCGTACGTTGATCGCCAGGGTCTGGTCGAAGTCTTCCAGCTTGAAGTCTTCCAGCGGCGCGATGGCCAGCACGCCGGCATTATTCACCAGGATATCCAGGCGTCCAAACGCCTCGACCGTGGCGTTGACCGCAGCGCGAATCGCCGTGGCATCGGCGCTGTCGGCGTGTATCGCCAGAGCCTGCCCCCCTGCGCTGATCACCTCGTTCTGCAGTGTTTCAGCCTTGGCGGCCGAGCTGACGTAGGTAAAGGCAACCGCTGCCCCCTGGGCGGCGAGGCGCTTGACGATGGCGGCGCCGATGCCGCGGGAACCGCCTTGAATCAAGGCGACTTTGCCGGTGAGGTTGTGTGTGGTCATGTCGATCTCCGAGGTAGTTGATGGAGCGAGTATCGACCTCACCCGCGCTGCTCGGTAGCCCGTGGTTGCTATAGTCTGTGTAAACCAAAAGTTTAGAGTGTGGCGATATGGAAAGCTTTGGCAGTATCGAATGCTTTGTGCGCAGCGCCGAGGGTGGCAGCTTTGCCGAGGCTGCTCGGCACCTGAGCCTGACCCCGGCTGCGGTGGGTAAAAGCGTTGCCAAGTTGGAGGCGCGCCTCGGTGTGCGGCTGTTCCAGCGCAGCACTCGGCGTCTGGCGCTGACCGAAGCCGGCAAGATGTTTCTGGCGGAAGTCAGCGGCAGCCTCACCACCATCCAGAATGCGGTCGCCAACCTGGCCAGTGCCGAAGGGCGGCCGGTGGGCACGCTCAAGGTCAGCATGGGGCCAGTGTTCGGTAACCGGTACGTGGTGCCGTTGCTGGGCGAATTTATGCGGCGCTATCCGGATATCAGCCCGGACTGGCATTTCGATAACCGCCAGGTCGACCTGATCGGGCAAGGCTTCGATGCGGCCATTGGCGGCGGGTTTGAGCTGCCCCAAGGCGTGGTTGCGCGCAAGTTGACCCCGGCGCACCGGGTGCTGGTGGCGTCGCCGGATTACCTGGCGCGGTGCTTGCCGGTACGGGCGCCCGACGACCTGTCGCACTGCCTTGGCATCTTGATCCGCTCGCCGCAGACAGGCCGGGTGCGTTCATGGCAACTGACCCATCGTGAGCGCGAGCACAGCCCTCTAGTGCTGAAACCAGCGATGACCATGAGCGACTCCGAAGCCGCTTGCTGCGCCAGTGCCCAGGGCCTTGGCATCGCGCTGGTGAGTATGCCGATGGCGGTGCCGTTCCTGGACAGCGGTGCGTTGGTGCGAGTGTTACCCGATTGGTATGTGGACGACGGCAATATTTCCATCTACTACGCCGAGCATAAATTGCTGCCGGGCAAGACGCGGGCGTTTGTGGATTTTATTATTGAGCAGTTCGCCGAGCAGAAACTGGCTCAACGGTTCAGTGCTATCTGAGCAGGGCCTTGCATCGAGTCGTGGCCGTCGCGGGCANTGTGGGAGCCGGGCTTGCCCGCGATGCAGGCGCATCGGTCTACCGCCCGAATTTGCCCGGCCAGCCGATGACCTTCTTCGGCCGCGGTGTCGCATAAGTTCTGACCTTCGAGGTCGACAACCCCAACCGCACCAACGACTCGGCCACCATCACCGCCGCCGTTACCCCGTCCACCACCGGAACCCCGGTGCGCTGACGGATCTGCTCATCCAGCCCTGCCATGCCGCCGCAGCCCAGGCAGATCACCTCGGCCTTGTCGTCGCGGATGGCCAGTTCGGCCTGGCGCACGATGGCCTCCATGGCGCCCAGCGGGTCTTCTTCCAGCTCCAGCACCGCCATGCCGCTGGCGCGCACCGAAGCGCAACGCTGGTAGAGGCCGGCGAGTTTCAGCCGGTCTTCAATCAGCGGCACCGTGCGGTCCAGGGTGGTCACCACCGAGTAGGCGTGCCCCAGGAACATCGCGGTGCTGGCCGCCGCTTCGGTGATATCCACCACCGGTACATTGAGCAGTTCCTGCAGGCCTTCACGGCCATGTTCGCCATAGCCGGCCTGGATCACCGCATCAAAGGGCTGGTCGTAGGCCATTACCCGATCCATCACGGCGATGGCTGCCAGATAGCTTTCAAAGTTGCCTTCCACCGATTCTGCGCCGAAGTACGGGGTGAGCCCGACAATCTCGGTGCCCGGTGAAGCCACGGCCCGTGCTTGCTGGGCAATGGTGTCGGTGATGGATTCAGTGGTGTTGACGTTGACCACGAGGATACGCATGGAAAGTCCTTGTTTAATGACTGACGTTATCGACGGCAATGCTTTCGCCGCTGACATCGGCGTAGTGCGGTTGACGCTTGGCAATCAGCAGGTACAGCAACCCGGCAATGCCGGCGCCAAACAACCAGGAAAACGGCGAGACGCTGGCAAACCCCGGCAACAGCGCCAGCAGGATGGCGATCACTGCCGCCGGAATGAACGCGGCCACCGCACGCATATTCACCCCGCGGCTGTAGTAATAAATGCCTTGGGGGTCTTCGCTGTACAACTGCGGTACATCCACCTGGCTTCTACGAATCAGCCAGTAATCGACCATGATCACCCCGTACAACGGCCCCAGCAGCGCGCCGAGGCCAGAGAGGAAGTACACGATCACCAGTGGGCTGTTATAGAGGTTCCACGGCAGGATCAGCACGGCAACGAAGGCGCTGATCAACCCGGCGCGCCGGAAGTTCAGGTACTTGGGCGCCAGGTTGCTCAGTACAAAGGCCGGGGCGACGAAGTTGGCCATGATGTTCACCGCCACGGTGACGATCAGGAAAGCGAGGCAGCCGAGCACCAGAAAAAAGGTGTTGGGGATCGCCGCGATGATTTCGGTCGGGCTTTCGATCACGCGGCCATTGAGCTGGAACTGTCCGCCGCACAGCAGCACGGTAATTGCGGCGAACACCAGGATATTGACCGGCAGGCCCCAGAAGTTCCCGACCTGGATGGTCTTGCGGCACGGCGATGAACGCGCGAAGTCGCAGAAATTGAGGATCAGGGTGCCGTAGATGGCCAGCCACAGCGCGCCGCCGGCAAAGATATTGCGCCACATCTCGCCGCCACTCAGGGGCTCGCGGATCGACCAGGCGATCTGCCCGTTCGCCTGGAAGTACATCCAGCCGGCCAGTGCGGCCACGGTCAGCAGTATCACCGGCCCGGCGAAGCCTTCATAGCGACGTACCATTTCCATGCCATAGGCGAGGATCACCAACTGCACCAGCCAGATCGCCACAAAACACGCCCAGCCCAGGGTCGACAGGCCGAGAATCGAGTCGTGGTCATAATCGGCAAAGCCTGGATGAATGGCGGTCAGCAGCACGCGGAAAACTACCGAGGCCAGGTAGGTCTGGATCCCAAACCAGGCAATCGCAATTACCGCCCGAATCAACGCCGGAATCTGCGCCCCATGAATGCCAAAACTGATGCGGCTGATAACCGGAAACGGCACACCGGTCTTCTGCCCCATGTAGCCCGACAAGTTCATGAAGAAGTACACCAGTGCTGCGCCGATCCCCAGGGACAGCAATATTTGCCAGCCGCCCAGGCCCAGGGCATAGAGCCCAATGGCGAATGAATAGTTGGCGATGTTGTGCACGTCATTGGTCCACAGCGCAAAGATGCTATAGCGCCCCCAGCGTCGGCCTTCAACTTTGGTGGGCGCCAGGTCCTTGTTGTGCAGGCGCGGGCTGAGTACCAGCGGGCCGGGGCCGGCGGCCGCAGGGTTTAACGGGGAGGAGGGCAGATCCAGTGCGAGGGTGTTCGAGAGACTTGTACGCATTCCGGCAGGCTCCAGCGCATCTGCAGCAAAGCGGCGGATGACAAAGTGTATGTAGGTTTTGTATTGATTGTATACAAAGCGCACTTCTGCCTAAGCCATATGCGTGCCAATTCTCGATATATGAAAATCTTGGCTAATTTCGTTTTTATATAGGTCGCGAATAACTTACTGAATTACGGGCACTATAAGTTGACCGTTTGAACAGGTATTTATTTTTTCATTAATTGCAGGGTTATTTATATGCAGCGCCATTGGCGCAGGGAGATGTTACGTTTTGGTGCGTTGTACATTAAGTTGCACACAAAAATGGCACCTATGGTTACAAGGTTGTGTACAGGTTTACCCGACCCCCAAAGCAAATATCGCGTTATGTAGGAGCGAGCAAGCTCGCTCCTACAGAGGCGGTGGCATCGGAGGCTCAAGCCTTGCTGATGATATTCCCCGCATGCAGCCCGCATTCCTTCTGCGTGGCTTCTTCCCACCACCAGCGGCCTTCGCGCTCATGCTGGCGGGGCAGTACCGGCCGGGTGCAGGGCTCGCAGCCGATGCTGATGAAGCCGCGCTCATGCAGGCTGTTGTACGGCAGCTCCAGCATGCGGATGTAGCTCCAGACCTCTTCGCTGGTCATCTGCGCCAGCGGGTTGAACTTGTACAGGGTGCGTTCCGGTGTGGAGAACGCCGTGTCGATTTCCAGCGCCGCCACCTGGCCGCGAGTGCCGGGGCTCTGGTCGCGGCGCTGGCCGGTGGCCCAGGCGCTGACGCCTGCGAGTTTGCGGCGCAGCGGTTCGATCTTGCGGATGCCGCAGCATTCGCCATGGCCGTCCTTATAGAAGCTGAACAGGCCTTTCTCTTTGACGAAGGGCTCCAGCTTGCTCGGGTCTGGCGAGATCAGCTCGATGTCGATCTTGTAGAACTCACGCACCTGCTCGATAAACCGGTAGGTCTCCGGATGCAGGCGGCCGGTGTCGAGGCTGAACACCTTGACGTTCTTGTTCAGCTTCCAGGCCATGTCCACAAGGACCACATCCTCGGCACCGCTGAAGGAAATCCACAAGTCATCGCCGAACTGGCTGAACGCCAGCTTGAGAATGTCCTGGGCAGACTTGTTGGCATAAGTCGTGGCGAGTTCAACGACGTCGAAGGCTTGGTTCATCAGGACGGTTCCTACAGGTCAGTGGCGCTGAGCGCTCTCTAGGAGGGCGATGGTATCAAAAACTGTCCCGCGTTGCGGCGGCGGGCTTGAGTCGCTAGAGTTCGCCAGTCCTTTTGCTCGCTCAACTAACAATATCTAACAGGAGTGTCGTGTGGAAATTGCCTGCCTTGACCTGGAAGGGGTACTGGTTCCGGAAATCTGGATCGCCTTTGCCGAGAAAACCGGCATTGAGTCCCTGCGGGCCACCACCCGTGACATCCCCGACTACGACGTGCTGATGCAACAGCGCCTGCGCATCCTCGACGAGCATGGGCTCAAGCTGGCCGATATCCAGGCCGTTATCGCCACGCTCAAGCCGCTGGACGGCGCCATTGAGTTCGTCAATTGGCTGCGCGAGCGCTTCCAGGTGGTGATCCTGTCCGACACCTTCTATGAGTTCTCCCAGCCGCTGATGCGTCAGCTGGGTTTCCCGACCTTGCTTTGCCACCGCTTGATCACCGATGAAAACGATCGGGTGGTGAGCTACCAACTGCGCCAGAAAGACCCCAAGCGCCAATCGGTGCTGGCATTCAAGACGCTCTACTACCGCGTGATCGCTGCCGGTGATTCCTACAACGACACCAGCATGCTGGGTGAAGCTGACCGTGGGATTCTGTTCCATGCGCCGGACAATGTGATTCGCGAATTCCCGCAGTTCCCGGCGGTGCATACGTTTGAAGACCTGAAGAAAGAGTTTATCAAGGCGTCGAATCGGCAGTTGAGCCTGTAAATTATGCGGCGCGGCTGATTGCCCCATCGCAGGCAAGCCAGCTCCCACCTTTGACCATGTAACGTCAAACGACGCGGTCAACTGTGGGAGTCGGGCTTGCCTGCGATGGCGTCGGCGCCGTCACACCTTACCCTCGGCCAGCAAGCGCTCATAAGGAATACGCAAGCCTTCATGCAGACGCTTGATCATCGACAGGCTCAGCTTGCGCTTGTGGTTCAGCACCTCTGACACCCGCCCACTGGTGCCGATAAACGGCTCCAGATCGCGGGCGGTCATGCCCAATTGCTCCATGCGAAACTTGATAGCCTCTACCGGATCCGAAGGGGGCATGGGGTAATGCTCGGCTTCGTACTTCTCGATGAGGACTGCCAGGATTTCCAGCTCATCACCTTCAGGCGAGCCGGGTGGTGCTCCCCATACCTGCTCGACTCGTACGAGTGCCGCAGTCAGGTCTTCCTGGGAGTGAATAGGTTTGATGTTCATCACGCAGTCTCCGCGTTGATCTGGTCGTACTGAGCGTGGGTCCCCACGAACCGTATAAACCCTAGTTGTCGCTGGTAGTCGATCGCCATGATCACTCGATACTTGTTGCCGCCAACGTTGAACACGACCCTGCCACCCTTAAGAATGCTCGCTGTTCTGAGTTCGGCCTTGAGTGCTTGCGGTGTTGGATAATTGGCCTTTTCCATGTGCCGATACAACTCGACCAGCGGTGTTCTGGCGTCGCTATAAGCTGAATGGCTTTCCCAGAATATTCGTAGGGTAGATAGAGCGATTATCCGCATCGCTTCAACCTCCCGTTTTGGGAGATCATAGGTGCGATTGCGTGGATAGGCAAACTCGGAAATATTTCCAGACGAGGAGGTAGTCGCTTCATGTGATCCTTCACAGGTGGCGGGTGGACGGTCGCTCCGGACGCTATCTGCAAGCGTCTATCCCGTCCACAGCGGTTCTGATTCAGGCTTTTTCTATCGCATGGCGTTCTACTCGAACGCTAGGAAGGGGCTGTGCCCTACAGATTTTCCAACGTTTGTAACAACACACGCACCTTTGTCAGCGACTCCTGATACTCCGCCTGCCACTGCGAATCCGCCACAATCCCGCCGCCACCCCAGCAACACACCTGCCCATCCTTGACCAGCAAGCTGCGAATCGCGATGGAGCTGTCCATTTCGCCGCGCACGTCCAGGTACACCAGCGAGCCGCAATACAACCCGCGGCGGGTGGGCTCCAGCTCATCGATGATCTGCATGGCGCGAATCTTCGGCGCGCCGGTAATGGAGCCGCCAGGGAAGCTGCCGGCGATCAGGTCGAGGGCGTCTTTGTCGTCAGCCAATATGCCAGTGACACTGCTCACCAGGTGGTGCACGTTGGGGTAGCTTTCCAGGCTGAACAGTTCCGGCACGTTCACCGAGCCGATTCGGCAACTGCGGCCGAGGTCGTTGCGCAGCAGGTCAACGATCATCAGGTTTTCTGCGCGGTCCTTGGGGCTGGCGAGCAGCTCAGCGGCGTTGGCAGCGTCCTCTTCCGGTGTTAAACCGCGAGGGCGGGTGCCCTTGATCGGGCGGGTTTCGACCTGGCCTTCGCTGATGCGCACGAAGCGCTCCGGCGACAGGCTCAGCACCGCGCCGTCATCGGGCAAACTCTGGAACCCGGAAAACGGCGTCGGGCAGGCTTCGCGCAGCGCGCAGTAGGCTGCCCATGGATCGCCGATGCACGGCGCACGAAAGCGTTGGGCAAAGTTGACCTGGTAGCAGTCGCCGGCCTGGATGTAATCCTGGATACGCAGGATGGCCTGCTGGTACGCATCCACGCTGAGGTCCCGCGCCATGGTGCCCTGGAGCTTGAAGGTGGTGGGGGTGTCACCTGTTGCATGACTGAACAGGGCGATCAGACGTTGCCGCTCGCTATCGGCCAGCACCGGGTGAAACACCAGTTGGCTGGTGTGCGCCAGGTGATCGCTGACCAGTGCCCAGGCATACAGCCCCAGGCGCGCATCCGGCAGATGCAGGTCGTCCACGGCCAGGCGCGAGACCTGTTCCAAGTGCCGGCCGAAGTCATAGCTCAAGTAACCGATCAAACCGCCGGCAAATGGCAATTCAACGCCAGCAGGCAGGGCCGCCTCACCCAACTGCGCCAGGTTCTCGCGCAGGCGTTGCAGGAAATCGCTGCCGCGTTCATCCGGCCCAACCGTCAAGGTCGCTTCGGGCCAGGCGCTGAGCAGGTCATAACGCCCCCGCTCGGCAGCCGGGCGGCCGCTGTCGAGCAGCACCGCGCCAGGCGCATGGCGAATAGCCGCAAAGTACTCGGCGGGGTTGGCCCGGTAGGGTAAGGGGTAAACGGAGCAGGTCGACATGCGAGGGTGAATCAGCCAGTGGCGGGGGGGAGGGGATTGTAGTCCTCTGTAGGACTTGCTCCTAGAGGGGATGTCGGTGATAGCTCGATAGAGGGTATAGCCTGAGGGGCAAGTGGCTTGTCAGAAAGCTATCGCAGGCAAACCAGCTCCCACCTATCGAGCCCGGGCTTGCCTGCGATGCGCTGCTTAGCCTTCAACCGGCGGAATATGCCCGAACATCTCCTGCACGAACTTCACCCGTTCCTCGGGGGTTTCTGTCACCCCGGCTGCCTTGAGCTCTTCAAGCCGTGCCTCCACCGCATGGGTGCGCAAAGTCAGGCCGCAATCGTTGGCAATCTGGATGTTCAGCCCAGGCCGAGCGTTCAGCTCAAGGATCAATGGGCCTTTTTCCTGGTCCAGCACCATGTCCACGCCGATATAACCCAGCCCGCACAGCTCATAGCAGCCGGCGGCGAGCTTCATGAAACCGTCCCAGTTGGGCAGTTGCACGCCATCCACCGCGTTGGTGGTGTCGGGGTGCTTGGTGATGATGTTGTTCAGCCAGGTGCCGCGCAGGGTCAGGCCGGTGGCCAGGTCTACACCCACGCCGATCGCGCCCTGGTGCAGGTTGGCCTTGCCGCCGGACTGGCGGGTGGGCAAGCGCAGCATCGCCATCACCGGGTAGCCCATCAGCACGATGATGCGGATGTCCGGCACGCCTTCATAGCTGATGCTTTTGAAGATCTGGTCGGGCACCACGCGGTACTCGATCAACGCGCGGTCGCGGTGGCCGCCGAGGGAATATAGGCCGGTGAGGATGCTGGAAATCTGGTGCTCGATCTCCTCATGGCTGATGATTTTGCCGGACACCGTGCGATAGCGCCCTTCAAACCGGTCGGCCACCACCAGGATGCCGTCACCGCCGGCGCCCTGGGCGGGCTTGATCACGAAGTCGCTGCGCCCGCCGATGATCTCGTCGAGCTTGTCGATTTCCTTCTCGGTGGAGATCACCCCGTACATTTCCGGTACATGGATGCCGGCCGCCAGGGCCCGTTCCTTGGTGATGATCTTGTCATCCACGATGGGGTACAGGCTGCGCTTGTTGTACTTGAGCACGTAGTCGGCATTACGCCGGTTAATGCCCATGATTCCCCGCGCTTCCAGGGCCTTCCAGGTCTTCCAGAAGCCGAACATCAAGAATCAGCCTTCAGGAACGCCTTGAAACGCACCAGCTCGGTGAGGCGATAGCCGCGGTAGCGACCCATGGCCAGCATGAAGCCCACCAGAATCAGCAGGATCGCCGGGAAGGTGAACACGAAGTAAACCAGCTCCGGCACGCTCATGATCAGGTGCGCCAGGGACGCAGCGAACAGCGTGCCAATCGCCACTTTCAGCGCGTGGTTGGCGCCACGCTCCTCCCAGGTGATCGACAGGCGTTCGATGGTCATGGTCAGGATCACCATCGGGAACAGCGCCACCGACAAACCGCGTTCCAGCCCCAGCTTGTGGCTGAACAGGCTGATGGCGGCAATCAGCACCACCACGAAGGTCAGCACCACCGACAGCCTCGGCAGCATCTGCAGTTTAAGGTGTTCAAGGTACGACCGGAGCGACAGGCCCAGTGCCGTGATGATCGTGAACAGCACAATCCCGAAGCCCAACTGGGTCTCGCGGAATGCCAGGGCGATCAGTACGGGGGTGAAGGTGCCCAGGGTCTGCAGGCCGATCAGGTTGCGCAGGATCAAGATTACCAGCACGCCTATCGGGATCATCACCATGATCATGAAGGTCTGCTGGGTTTGCAGCGGCAGGCCGTACAGCGAGTATTCGAGGAAGTTGGCGTCGGTGTTTTCGTCCGTCAGCTTGGCCAGGCGGATGGCGTTCATCTCGCTGTTGTTCAGGCTGAAGGTCACCATGGCTTTCTTGCCGCCATCGACGGTGATCAGGTTTTCATCGCCGGTCCACCACAGCAGGCGGTCGGCGGGCAGGCCCTGTTCACCAGTCTCCGGGTTGAAGTACAGCCAGTCGTTGCCGTTGAAACTGCGCAGCCATAGTTCCGGGGTTTGCGGCTGGTCGGCCACCAGGCGGATGGTGTGGACTTTCTCTACCGGCACGTGGGCGATGGACAGCAGCAGTTCGACGATCTTGGCTTTGTGCGGTGTCGAGGGGTCGCCGGCCAGCAGCAACTTCACATTGTCGTCGTTGAGGTTGTTGGTGCGCTTGATGGCTTCACTGATAAAGGTCTCGACGTCGGCCGAGTGCTGGCGGATCGGGGCCAGCAAGGCTTCGGCGGCGATCTTCTCGGGGCCTTCCACGGCGATGCTGTCGCGGAAGGTCGGGCCTTTGATCTTGACCTTTTCGCCGCTGTAGCGCTTGGTCAGCACCAGGCGGTAATAGAGGGTCTGGTTGCCCTTGGCCCGACGCGCCGACCAGGTGACCTTGCGGTTGCCGTCGATGCGGTTGACGCTCACCCCGTAGTTGTTCGAGATAAAGCTCTCATTGAGGCTGACGAAGTCGCGGCTCAAGGGCGGCACGAACATCTGGATCTTGACCGGGTCTTTCGGATTGGCGACGAACTCGACCTTGGCGTCGATGTTCCACAAGTCGTCGGTGGCATCTTCGGTGACGGGAATTCCCAGCACGAAGATCTGATAGGCGGTGACCGAAATGCCCAGCACCACCAGCAAGGTGATCAGGATTTTCAGGTGCAGGGTCAAAGAGCGCATTCGGTTTACTCGGCGGTATTAAGCGTCGGCGGCGCAGGCGGGTTTGCCTGCTGCATATTTAAGACTGGGGTCGACCAGCGCATCAAAGCGTTTCAAGGCTTCGGAGCCAATCAGCAGCGGGTATTGGAATGCGCTGCGGTCAGTCAAGTTCACTTCGATGCTGCGTAAAGCACTGCCCATGCAGATATCCAGCGCAATCACTGGGCGGGCGGTGTAGTTCTTGTCCTCATCGGGGTCGTAGTCGCCGGCGCGGCGCTTGATCTTGCTGACACGCGCCAGGGGCAGTTCGATGGGGTGGGAATGGGCGGTGTCGATGGCCAGGTAGAAGCGTACCCAGGATTCGCCATTGCGCTTGAAGCGCTTGATATCGCGGGCACTCAACGAGGCGGTCTTGGCGCCGGTGTCGAGTTTGGCCGCCACTTCCAGGTCGATACCCGCAAGCTTGGCGTATTCATTCAGGCCGTACACGGTCTTCTCGGCGCCAGCGCCAAGGCTCGGTATGCACAGCAGGCACATCACTAGTAGGTAAGGCTTGAGTCTCATAAATCCTGAGGCAGGGCAGTGCACTGTTCATTTCATGGGGACTGGCATTGCTGCGCAATCTCGGGTGCGCCCTTTCATCATTTGATGTCAGGCAAAAGCGGCGGGCATTCTAACATGATGCTTTTTTGGCGCCAGCGCTGGCAGGCGGCCATGCCTTGGCAAGCGAATGAGGGGGTTATTAGACGATTGTCGACAATGTGTATTTATTCTTTGACTGTGAGAGGCTTATTGGCTAGTTTTTGCGGCATTGATTTTAAAGGTGTCGACAATATGCTGGGGCAACTGGAAAAACCATCGGTAGTACCAGACGATTCCCAGACCATGTCGGAGAACGTCTTCCGGCGTATCCAGGCCGCCATCGTCAAAGGCGAAATCGCCCCCGGCAGCAAGATTTCCGAGCCGGAGCTGGCGCGCACCTACGGCATCAGTCGCGGCCCGCTGCGCGAAGCGATCCATCGCCTGGAAGGTCAGCGCCTGCTGGTGCGGGTGCCTCATGTCGGCGCACGCGTGGTGTCTTTGAGTCATGCCGAGCTGGTCGAACTGTATGAGATTCGCGAGTCCCTGGAAGGCATGGCCTGTCGCCTGGCCGCCGAGCGCATGACTGACGCAGAGATCGAGGAGCTTCGCCAGGTGTTGCACACCCACGAACGGGATGCGGCGTTCCAGGCCGGTGTCGGCTATTACCAGCAGGAAGGCGACTTCGATTTTCACTACCGCATCATTCAAGGTGCCGGTAACCGCACCCTCACCCAAATGCTCTGCGGCGAGCTGTATCAACTGGTGCGCATGTACCGCATCCAGTTCTCCGCCACCCCCAATCGTCCACGCCAGGCCTTTGCCGAGCATCACCGCATTCTGGACGCGATTGCCGATCGCGACGGTGAACTGGCCGAACTGTTGATGCGCCGGCATATCGGCGCCTCCAAACGCAACATTGCCCGTCACTTCCCGGACGGTGCGCCTTCATCACGAGGTGAGTCATGAGTTCCAACAACAACAGCACTCCCGGCCAGCGTTTCCGTGACGCCGTCGCCAGTGAACAGCCCTTGCAAGTGGTGGGCGCCATCAACGCCAACCATGCGCTGTTGGCCAAGCGCGCCGGCTTCAAGGCGATTTATCTGTCAGGTGGCGGTGTAGCCGCCGGCTCCCTCGGCGTGCCGGACCTGGGTATCACCGGCCTGGATGACGTGCTCACCGACGTGCGCCGCATTACCGACGTGTGCGACCTGCCGCTGCTGGTGGACGTGGACACCGGTTTCGGCTCCTCGGCGTTCAACGTGGCGCGTACCGTCAAGTCGATGATCAAGTTCGGCGCCGCCGCCATCCATATCGAAGACCAGGTGGGCGCCAAGCGCTGCGGTCATCGCCCCAACAAAGAAATCGTGTCCCAGCAGGAAATGGTCGACCGCATCAAGGCCGCCGTGGATGCGCGCACCGATGACAGCTTCGTGATCATGGCGCGTACCGACGCCCTGGCAGTCGAGGGCCTGGAGTCCGCCCTGGAGCGTGCAGCCGCGTGCATCGAGGCCGGTGCCGACATGGTATTCCCGGAAGCCATCACTGAACTGGAGATGTACAAGCTGTTCGCCTCCCGCGTGAAGGCGCCGATCCTGGCGAACATCACCGAGTTTGGCGCCACACCGCTGTACACCACCGAACAGTTGAAATCTGCGGATGTATCCATTGTGCTGTACCCGCTCTCGGCCTTCCGTGCCATGAACAAGGCCGCCGAGAATGTCTACACCGCGATTCGTCGCGACGGTACCCAGCAGAACGTGATCGACACCATGCAAACGCGCATGGAGCTTTACGATCGCATCGACTACCACACCTTCGAGCAGAAGCTCGACGCGCTGTTCGCCGCGAAAAAGTAATTGCACTGTAGGAGCGAGCTTGCTCGCGAAGATCGCCAACGATAACGCGAGAAACCTGGAGAAACGCGATGCCCTTGCGTTTTTCGCGAGCAAGCTCGCTCCTACAGGGTGTGAGCTGGACGGCTCCCTGAATAATTACAAAATTGGAGAAGAACCATGGCTGAAGCAAAAGTATTGAGTGGTGCTGGCCTGCGTGGCCAGGTCGCCGGGCAGACTGCACTGTCCACCGTGGGCCAGGCCGGCGCCGGCCTGACCTACCGTGGCTACGACGTACGCGAACTGGCCGCTGACGCCCAGTTTGAAGAAGTCGCCTACCTGCTGCTGTACGGTGAATTGCCAACCCAGGCAGAACTGGCCGCGTACAGCAACAAGCTGAGCAAACTGCGTGACTTGCCCCAGGCCCTGAAAGAAGTGCTCGAACGCATCCCCGCCGACGCCCACCCGATGGACGTGATGCGCACCGGGTGCTCGTTCCTGGGCAATATCGAGCCGGAGAAAGACTTCAGCGTGCAGCGCGATGTCACCGACCGCCTGCTCGCCGCGTTCCCGGCGATCATGTGCTACTGGTATCGCTTCAGCCACGACGGCCAGCGCATCGATTGCGTGACCGACGAGCCGAGCATCGGTGGCCACTTCCTGCACCTGCTGCATGGCAAGAAGCCGAGCGAGTTGCACGTCAAAGTGATGAACGTGTCACTGATCCTCTACGCCGAACACGAATTCAACGCTTCGACCTTCACCGCACGGGTGTGTGCATCGACATTGTCCGACCTGTATTCCTGCGTCACCGCTGCCATCGGCTCCCTGCGCGGCCCGCTGCATGGCGGTGCCAACGAAGCAGCGATGGAAATGATCGAGCGTTTCTCCTCGGCCCAGGAAGCGGTTGAAGGCACCCTTGGCATGTTGGCGCGCAAAGACAAGATCATGGGCTTTGGCCACGCGATCTATAAAGACAGCGATCCGCGCAATGAGGTGATCAAGGGCTGGTCGAAAAAACTCGCTGACGAAGTGGGCGACACCGTGTTGTTCCCGGTCTCCGAAGCCATCGACAAGACCATGTGGGAACAGAAGAAGCTGTTTCCCAACGCCGATTTCTACCATGCCTCGGCGTACCACTTCATGGGCATCCCGACCAAGTTGTTCACGCCGATCTTCGTATGCTCGCGCCTGACCGGCTGGGCTGCGCATGTGTTCGAGCAGCGCGCCAACAACCGCATCATCCGTCCAAGCGCCGAGTACATCGGCGTTGAGCAGCGCAAGTTCGTGCCAATCGAACGTCGCTGAATGGGATGGGCTGTGCCCGCTGGCTCATGTGCTTGTTTGTGGGAGCTGGCTTNGACAGGTACACCGAGGTGATGCTATCGCAGGCAAGCCAGCTCCCACAGGAAACAAAGCCAGTGTCGACAGCTCACCTTTCGAACTTACCGTGACCGAGTCCTGACGATGAACACTGAATTTCGCAAACCACTCCCCGGCAGCCGCCTGGATTTCTTCGACGCCCGTGCGGCTGTCGAGGCAATCACCCCCGGCGCCTACGCCACGCTGCCCTACACCTCGCGCGTGCTCGCCGAGAACCTGGTGCGCCGTTGCGACCCGGCCACCCTCGACGCGTCCCTGAGCCAACTGATCGAGCGCAAGCGCGACCTCGACTTCCCGTGGTTCCCGGCCCGCGTGGTGTGCCATGACATCCTCGGCCAGACCGCTCTTGTCGACCTCGCCGGCCTGCGCGATGCCATCGCCCAGCAAGGCGGCGACCCGGCGCAGGTCAACCCGGTGGTGCCCACCCAACTGATCGTCGACCACTCCCTGGCCGTCGAGGCCGGTGGCTTTGACCCGCAAGCCTTCGAAAAAAACCGCGCCATTGAAGACCGTCGCAACGAAGACCGCTTCCACTTTATCGAGTGGACCAAAAAGGCCTTCAAGAACGTCGATGTGATCCCACCGGGCAACGGCATCATGCACCAGATCAATCTGGAGAAAATGTCTCCGGTGATTCAAGTGCGTGACGGTGTGGCCTTCCCGGATACCTGTGTCGGCACCGACAGCCATACGCCTCACGTAGACGCCCTGGGTGTGATCGCCATCGGCGTCGGTGGCCTGGAAGCCGAGAGCGTGATGCTCGGCCGCGCGTCGTGGATGCGCCTGCCGGAAAGCGTTGGCGTGGAATTGACCGGCAAGCTGCAACCGGGCATCACCGCCACCGATATGGTGCTGGCGCTCACCGAATTCCTGCGCCAGCAAAAGGTGGTCGGCGCCTGGCTGGAGTTCTTCGGCGAAGGGGCCTCGGCACTGACCTTGGGTGACCGTGCCACCATCTCCAACATGGCCCCGGAGTACGGCGCCACCGCCGCGATGTTCTACATCGACGCGCAAACCATTGCCTACCTCAAACTCACCGGTCGCGAAGACGAACAAGTCGCCCTGGTCGAGCAATATGCACGCCACACTGGCCTGTGGGCAGACGACCTGAAAGGCGCGCAGTACGAGCGCAGCCTGAGCTTCGACCTCTCCAGCGTCGTGCGCAACATGGCCGGCCCGAGCAACCCCCATGCCCGCCTGGCCACCCGCGACCTGGCGTCGAAAGGAATTGCCGGCCAATGGGATGACGTGCCGGGGCAAATGCCCGACGGCGCAGTGATCATCGCCGCCATCACCAGTTGCACCAACACCAGCAACCCGCGCAACGTGATCGCCGCCGGCCTGTTGGCACGCAACGCCAACAAGCTGGGGCTGACCCGCAAACCGTGGGTCAAGTCGTCCCTGGCGCCGGGCTCGAAAACCGTGGCCATGTACCTGGAAGAAGCCGGACTGGGCCATGAGCTGGAAAAGCTCGGCTTTGGCGTGGTGGCCTTTGCCTGCACCACCTGCAACGGCATGTCCGGCGCGCTCGACCCGGTGATCCAGCAAGAGATCATCGACCGCGACCTTTACGCCACCGCAGTGTTGTCGGGTAACCGCAACTTTGACGGGCGCATTCACCCTTACGCCAAGCAAGCGTTCCTGGCGTCGCCGCCGCTGGTGGTGGCCTATGCGATTGCCGGTACCATCCGTTTCGACATCGAAAAGGACGTGCTCGGCCTGGACGCCGACGGCAAGGAAATCCGCCTGCAAGACATCTGGCCGAGCGATGAAGAGATCGATGCGGTGGTCAAGGCTTCGGTGAAACCCGAGCAATTCCGTGCGGTGTATATCCCGATGTTCGCCATCCACGAAGACACCGGGCCCAAGGTCACGCCGCTGTACGACTGGCGCCCACAAAGCACCTATATCCGCCGCCCGCCGTACTGGGAAGGCGCGCTGGCCGGTGCACGGCCGCTCAAAGGCATGCGCCCGCTGGCGGTGCTGCCAGACAACATCACCACGGACCACCTGTCGCCGTCCAACGCGATCATGCTTGACAGTGCCGCCGGTGAATACCTGGCGAAAATGGGCTTGCCGGAAGTCGACTTCAACTCCTACGCGACCCACAGGGGCGACCATTTGACGGCGCAGCGCGCCACCTTCGCCAACCCGAAACTGTTCAACGAAATGGTGCAGGAAAACGGCAAGGTCAAGCAGGGCTCTCTTGCGCGTATCGAGCCGGAAGGCAAGGTCACGCGGATGTGGGAAGCCATCGAGACTTACATGGAGCGCAAGCAACCGCTGATCATCATCGCCGGCGCCGACTACGGCCAAGGTTCGTCCCGTGACTGGGCGGCCAAGGGCGTACGCCTGGCCGGTGTGGAAGCGATTGCCGCCGAAGGCTTCGAGCGCATCCACCGCACCAATCTGGTGGGCATGGGCGTGTTGCCCCTGGAGTTCCTGCCGGGCACCGACCGCCACACCCTGCAAATCGACGGCAGTGAAACCTATGACGTGGTCGGCGAGCGCACCCCGCGTGCGCAACTGACCCTGGTGATCAATCGCAAGAATGGCGAACGTGTCGAGGTGCCAGTGACCTGCCGCCTGGACACCGCCGAAGAAGTGTCGATCTACGAGGCCGGTGGCGTGTTGCAACGTTTCGCCCAGGACTTCCTGGAATCAAAGGCGACCGCCTGAAGAGGATAACCATGGCACACGTAGCGCAAATCAAGATCCCCGCCACCTACATGCGTGGCGGCACCAGCAAGGGCGTGTTCTTCAGCCTCCAGGACCTGCCCGCAGCGGCGCAGGTGCCGGGCCCTGCACGCGACGCCTTGTTGCTGCGGGTGATCGGCAGCCCCGACCCCTATGACAAGCAGATCGACGGCATGGGTGGGGCCACCTCGAGCACCAGCAAGACCGTGATCCTGGCCAAAAGCAACTGCGCCGATCACGACGTGGATTACCTGTTTGGCCAGGTCTCCATCGACAAGCCATTTGTCGATTGGAGCGGCAACTGCGGCAACCTGTCGGCGGCGGTGGGTTCGTTCGCCATCAGTGCCGGCCTGGTCGATGCGGCCCGCGTACCCCATAACGGCGTGGCCGTGGTGCGGGTGTGGCAGGCCAATATCGGCAAGACCATCATCGCCCACGTGCCGATCACTGACGGCGCGGTGCAGGAAACCGGCGACTTTGAACTGGACGGCGTGACCTTCCCGGCCGCCGAAGTGCAGTTGGAATTCATGGACCCGGCGGCGGAAGAAGAGGGCGGTGGTGGTTCGATGTTCCCCACCGGCAACCTCGTCGACGACCTGGAGGTACCCGGCGTCGGTACCTTCAAGGCCACGTTGATCAACGCCGGTATCCCGACGATTTTCATCAACGCCCAAGACCTGGGCTACACCGGTACCGAGCTGCAAGGCGCGATCAACAGCGACCCCAAGGCCCTGGCGATGTTCGAGACCGTACGGGCGTATGGCGCGTTGCGCATGGGCCTGATCAAACACCTGGACGAAGCCGCCCAGCGCCAGCACACGCCCAAGGTGGCGTTCGTCGCCAAGCCAGCCGATTACGTGGCCTCCAGCGGCAAGGCGATCAAGGCCGGCGATGTGGACCTGCTGGTGCGCGCCTTGTCGATGGGCAAACTGCACCACGCGATGATGGGCACCGCGGCGGTGGCGATTGGCACCGCCGCGGCGATTTCCGGCACCTTGGTCAACCTGGCGGCGGGCGGCGTAGAGCGCAATGCCGTGCGCTTCGGGCACCCGTCCGGCACTTTGCGCGTAGGCGCCGAGGCCAGCCAGGTGGACGGTGAATGGGTGGTGAAGAAAGCCATCATGAGCCGCAGCGCACGGGTGTTAATGGAAGGCTATGTGCGCATCCCCGGCGACGCTTTCTAGCTTGATCGTTCCCACGCTCCGCGTGGGAACGCCGCCTGGGACGCTCTGCGTCCTGCTGTGACGCACAGCGTCACGGGATGCATTCCCACGCGGAGCGTGGGAACGATCAAATCAACCTTGACCTTGAGGAACAACCCCACCTTTTAGGAGAACTGCCATGAGCGCCAACGTCGACCAGAACAACCGCCCCGACTACGACCCGGTTTTGCAGGGCATCGCCGACTACGTCCTCAACTACCGCATTGACTCCCAGGACGCCCTGGACACCGCCCGCAACTGTCTGATGGACACCCTCGGCTGTGGCCTGCTGGCCCTGCGCTTCCCCGAGTGCACCAAGCACCTGGGGCCGATGGTCGAGGGTACCGTGGTGCCGTTCGGTGCACGGGTGCCGGGCACTTCGTTTCGCCTGGACCCGGTCAAGGCCGCCTGGGATATCGGTTGCATCGTGCGCTGGCTCGACTACAACGACACCTGGCTTGCCGCCGAATGGGGCCACCCTTCAGACAATCTTGGCGGCATCCTCGCCGTGGCCGATCACCTGTCGCAAAAGCGCCTGGCCAATGGCGACGCGCCGCTGACCGTGCGTGCAGTGCTGGAAGCGATGATCATGGCTCACGAAATCCAAGGCGTGATTGCCTTGGAAAACTCCTTCAACCGGGTAGGCCTCGACCATGTGTTGCTGGTGAAAGTCGCTACCACGGCGGTCACCGCCAAGCTGATGGGCGCCAACCGCGAGCAGTTGCTATCGGCGTTGTCCCACGCTTTTGTCGATGGTCAGGCGCTGCGCACCTATCGTCATGCACCGAATGCCGGCTCGCGCAAATCCTGGGCGGCGGGCGATGCGTCGAGCCGCGGCGTGCGCCTGGCAGACATCGCCCTGCGTGGCGAAATGGGCATCCCCGGCGTGTTGAGTGCGCCGCAGTGGGGCTTCTATGACGTGCTGTTCAGCCACACCAACAAGGACCTGGCGCTCAAGCCCGAGGACAAGCGAGCTTTCAGCCTGCCCCAAGCCTACGGCACCTATGTGATGGAAAACGTGCTGTTCAAGATCAGCTTTCCGGCCGAGTTTCACGCGCAAACCGCCTGTGAAGCGGCAGTCGCCCTGCATCCGCAGGTCAAGCATCGTTTACATGAAATCGACCGTATCGTGATCACTACCCATGAGTCGGCGATTCGCATTATTTCCAAGGTCGGCCCATTGGCGAATGCCGCCGATCGCGACCACTGCCTGCAATACATGACCGCCGTGCCCTTGGCGTTCGGCAATCTGGTGGCCGAGCAGTATGAAGATGATTTCCACGCGGCCCACCCGATCATCGATGAGCTGCGCGACAAGATGGTCGTCATCGAAGACCCGCGCTACAGCCGCGAATACCTGGAGGCCGACAAGCGCTCGATTGCCAACGCGGTGCAGGTGTTTTTCACGGATGGCACCTGCACCGAGCAGGTGGTGGTGGAGTACCCGATTGGCCATCGCCGCCGTCGGGTGGACGGCATTCCACTGCTGGAAGACAAGTTCAAGGCCAACCTGGCCACGCGGTTCACCGCGCAACGCAGCGCCGAAATCTTTGCGTTGTGCAAGGATCAGGCACGGCTTGAGGCTACTCCAGTCAACCGTTTCATGGACCTGCTCACTATCTGAAAAACAGCACAGTCACTGTAGGAGCGAGCTTGCTCGCGAAAAACGTCAACGATNCCTGAGTAAGCGCGGCGCCTATGGGTTTTTCGCGAGCAAGCTCGCTCCTACAGAGGCAATGACGCAGGCTCAAGCGTGTCCAAACCGCAGTATCACCCGGCGGTTGTGCTTGCTCTTTTTCTCGATCTTCTCGCAGAACACCCGACCGATTTCCTCGGTATTGAGCACATGGGTACCGCCGCAGGGCTGGATATCGATGCCGGGGATTTCAATCACCCGTACCGAACCGGAGACCACCGGCGGCGCAACCGCCTGAGTGCGGGTGATCTGCAGCAGGGTCGCGTACTCGGTGGCAGGCATCGACAGCGTTTTCACCGCGTGGGCCTGCTCGATCAGGGCGTTGAGGTCACGGGTGAGGCCGTCTTTGTCCAGGGTCATCTCCGGCAGGTCGAAATCCAGTCGGCCTTTATCCGCACTGATGCTGCAACCGGTCACGGGCGCGTCGATGAGGGAGCACAGCAAGTGCAGGCAAGTGTGCATCTTCATGTGCTGGTAGCGCCGCTCCCAATCCAGCCCGGCGTCGACCTGGACGCCAGCGGCCAACTGTTCGGGGCAATGGTCTACCTGATGCCAGATGATCGAGCGCAACACCGGATCGCGCACGGTGCCTGTCACCTCGACCCGTGTGCCATCGGCCAGGGTGAAGTGGCCGGTATCGCCTGGTTGCCCGCCGCCGGTGGGGTAGAACAGGGTGTGCTCCAGGGCGATACCTTGTTCGCTGACGGCAATCACCCGGGCGCTGAAGGCGTTCTGGTAGGGCGCGCTGTCAAACAGCGCCAGGGTTTCCATGGTATGCACGGACATGTTCAACCTCCGACGATCAATGGGGTGGCTTGCAAGAGGTGGCGCACCAGTGCGCTCAAGCCAGGGGGAGAGAGCAGGGTGATTTCAAATTCCGGCCCGCACACCTTCAGGTTCAGCGGCAGGCGTGGCAGTTGCTCGTCGTTGTCGAGGCGACGCAGGCGAAACTGCAGGTGGTGCCGCTCTTTCACCGTGGGTTCGAGCATCAGTCCTTGCAGCGGATGAAAGTCGGCGTCCAGCACGGTGACCTTGTGGCCGGCACTCACTTCGCCCACCACGTGCAAGCGCTCATCCAGGGCAAAGGCGCCGAGGTAGTTGCTATGGTCCGATTCATCGTTTTTCTGCAGTTGGATCTGGTTGACCACCTTGACCTTGGTGCCTGCCGGCACGTCCTGGGTAATCACGCAGGAGGGGCTGATAAACACGTTATCGCCGATCGAAACATAGCCCAGCACCCGGGCGCCGGCGCCGACTTCGACGTTGTTGCCCAGGCGCGGGTGGCGTTTGCCGTCCGGGTTGTTGGCAATACCGCGCGCACCCAGGGTCACGCCGCAGAGGATATAGCAGTCGTTGCCGATCACGCAGGTCTCGCCGATGACCGTGCCGTAGCCATGGTCCAGCACAAAGCGCCGGCCGATGCGCGCTGCCGGGTGAATCTCGGCGCCGGAGAGAATCTTGCCCTGGTTACTCAGTTTGAGGGCCATGCGCGAAAAATCGCCGTGGTCAGCGGCCTGGAAATGCCACACCAGGTGCGCAAGGCGGTAGAACAGCACGGCCTTGAACGAGGCGTAGGATTCCAGGATCAACTCACCGCGCCCACGGGACGCGGGGTCGCGATAGGCATAGGCAATCAGGTCCTCGGCCACCGCCTGGGCGGCGGTCTGGATCAACGGTGCCAGGTGCGGCTCCAGCTGCTTCATCTGTCTGGGCGTCAGGGTGGTGATGAGGTGGGTGAGCAACTCATCGTGCAGCTGTTGCATGTCGATAAAGCCCCCCATGGAGACACCCCCGTACATTGAATGGTTGGAAGCCCCGTTATTCGAAACTGGGCAGGTAGCTGTCGGCATTGTCGTAGACCATGGTCAACACCACCGTTTCAGGCGGCAGTTCGGGGGCGAGTTGGGCGATGGCAACCATGTTGGCGGCCGAAGACAGCCCCAGGCTGATGGCATCGGTGCGCATGATGCGTTTGATCATGTCCAGGCAATCGGCGTGCGACACCTTGAGCATGCCGTCGATCACGTCCAGGTTGAGGATGCTGGGGATCAGGCCAATCGACAGGCCCTGGATCCCGTGCGCTGCGTGTTGGTCTTTGAGCAGGTCGCACTCTTCCGGTTCTACACCCATCACCCGCAGCGCCGGCCAGGCGGCCTTGAGGGTTTCGCCGATACCGGTGATGTGTCCACCGGTGCCAATGCCGCTGACGAAGTAGTCCACGCGCTGTTCACCGAAGGCGCGAAGGATTTCCGGGGCGGTGGTGTCGCGGTGGGTTTGGGGGTTGGCGCCATTGCGTTGCTGGTTGAGCATCACATAGTTGGGGTTCTCCAACTGCAGCTCCATGCACTTTTCGCCGTGGGAGTTATTGCCCAGGCGACTGTCGGACAGCACTACCCTGGCGCCATACAGACGCAGCAGTTTCTGTTTTTCCGGGCTGTAGTTGTCAGGGATCACCAGCACTACTTTGTAACCCAGCACATTGCCGGCCATCACCAGGCCAATGCCGGTGTTGCCGCCACTGGGTTCGATGATGGTCTGCCCGGAATCACGGATCAGCACGCCGCGGCGCTCGGCATCCAGGATCATGCCCAGGGCGATGCGCGCCTTGTGGCTGCCGCCGGGGTTGAGGGACTCCAGCTTGGCGTAGACCTCGATGCCGAGGTCTTCGGAAAACTGGGCCAGACGCACGATCGGCGTTTGGCCGATGACGTCGAGAATGGAGTTATGCAGCATCAGCACGTCCCCACTTTCAGTACAACGGCATGTCAGGTTCGACGTCGCGAACCCAATGTTTCATGCCACCCTGGAGGACTTTGGTGTTGGCAAAGCCGGCCGCCAACAGGGTGCTGGCGGCTTGCTCGGCACGGGCGCCTGCGTAGCAGATCAGATAGTGGGTGTTGTCGCGGCTCAGGCTGGCGAGTTGCCCATCCAGTTCTGCCAACGGGATATGCACCACGCCCGGTAATTTGCACACTTCCAGTTCGCTGGCGTCCCGCACGTCGAGCAATACATCGGCGCTGCTGGGGTGTTCGAGCACTTGCTTGAGCACCTGGGGCTTGATGTAGCGTTCCGCGGCCAGGGAGGGCAGGCTCGGTACGGCATCGGCGCAGGTGGCCGGCGCGACGGTTTCGCTATGGCGCAGGTCCGAGCAGCAGGGGCAATCAGCGCGGCGCTTGAAGCGGATTTCGCTGAACTTCATCGCCAGCGCGTCGAAGCGCATCAAGCGGCCGGACAAGGGTTCGCCAATACCGATCAGCAATTTGATCGCCTCGGTGGCCTGGATCATACCGACCACGCCCGGCAACACGCCGATCACACCGCCCGCGCTGCAATTGGGTGCCAACTCTGCGGGTGGGGCCTTGGGGAACAGGCAGCGATAGCACGGCCCACCTTTATAGTTGAGCACGCTGATCTGCCCGTCGAAACGGTAGATAGCGCCGTACACCAAAGGTTTGCCCAACTGCACACAGGCGTCGTTGACCAGGTAGCGGGTGTCGAAATTGTCGGTTCCGTCGATCACCAGGTCATAGGCGCCCACCAGTTCCAGGGCGTTGTCGCTGTTGAGCGCGGTGTTGTACGCGTTGATCTGGATATGCGGATTGAGGTCCAGCAGGCGCTGCTTGGCGGACTCGACCTTGGGCATGCCCAGGGTGCTGTTGCCATGCACAATCTGGCGTTGCAGGTTGCTGCTTTCCACCACATCAAAGTCCACCAGCCCCAGGGTGCCGATGCCGGCCGCGGCCAGGTACAGGCTGATGGGCGAGCCCAGCCCGCCGGTACCAATGACCAGTACCTTGGCTTTCTTCAGGTTCAATTGGCCTTCGCGGCCCACGCCCGGCAGGGTGATGTGGCGCACGTAGCGCTGCACTTCTTCGTTGCTCAGGGTATCGATGTTCATGCCACCTGAGGTGGCGAGCAACACTTCGATCCGGGATTTCGGCGGCAGGGCTTCATCGGCTTCGATCAGCGCCTCCTCGGCGGTAAACAGGAAGTGTTCCTTGAGCTGGTTGTTCTTTTCATGGAACAGGTGCTGACGCAATTGGGGGTGATGGGTGCAGAGATTTTCAATGACTTCGCGCAATGTCGATCCGGCGCCCTCAAGGGTCGATTCCGGCAGCTTGGCCACGCGAACCAGAATGTCGGGGAAAGAGACAGCGTTCATGGACAACTCCGTGTGCAGGTCGTTGAAAGGTTGAAGGGAGAAATGCTTGCCATCCCAGGCAAACAGCTTGGAGCCCAGGGCCTGGCCCTGGCGGACATCCACCACCAAATAGCTGACGGGGAAGATCGGCTCGCCCAGGAACAGTGCCTTGTCCTGGTCTTCGTCACTGAAATAGGCGCCGACATCCGGGTGTGAGTGGTAGATCACCACCACCGGGTTGTCACTGCGAAACGCCTTGTTCATCAGCAAGGTGTCGGCCACCGAAAAGGTGTAGCCATTGGCCGCGCTGCGTGGGTACATCTCGGGGTTCTTGCGGTGCAGCTCATTCTGGATATTGCTGCCCAGGTACACGCTGCCGTCGGCGAAGACGAAACCACAGCACTCCTCGGGGTAGCTGCGGCTGGCGTGGGCGTAGATCTGTTCCAGGGCGGTGGGGCGGAGGACGTCCATGTTTCTCTCGCGTTGGTTGAGGGTCACTTTTTCTTGGCCATGAGTTTTTCGATCGGCAACTTGGTAATCGCAAAGCCGGCCAGCAGGATCGCCGAGTACAGCATCAGGTCGCGGGAAATTTCCACGCCTTCGTACCAGGCTCCGATGATGACCGCGAACACCGGGAAGATGATGAAGACGAACGACAGGATGATCGGGCTCAGGCGCTTGAGCAGCATGAAATACACAATGAACCCACCCACCGAGGCCACTAGCCCCAGGTAGAACAGCGCGCTCCAGGAACGCAGGGTGATGTCGTCGAACGTCGGTGTTTCAAACCACAGGCCGGCCAGGAACAGCATCAGCCCGGCGATGCCGATGGGCAGGGTGTTGTAGGTGATGACGCTGATGGCGCTGCCTTTTTGCTTGGTAATGACATAGCACAAGGCGTGCATGATCGCGGCGCTCAGAATGGCCAGCACCCCGAAGAACTCGGCGTGGTCCAGGTGCAGGCCCTGGCTCTTGATGATCATGTAAAGGCTGCCGAAACCAATGCCGATGCCGACCACCTGGGAAAAATAAATGCGCTCGCGCAAGAACAGCGCCGAGAAGATCAGGATGAACACCGGCATGCAGCTGAACAGCAGGGCGGTGAGGCCCGACGACACATGCATTTCGCCGTAATTGAGCAAATAGTAGGGAACGCTGAAGTAAGACAGGGTCACGAATACGAAGAACCAGCGGCTTTCCCGGGGAAACAGGATCGGCTCACGGCGCACCATGGCAAAACACAGGAACAGCGGAAACGCGATGAGAAAGCGCAGGCCGGCAGATGTCAGCGGCGGCACGCTCTCGACGGCGATCTTGATGCCCAGCCACGTAGTGCCCCAACTCAGGCACACGATCAGGAACATCACGCTGGTCACCAGCCCGGCGAGCCACTGTTTTTGCGTTTTTGTTTTTGCAGTGTTTTCGAGAACGGCGGACATTGGCATCGTTTATTGCTTCCCTGGGCCGAAATTGAACTCTATATTGAACTTGTAATGAGTTATGTTTATCGGCGATTGAACCCGTAAAAGCACACTATTAGGGCGAAAGATGGCTGTCAAAACAAATATTGACATGGTGTCAATTATGCGTGAGGGCCTGTCCAACGGGCAGGGCGTGAAGTACAAGCGCCTGTCTGATGTGATGGAACGGGGCATCCTCGAAGGCTTGATTGAACCGGGACGAAAACTGCCGCCCCATCGGGTGCTTTCCGACAATTTAGGCGTGACCATCGGCACCATCAGCCGGGCTTACGGTGAACTGGAACGCCTGGGCCTGGTGGTTGCACGGGTAGGTGACGGCACCTTCGTGCGCAAGCGTGGGATGGAGCGCCAGCGTGATGAGGGCTTTCGTAATTTCAGCGAGGAGCCGCGCCAGTACTTCGACATGAGCCGCAACATGCACATTCCCGGGCAAGAGACGGTGTTTCTCGCCCAGAGCTTTCAAACCCTGTCGACCAACGCCAAGTTCCTCCAGGACATCAGCGCCTACACCCCCGACGCCGGCCTGCCGCGTTACCGTGAAGCGGGCGCGCAATGGCTGGTGCAGCGCGAGTTTCATCCGATTCCCGAGCAGGTCATCTGCGTCAACGGCGGCCAGCACGGCTTGCTGTGCGCCATGATGGCGTTGCTGCGTGCTGGCGATACGGTGGTCACCGAGCAGTTGACTTATCCCGGGCTGATTACCGCTGCGCGTATGCTGGGGGTGCGGCTGATCGGCCTGGAGATGGATGAGGAAGGCGTACTGCCCACGGCGCTGGATGAGGTCTGTCGCAATCACCGTATTTCGGCGTTGTACTGCACGCCGACTATCCAGAATCCGACCACCGCTGTGTTGTCGGTGGCGCGCCGCGAAGCCTTGGCCAGGGTGTGTCGCGAACATAACCTGCTGATTCTGGAGGACGAAGCCCACGGTGTGCTGGTGGAGGACCGTCCGCCGCCCCTCAGCTATTTCGCGCCTGAGCGTACGATCTTGATCAGCAGCCTGAGCAAGGCGGTATCGGCCGGTTTGCGGGTGGGCTACGTGCATGCGCCGCCGGCGCTGGTCAGCCGCATCTCGGCGGCGCTACGTTCGACCTGCTGGATGGCCACACCTGTGACCCTGGAACTGGCGACCCAGTGGATTGAAAACGGCACGGCGGAATATTTGTTGCGTCAGCAGATCAACGAGATCAGCCGACGCAAGACGCTGGTCGAAGATTTATTGACCGGCCTGGCCTATCGCACCCACCCCAATAGCCCGCACTTCTGGATCGAAGTACCGGAGCCCTGGCGCGCCTCGGAAATCGAGGCGGAGCTCAAGCAGAACAATTACCTGATCGCCACCGCCGAGGCGTTTGCCGTGGGGCAGACGGCGGTGCCGCAGTTTATTCGGGCGAGTATCTGCAACACGTCGGGTGATGATCAGTTATTGCGCGAGGGGTTTGATGCGCTGGCGACGGCGTTGGGGCAGGGGGGCGGACGGTTTCATCTGTAAATCCGCGTTACCGTTGCTCGTTTCCACGCTCTGCGTGGGAATGCATCTTGCGACGCTCCGCGTCGCTATTGCGGGACGCGGAGCGTCCCAGGCGGCGTTCCCACGCAGAGCGTGGGAACGATCAGATCAGGCGACAGAGATCACTTGAAGCGCCGCTCCACACCCTTCTCCACCAGAATCTTCGCCGAAATCTCTTCCACCGAAAAATGCGTGGAATTGATGTGCGCAATATTTTCGCGACGGAACAGATTTTCTACTTCCCGCACTTCAAATTCGCACTGGGCATAGCTGGAGTAGCGGCTGTTGGGCTTGCGTTCGTTGCGGATGGCGGTCAGCCGGTCCGGGTCGATGGTCAGGCCGAACAGTTTGTGTGAGTGCGCGCGCAGGGCGGCGGGCAGGGTCAGGTGTTCCATGTCGTCTTCGGTCAGCGGGTAGTTGGCCGCACGAATACCGAATTGCATGGCCATGTACAGGCAGGTGGGGGTCTTGCCGCAACGCGACACGCCCACCAGGATCAGGTCGGCCTTGTCGTAGTAGTGGGTGCGGGCACCGTCGTCGTTGTCGAGGGCGAAGTTCACCGCCTCGATACGCTCCATATAGTTGGAGTTATGCCCGATGGAATGGGACTTTCCGACGGAATAGGACGAATGTTCACTCAACTCCTGTTCCAGCGGCGCCAGGAAGGTGGAGAAAATGTCGATCATGAAACCATTCGACGTTGCGAGAATCTCACGAATGTCTTGATTGACGATGGTGTCGAAAATGATCGGGCGAAAACCGTCTTTTTCAGCCGCCAGATTGATTTGTTGTACCATGGCCCGCGCTTTATCCACGCTGTCTATATAAGGCCGGGTGAATTTGGCGAAGGTAATGTTTTCGAACTGCGCGAGCAGGCTCTGGCCCAATGTTTCGGCTGTGATGCCGGTGCCGTCGGAAATAAAGAAAGCAGATCGTTTCATTTGAGCCCTGGGCCTTAAGCTGATGGCGAATCTTGGATATGATAGGCGCGATTTTGCCGTCCCGCAGTGGGCCGCATTCTCACTTATTTTCCAGGTCCAGGCCACAAGCGCTGGCGTTAGCTCCTACTGAGCAACCCGCGTCCTGAGCTTTTCCAACACAGAAAGTGGAGAGATCACCTTGGTAGAGTACGTAGTTTCCCTCGATAAGCTCGGCGTCCATGATGTAGAGCATGTGGGGGGCAAGAACGCATCCCTCGGCGAGATGATCAGTAATCTTGCAGGCGCTGGTGTCTCGGTGCCCGGTGGTTTCGCCACCACGGCCCAGGCTTACCGCGACTTCCTCGAGCTGAGCGGCCTCAACGCCCAGATCCACGCCGCGCTGGACGCCCTGGACGTCGATGACGTCAACGCCCTGGCCAAGACCGGCGCCCAGATCCGCCAGTGGATCATGGAAGCCGAGTTCCCCGAGAAGCTCAACGAAGAAATTCGCACCGCCTTCGCCACTCTGTCGGCCGGTAACCCGGACATGGCTGTTGCCGTGCGTTCCTCGGCCACCGCCGAAGACTTGCCGGACGCCTCCTTTGCCGGCCAGCAGGAAACCTTCCTCAACATTCGCGGCGTCGAAAACGTGATCCGCGCGGCCAAGGAAGTGTTTGCCTCCCTCTTTAACGACCGTGCGATCTCCTATCGCGTACACCAGGGTTTCGACCACAAGCTGGTGGCCCTGTCTGCCGGTGTGCAGCGCATGGTGCGTTCGGAAACCGGCACTGCCGGTGTGATGTTCACCCTGGATACCGAATCCGGTTTCCGTGACGTGGTGTTTATCACCGGCGCCTACGGCCTGGGCGAAACCGTCGTACAAGGCGCGGTCAACCCCGACGAATTCTACGTACACAAGGGCACCCTCGAAGCGGGCCGCCCGGCCATCCTGCGCCGTAACCTGGGCAGCAAGGCCATCAAAATGATCTACGGCGATGAGGCCAAGGCCGGTCGCTCGGTCAAAACCGTTGAAGTCGACAAGGCCGAGCGCGCGCGTTTCTGCCTGACCGACGCTGAAGTCAGTGAGTTGGCCAAACAAGCGATGATCATCGAAAAGCACTATAAGTGCCCGATGGACATCGAGTGGGCCAAGGACGGTGACGACGGCAAGCTGTACATCGTGCAGGCTCGCCCGGAAACCGTGAAGAGCCGCACTTCGGCCAACGTCATGGAGCGCTACCTGCTCAAGGAAACCGGCACCGTGCTGGTGGAAGGCCGTGCCATTGGCCAACGCATTGGCGCAGGCAAGGTGCGGATCATCAAGGACGTGTCCGAGATGGACAAGGTCCAGCCGGGTGACGTACTGGTTTCCGACATGACCGACCCGGATTGGGAACCGGTGATGAAGCGCGCCAGTGCCATTGTCACCAACCGTGGCGGGCGTACCTGTCACGCGGCGATCATTGCCCGTGAGCTGGGGATTCCGGCAGTCGTGGGTTGCGGCAACGCCACCCAACTGCTCAAGGATGGCCAGGGCGTGACCGTTTCCTGCGCCGAAGGCGATACCGGCTTTATCTTCGAAGGTGAGCTGGGCTTCGATATCAAGCAAAACTCCATCGACGCCATGCCCGACCTGCCGTTCAAGATCATGATGAACGTCGGCAACCCGGACCGCGCCTTTGATTTTGCGCAGTTGCCGAACGCCGGCGTGGGCCTGGCCCGCCTGGAATTCATCATCAACCGCATGATCGGCGTGCACCCCAAGGCACTGCTGAACTATGACGGGCTGCCGCTGGACATCAAGGAAAGCGTCGACAAGCGCATCGCCGGCTACAACGACCCGGTAGGTTTCTACGTCGAGAAACTGGTCGAAGGCATCAGCACCCTGGCTGCGGCGTTCTACCCGAAAAAGGTCATCGTGCGCCTGTCGGACTTCAAGTCCAATGAATACGCGAACCTGATCGGCGGCAAGCTCTACGAGCCGGAAGAAGAAAACCCGATGCTGGGTTTCCGCGGCGCCTCGCGTTACATCAGCGAAGCCTTCCGTGACTGCTTCGAGCTCGAATGCCGTGCGCTCAAGCGTGTGCGCAACGAGATGGGCCTGACCAACGTCGAGATCATGGTGCCGTTCGTGCGCACCCTGGGCGAAGCGAGCCAAGTGGTGGACCTGCTGGCCGAAAACGGCCTGACCCGCGGCGAGAACGGCCTGCGGGTGATCATGATGTGCGAATTGCCGTCCAACGCCATCCTGGCTGAAGAGTTCCTGGAGTTCTTCGACGGTTTCTCCATCGGCTCGAACGACCTGACCCAGTTGACCTTGGGCCTGGACCGCGATTCGGGGATCATCGCCCACCTGTTCGACGAACGTAACCCAGCGGTCAAGAAGCTGCTGGCCAACGCCATCCAGGCTTGTAACAAGGCTGGCAAGTACATCGGTATCTGCGGCCAAGGCCCTTCGGACCACCCTGACCTGGCCAAATGGCTGATGGAGCAGGGGATCGAGAGCGTCTCGCTGAACCCCGATTCCGTGCTGGAAACCTGGTTCTTCCTGGCTGAAGGCCAAGCGTCCGCCTAAGGTCGCGTGGTCAAAAGTGCCGGTCACTCGTTGCGGGTGACCGGCATTCTTATCTGTACAGGGCGGGAATCCTTGCGGACGCCGCCCTTTTTTGTGCAAGAGCATTATGCAAAGCAGCAGCCATCTGTTTCCTGTCGCCCTGATCAGTGCTGAACGTCGCGGCGACCTGAGTGAAGACGTCTACCGGCTCAAACCCGGTAACAGCCCGGACGGCACCGTCGAGTTGGCGGTTACCCGTTTGGGCCTGGCCGATGTCCCGGAAAACCGGGGCACGCCGATTATTTTGTTGCATGGAAGTTTTTCCAATCGGCGTTTCTGGTATTCGCCCAAAGGTATCGGCCTGGGGGCTTACCTGGCGCGTCGCGGATTTGATGTGTGGATCCCGGAAATGCGCGGCCATGGTTTGTCCAAGCGCAATCACGACTACGTCAGAAACCGTGTCGCCGATTACGCGCGCTACGATTTGCCGGCCGTGGGGGCGTTTGTGTGTGAGCAAAGCGGGCAGGTTCCGCACTGGATCGGGCATTCCCTCGGTGCCACTACCCTGGCTGCGGCCTTGGGTGGGCGGCACTTGGATGCATCGGGGGTGGCCTCGGTGGCGTTGTTCGGCTGCCAGGTCAGTCGCACCCACTGGCCGTTGAAAATTCCACCGGTGGAGTGGAGTGGTCGCTTTATTCTCAAGCGCCTTGCCCATCTGTCCGGCCCGCGCTTCAAGCGGGGGCCCGAGGACGAACCGGCTGGCGTGATGATCGAAGCGATGCGTTGGAACGGCCTGTTCGGCCGGTTTGGCGATGCCGAGCATGATTGGTGGAAAGGCTTGGCGCAGGTCGATGTGCCGCTGTTGGCGGTGAGCGCAGCGGGCGACCGGCAAGACCCGGACTGGGCCTGCCGCAAGCTCTTCGAGCAAGTGGGCAGCGAGCATCGCCAGTACCTGTGCCTGGGACGTCAGCAAGGTTTCAGCGAGGATTTCGGCCATGTGCAGATGCTGGTCAGCAAAGCGGCCCAGGCCCAAGTGTGGCCTTTGGTCGAGCGTTGGTTGAACGACCCGCTGACACCCTTGTTGGGTACGCAACCCGGGGTGTCCGCAGCGGTTTGACGAAACGCTCTACCAAGGGCGTTTCACTCTTGAATGGTTGCGGCTAAGATATGACGCGCCACGCGCTTCTGGTCATATTCAGTCGCGTAACGTGTATTGCGTTGCGCTGATCGTGGTTTGATCATGGCCGCCGCCCACCCGCAGGCGCTTAAAGAATGCCTGTCGCGGGGCGTTTTCTTGATGTACACCGTGGATGTTCGACCTCTTCTTTGATGACAGGAGTTTCTCGATGAACCATTACGTGACCCCCGACCTGTGTGACGCCTACCCGGAGCTGGTGCAGGTAGTGGAGCCGATGTTCAGCAACTTCGGTGGCCGAGACTCCTTTGGTGGCGAGATAGTCACCCTCAAATGCTTCGAGGATAACTCGCTGGTCAAGGCGCAGGCTGACCTGCCGGGCGCTGGTAAAGTGCTGGTGGTAGACGGTGGTGGTTCGCTGCGCTGCGCGTTGCTGGGTGACATGATTGCCGAGAAAGCCGCGAAAAATGGTTGGGAAGGGCTGGTGATCTACGGGTGCATCCGTGACGTAGACGTCATCGCCCAGACCGACCTGGGTGTGCAGGCCCTGGCCTCTCATCCGAAAAAAACCGACAAGCGTGGCCTTGGCGACCTGAACGTGCCGGTGACATTCGCAGGCGTGACGTTCCGCCCCGGTGAGTACATTTATGCCGATAACAACGGGGTGATTGTGTCACCCAGCCCGCTGAAAATGCCTGAATAAACTGCCGCAACCGATCGGGGTGAGGATGTTCGAAGAAGAAAACGCGCAATGGGGGCTGGTGCATGCCCTGGTGCTGGACGGTAAAGGCGGTGCGCGTTCGATTGCCCGGACTGAGCTCGACGATTTGCAGTTGCAGCCCCAGGAAAGCCTGTGGCTGCACTGGGATCGCAGCCATCCTCAAACCCAGACCTGGCTGCGCAAATCCAGCGGCCTGAGCGAGTTTGCCTGTGACTTGCTGCTGGAGGAAAACACCCGTCCACGCCTGTTGCCGCTGCCGGACGCCGAATTGCTGTTGTTTCTGCGCGGGATCAATCTCAACCCAGGCGCGGAGCCGGAAGACATGGTGTCGGTGCGCATCTTCGCCGCCGCCAACCGAGTGATTTCCCTGCGTTTGCGCCCCTTGCGCGCTACCGATGAGTTGCTGGTGCAACTGGCAGACGGCAAAGGCCCCAGGACGGCGTCTGAACTCATCCTTTATATGGCTCAGTACCTGACCAACAAAGTGCAGGATCTGGTCGCCGGCTTGTCTGAAATCGTCGATTCCGAGGAAGAAAAACTCGATGCCGACGAACGGTATACTCCGGAGCACGGCAGCGTTCTGCAGATCCGTCGAAGAGCCGCCGGACTCAAGCGCTTCCTGGCCCCACAGCGGGATATTTTCGCCCAGCTGACACGAATCAAATTGGCGTGGTTCTGCGACGACGATGCCGACTATTGGAACGAACTGCACAACAGCCTGACCCGTTACCTGGAAGAGCTGGAATTGGCCAGAGAGCGCGTGGGGCTTGTGCTGGAGGCTGAAGACCGGCGCTTGAGCCTGCGCATGAACCGCACCATGTACCGCTTCGGGATCATCACCGGGATCTTCTTGCCGATGAGTTTTCTTACCGGTTTGCTCGGTATCAATGTGGGCGGCATTCCGTTCTCTGCCAGCCCTTATGGATTCATGATTGCGTGCCTGTTGATGGTGTCTGTGGCACTGGGGCAATGGTGGCTGTTTCGGCGATTGCGCTGGGTTTGACCTGAATATGACCTGAACGTAAGAAAGGGCCGATGTGACCCGATGAATTTTACCCTCGTCTTTTAAATCACTTGCGAGAGGTCTCTATGCACGATCCGTTCGAACAGTCTTTGCGTGACATGCTCAATGCTTCGCCATCCAACCGTGATGACGATGCCTGCCTGGGCCGCGTACTGAAAACCGCCAACCGTCAGGTAGGGGCGGGTGACCTGTTCGGTCTGCTCGGGCGTTGGTTGCCGGCGTTGATGATGGCCCTGAACAACGGTTCGGCCCATGTGTCACCGGTTTCCCGTCGTAAACCTCTTGCTAGCACTGCTGATAAGGCTGATTGAATATGGAACTTGATCTCTGGACCCAGAGCCTGGTCACTGCGATGACCGCATTGTGGACCAAGGTGGCGAATTTCATTCCCAACCTGTTTGGTGCCCTGGTCCTGGTATTGCTGGGTTTTGTCGTGGCCAAGCTGCTCGATACCCTGCTGTCCAAATTGCTCGCCAAACTGGGGCTCGATCGCCTGATGGCGGGCACTGGCCTGACCAAATTGCTCGGCCGCGCGGGGTTGCAAGTACCGATTTCGACCCTGATCGGCAAGATCGTCTATTGGTTTGTTCTACTTATTTTTCTGGTTTCTGCAGCGCAGTCCCTTGGACTTGAGCGAGTTTCAGCTACGCTCGACATGCTGGCACTGTATTTGCCGAAAGTTTTCGGCGGCGCGCTGGTGCTGCTGGTGGGGGTTTTACTCGCGCAACTGGCCAACGGGCTGGTGCGCGGGGCCGCCGAAGGCGTGGGGTTGGACTACGCGGCAGGCCTGGGGCGAATCGCACAGGGGCTGGTGATCATCATCAGTATTTCCGTCGCGATCAGCCAGTTGGAGGTCAAGACTGACCTGCTCAACCACGTTATTGTGATTGTTTTGATTACCGTTGGTCTGGCAGTTGCGCTGGCCATGGGGTTGGGAAGCCGGGAAATTGCCGGTCAGATTCTTGCGGGAATCTATGTGCGTGAGCTGTATCAAGTTGGGCAACAGGTGCGTGTGGGCGAGGTCGAAGGGCAAATCGAGGAGATCGGCACAGTCAAGACGACCGTGCTGACCGATGACGGGGAACTGGTGTCGCTGTCGAACCGGATTCTCCTGGAGCAGCAGGTCAGTAGCCGCTAATCCGGCAAATCCTGCTAATGTACGCCGCCGCAAACCCGGGTGACCGGGTTGCAGCGGACATTGACCTGACTGTCGGCACGACTTGTTTTGAATAAAGCCCAAACGCTGTCCACGCGCTATGACCCCCGTGAGCTCTCTGATGAGGAGTTGGTCGCGCGCTCGCACACGGAGCTGTTTCACGTAACACGCGCGTACGAAGAATTGATGCGCAGGTATCAACGCACTCTGTTCAACGTTTGTTCAAGGTATTTGGGGAACGATAGAGACGCGGATGATGTCTGTCAGGAAGTGATGCTCAAGGTGCTATACGGCCTGAAGAACTTCGAGGGCAAATCGAAGTTCAAGACCTGGCTGTACAGCATCACGTACAACGAGTGCATCACGCAGTATCGGAAGGAACGGCGAAAGCGTCGCTTGATGGACGCTTTGAGTCTGGACCCCCTTGAGGAGGCGTCTGAAGAGAAGGCGCCGGCACCCGAGGAAAAGGGCGGACTTGATCGCTGGTTGGTGCATGTGAACCCGATTGACCGCGAAATTCTGGTGCTTCGATTTGTCGCAGAGCTGGAATTTCAGGAAATCGCTGACATCATGCATATGGGTTTGAGTGCTACAAAAATGCGGTACAAGCGTGCTCTTGATAAATTACGTGAGAAATTTGCGGGCGAGACTGAAACTTAGTGCGTAGCAAATATCTCTTACGTGTAGGCAAGTTCTGTTAGACTTGTCGCCGAGTTGTCCCCCGGTTTGTGGGACTGCTTTACAATCACCAGATGGGGATTTAACGGATGAAACTGAAAAACACCTTGGGCTTGGCCATTGGTTCTCTTATTGCCGCTACTTCTTTCGGCGTTCTGGCACAAGGCCAAGGCGCAGTTGAAGGCGAGCTGTTCTACAAGAAGCAGTACAACGATAGCGTTAAGCACATCGAAGACGGCTTCAACCCAGGCGCTCGCATTGGTTACTTCCTGACCGACGATCTGTCGTTGAATCTGTCGTACGACAAGACCAACCACACCCGTTCGAACGACGGCACTGGCAACCAGAAGATCAAAGGTGACACTGGCAGCCTCGTTGCTCAGTACCACTTCGGTCAGGCTGGCGTTGATAGCCTGCGTCCATACGTTGAAGGCGGTTTCGGCCACCAGAGCCGTACCAACGTTCAGGCTGACGGCCACAGCGGTCGCGACCAGACCACTTTCGCTACCATCGGTACCGGCGTGAAGTACTACTTCACCAACAACCTGTACGCTCGTGCTGGTGTTGAAGCTGACTACGGTCTGGACAACGGCAAGTGGGACTACTCCGCACTGGTTGGCCTGGGCGTGAACTTCGGCGGTAACGCTGGCGCAGCTGCTCCAGCTCCTACCCCAGCACCTGCTCCAGAGCCAGTTCCAGAGCCAGAAGCTCCGGTTGCTCAGGTTGTTCGTGTTGAGCTGGACGTTAAGTTCGACTTCGACAAGGCCGTTGTTAAGCCTAACAGCTACGGCGACGTTAAAAACCTGGCCGACTTCATGGCTCAGTACCCAGCTACCAACGTAGAAGTTGCTGGTCACACTGACTCCGTAGGTCCAGACGCTTACAACCAGAAGCTGTCCCAGCGTCGTGCTGACGCTGTTAAGCAAGTCCTGGTTAAAGACGGCGTTGCTCCTAGCCGTGTAACTGCTGTTGGTTACGGCGAATCCCGCCCAGTTGCTGACAACGCAACTGAAGCTGGTCGCGCTGTTAACCGTCGCGTAGAAGCGTCGGTTGAAGCTCAAGCTCAGTAATTACTGAGTAAAGAAAAGCCCGGCTCAGGCCGGGCTTTTTTTCGCCTGCGATTTGCCTCAGGCGCTTGCCGCAGCGGCGATGCTAGCCATCTGTGCGGCGCCGGCAACCTGGCCAATCACCAGGATGGCCGGGCTCTTCAGTGCAAAGGCTTTTGCAGCTTCATGCATGGCCGCCAGGGAGCTGCGGCATTCGCGTTGCTGGGGCAATGAAGCGTTTTCGATCATTGCCACCGGCATATCCGCAGCCATGCCGCCGTTGAGCAGCTGTTCGCGGATTTCTTCCAGCTTCGCCACGCCCATATATACCACCAGCGTGGTTCCACCCTCCGCCAGCGCACGCCAGTTCAAGCTACTGTCATCCTGGGTATGCGCGGTGACCAAGGTCACTCCACGGCTCACCCCGCGCAAGGTCAAAGGGATGTCACACTGGGTCGCCCCGGCCAGCCCTGAGGTGATGCCATTGACCAATTCCACATCGACTCCACGCTCGCGCAGCCAGGTTGCCTCCTCGCCACCGCGGCCAAAAATACACGGGTCACCGCCTTTAAGACGTACTACGCATTTGCCCTGGCGTGCATAACGCAACATCAGGCGGTGAATGAAATCCTGCGGTGTAGAGCGACATCCCCCGCGCTTGCCAACGGTAATCACCCGAGCGCTGGCGCAGTGTTCCAGTACTGCCGGGTTGACCAGATCATCAATCAGCACGACGTCCGCTGCCTGCAGAGCCCGGACCGCTTTCAGGGTCAGCAACTCCGGGTCACCCGGTCCTGCGCCTACCAGCCACACTTTTGCGCTCATGTTGTTCCCCTTACACACTGATGGCGATTGGCTGCGGGTTGCTGGCCAAAAGACGTTTGATTTCCGGCACGCAGGAGCCGCATTGGGTGCCGCAGCCCAGGGCCTGTTTGAGGCCATCCAGGTCCAGGCCGCTGCCGATACCGGCGCACACGGCGTTTTCGCTGACGTTCTTGCAGTTGCACACAATCTTGTTGCTGGCCGTTGCACCGCCCGGCGGCGCGCTCAAGGGCGCCAGCAACCAGCGCCGCAGTTGCTCGTCGGCCCGGCCTTCCAGCCACAGGCTTTGCAGCCAGTGACGGGCCAGGGTTTCGCCGGCCAGGCGCAGGGCGGTGATGCGACCTTTCTCGATTTTTACGCGCTTGCCGATTGAGCGGCGCGGGTCGTCATAGGCCATTACCGGGCCGTCGTTGAGGCCCAGCAGTTGGTCGATACGGGTCAAGAGTTGCAGGTCGGGCGCCTCGGTATGCGCGGCGCGCACCAGCAGCGCGGGGCGTTCACGGCCAGCCAGGCTCAGGCTGACGTAGGCAAAGGTTTCACACAGTGGACGCAAGGCTTCGAAGTGTTGCTGTACATCGCCTTCGATCAGCGCAAACAGCTGCCACGGCAGTTGCACTGCTTCCAGGCGCACTCCGCTGTGCTTGAGCTCCGGCTGCTTGGACAATGGGTCGAACGCCGGTTGAGTGAGGGTATTGACGCCGCCCTTGAGAAAGCGGTCGCCCCAGTGCATGGGCAGAAACGCTTGGCCGGGGCGCACACTGTCATCGCTGCCGACGGCGACGATCACGCTGCCGCGACGGCTTTTCAGGCTGACCAGGTCACCCTCTTTGAAGCGGTGGCGGCGTAGCTCATCCGGATGCAGGCTCAACAATGCTTCACTGACGTGCCCGAACAGCTGCGCTGCCGTGCCGGTGCGGCTCATCCCGTGCCATTGATCACGCAGGCGACCGGTGATCAGGGTCAGGGGGAATCGCGCATCGCGCTGTTCCTTGGCGGCGCGGTAAGGCTCGGCGACAAATCGCGCCCGGCCCGTGTCAGTAGGGAAAATGCCGTCGGTGTACAGGCGCGACGTACCCGCTTGCGCACCCTCGGGAAAGGGCCACTGCTGCGGGCCGAGCCGGTCGAGCAGGGAGTGGCTGATGCCGGACATATCCAGGTCACGGCCTTGGGTCAGTGGCTTGAATTCATCAAACAGCTGCGCCGCTTGCTCAAAGGCGAACAGGCTCGGCAACCCCGGACGCAGACGACGCTCCAGGCGCTGTGCGAAATCCACCGTGATCGCCCAATCCGCGCGTGCTTCACCCGGTGGGTTGATGGCGCGGCGCACGTGGGAAATACGCCGCTCGGAGTTGGTCACCGTGCCGTCTTTTTCACCCCAACTGGCGGCGGGCAGTAGCAGGTCGGCATAGGCGGCGGTTTCGGTGGTACGAAACGCTTCCTGCAACACCACGAACGGGCACGCGGCCAAGGCGGCACGCACCGCGTTCTGGTCGGGCAGCGATTGGGCTGGGTTGGTACAGGCGATCCACAACGCCTTGATCTTGCCAGCCTGCACCTGTTCAAACAGTTCGATGGCGGTAAGGCCCGTAGTCGCGGGCAGTTGTTCCACGCCCCAATAGGCCGCTACTTCAGCGCGGTGTTCAGGGTTGGCCGCTTCGCGGTGGCCCGGCAGCAAGTTGGACAGGCTGCCGGTTTCGCGCCCGCCCATGGCGTTCGGTTGGCCGGTCAGGGAAAACGGCCCGCAGCCCGGCCGGCCAATGGTCCCCGTGGCTAAATGCAGGTTGATCAACGCGCTGTTTTTGGCGCTGCCAGCGGTGGATTGGTTAAGCCCCATGCACCACAGCGACAAAAAGCTGCTGGAGGTGCCGACCCACTGTGCGCACAGGCGCAGCTGTTCGACGCTGATGCCGCACAGCTGCGTGACCATCTGCGGCGTGTAGTCATGCACCAGGCGCTTGAGTTCGGCCAGGCCGTCGGTATGGGCCTGGATAAACGCACGGTCGACCCAGTCTTCCCACAGCAGTAAATGCAAAATGCCGTGGAACAACGCCACATCCGTTCCCGGCAAGATGGCCAAGTGCAGGTCGGCCAAGTCGCAGGTGTCGGTACGCCGAGGGTCAATCACCAGCACTTTCATCTGCGGGCGTTGTGCCTTGGCTTGCTCCAGGCGTCGGAACAATACCGGGTGGGCGTAGGCCATATTGCTGCCGACGATCATCACGCAGTCGCTGTTTTCCAGGTCTTCATAGCTGCACGGCGGCGCATCGGCGCCCAGGCTGCGCTTGTAGCCGACCACCGCCGAAGACATGCACAGCCGGGAGTTACTGTCGATATTATTAGTGCCCACCAACGCCCGCGCCAACTTGTTGAAGCTGTAGTAGTCCTCGGTCAGCAGTTGCCCGGAGATATAGAACGCCACGCTGTCGGGCCCGTGTTCGGCAATCGTCTCGGCAAACACGTTGGCCGCGTGTTCCAGGGCGGTGTCCCAGTCGGTGCGAGTGCGCGCCAGTTCTTTGCCCAAGCGCAATTGCGGGTAAAGAGCACGGGCGCTCAAGTCGCCGGTCAGGTGCAGGCTCGCGCCTTTGCTGCACAACTTGCCGAAGTTGGCCGGATGGCTGGGGTCGCCTTGCACCCCCAGGATCTGTTCATCGTCATGCTCGATCAGCACGCCGCAGCCCACCCCGCAATAACAACAGGTGGACGCGGTGGTCTGGCGGTTCATCAACCCGCGTCCCGCAGGGCCAGCATCACCCGGCCGTTTTCGACCCGGGCTTGATGATGGTGGGCGCAGCCGATATCCGGGGCCTGGGCTTGGCCAGTCGCCAGGTCGATCTGCCAGTTGTGCAGCGGGCAGGCCACCCGCTTGCCGTAGATCAAGCCTTGGGACAGCGGCCCGCCTTTGTGTGGGCAGCGGTCGTCGAGGGCAAAGACTTCATCGTCACTGGTGCGAAAAATCGCAATGTCACCTTTCGGCCCGCTGATGATGCGCGAGCCCAGGGCGTTGATTTCATCGAGCGCGCAGATATCCAGCCAGTTCATAGCGAGACCTCCAGTTGTTTGACGGGGATCACGTCGAATTCCTTTTTCAGCAGCGGCTGTTCCAGGCGTTCCTTCCATGGGTCCTGCTCGAATGACAACGAGAACTGCAAACGCTCATTGAGGGCCTGGCGGCGGGCCGGGTCTTCCAGCACAGCCTTCTTGATATGCTCCATGCCCACCCGCTGCAGGTAGTGCACGGTGCGCTCCAGGTAGAAGGCTTCTTCGCGGTATAGCTGCAGGAATGCGCCGTTGTATTCGCGCACTTCCTCTGCGGTCTTCACCTTGACGAAGAACTCCGCGACTTCGGTCTTGATCCCGCCGTTGCCACCGATGTACATCTCCCAGCCCGAGTCGACACCGATAATGCCTACGTCCTTGATGCCCGCTTCCGAGCAGTTGCGTGGGCACCCGGAGACCGCCAACTTGACCTTGTGGGGCGACCACATATTGAACAGGTCATGCTCCAGCTCGATGCCCAGTTGCGTCGAGTTCTGCGTGCCAAACCGGCAGAACTCGCTGCCCACACAGGTTTTGACGGTGCGGATGGATTTGCCATAGGCATGCCCGGACGGCATATCCAGGTCCTTCCATACCCCTGGCAAGTCCTGCTTCTTGATACCGAGCAAGTCAATGCGCTGGCCGCCGGTGACCTTGACCATCGGCACGTTGTACTTGTCGGCCACATCGGCGATGCGGCGCAACTCCGAAGGATTGGTCACGCCGCCCCACATCCGTGGGACCACAGAGTAGGTGCCGTCTTTTTGAATATTGGCGTGGGCCCGTTCGTTGATCAGCCGCGATTGCGGGTCGTCCTTGGCTTCACCGGGCCAGGTGGAGATCAGGTAGTAGTTGAGGGCCGGGCGGCAGGTGGCGCAGCCATTGGGGGTGCGCCAGTTCAGGTAACGCATGGTGCTGTCGATGGTCAGCAGGTGCTGCTCGCGGATGGCCTGGCGGATCTGCCCGTGGTTGAGGTCGCTGCAGCCACAGATGGCTTTTTCACTTTTGGGTTTGACGTCGGCGGCGCCGCCCACGGTGTTGATCAGGATCTGCTCGACCAGCCCGGCACAGGAGCCGCAGGAACTGGCGGCCTTGGTGTGTTTTTTCACCTCATCTACACTGAACAGCCCTTGTTCCTGGATCGCCTTGACGATGGTGCCCTTGCACACGCCGTTGCAGCCGCAGACTTCGGCGCTGTCGGCCATGCTCATGGCTTTGTCCTGGCCTTGGTGGCCGACATCGCCGAGTGCATTTTCACCGAACATCAGATGATCGCGGATTTCACCGATGGCGTGGTTCTCACGGATCTGGCGGAAATACCAGCCGCCATCGGCGGTATCGCCGTACAGGCAGGCGCCGACCAGGATGTCGTCCTTGATCACCAGCTTCTTGTACACGCCGCCAATCGGGTCGGAGAGCGTGATGGTCTCGGTGCCTTCGCCGCCCATGAAGTCGCCGGCGGAGAACAGGTCGATGCCGGTGACTTTCAGCTTGGTCGAGGTCACCGAGCCCTTGTAAGTGGCAAAGCCCAATTGGGCCAGGTGGTTGGCGCAGACCTTGGCCTGTTCGAACAAGGGTGCCACCAGACCATAGGCGATGCCGCGATGGCTGGCGCATTCACCGATCGCATAGATACGCGGGTCGTAGGTTTGCATTGTGTCGTTGACCAGGATCCCACGGTTGCAGGGGATGCCGGACTTTTCCGCGAGTTCGGTATTGGGGCGGATGCCGGCAGCCATCACCACCAGGTCGGCCGGGATGATGTCGCCATTCTTGAACTGCACCGAGCCGACGCGGCCATTGCCGGCATCGTGCAGGGCCTGGGTTTGCTCGCACAGGCGGAACACCAGGCCGCGACTTTCCAGTTCGGTTTGCAGTAGCTGGCCGCTGGTCTTGTCCAGTTGCCGCTCCAGCAGCCATTCACCGATGTGCACCACCGTCACGTGCATGCCGCGCAGCATCAGGCCGTTGGCCGCTTCCAGGCCGAGCAGGCCGCCGCCAATCACCACCGCATGCTTGTGGGTCTTGGCGGTGTCGATCATCGCCTGGGTGTCGGCAATGTCGCGGTAACCAATCACGCCCTGCAAGCTGTTGCCGGGAATTGGCAGGATAAACGGCGTGGACCCGGTAGCGATCAGCAGGCGGTCATATTCGGCCTCGGTGCCGTCTTCGGCGATGACTTTGCGCTTGACTCGGTCGATCTGCACCACTTTGCGGTTGAGCAGCAGTTTGACGTTATTGTCCAGGTACCAATCCAGGTCGTTGAGCACGATCTCTTCGAAGGTTTGTTCACCGGCCAGTACCGGCGACAGCAGGATGCGGTTGTAGTTGGTGTGAGGCTCGGCGCCAAACACGGTGATGTCGTACAGCTCGTTGCTCAGCTTGAGCAGTTCTTCAAGGGTGCGAACCCCGGCCATGCCGTTGCCGATCATCACCAGTTTGAGTTTTTTCATGTCGTTCTCCGCAATGGCTCGACAAATCGTGCGCAAACAAAAAAGGCATCCCCGCTAGTCAGCTAGCGAGGACGCCTTTGTCCTGGTCCCGTTCTCTCGGGAAGCTCGGCCCTTCGTCGTTGAAGGAGCGGCTATATGTGGGGTGTTGAGAACGTTAATGCAGCAGCTGTGCCAAGTCCCTATAGCCCAGGTTTACTGGGCGTTTACACGGAGAGTTGGCGGATTCTGCCCGCTAGTGGTGCATCAGCCAGTACAGCAGCACCAGATTGAGTAGCAGCGAAGCCATCGCCAGGGTCTGCCAGACTTTCAAGGGTTCGCGTTCGAGCAAAGGGCGTGGGCGTACGCTCAATTCGCGGCGATCGGCCTGTTCCAGCACCAACAGCCATTCTTCGGCGGTTTCATAACGTTGGGCCGAGACAGCGGTCACCGCTCGTTCCAGGCTGTGTGGCAACCATTCCGGCAAGTCGGGGCGATAACGGCTGGCGCTGACGGGTTGGGAAAACCTGGGCCGTTGGAAGGCCTCGATTTCACCGTAGGGGTAATGCCCAGTCAGCAGGTAATACAAGGTCACGCCGACGCTATATAAGTCCTGTTGTGCCGTAGGCTGCTCGCCAGCGAACGCCTCGGGCGCGATGAAACTCGGGGTGCCGGGCAGCAGGTGCGCACGGTCCTCGGAGAGCCCGGGGCAATAGGCCAGGCCGAAGTCCAGCACTCGCAGTTCGCCATCTTCTCCCAGCAGCAGGTTTTCTGGCTTGATGTCGCGGTGCAGGATCTGCCGGCGATGCAACAGGCCCACGGCGCGCAGCAAGCGTTCGGCAATCGACTGCCATTGTGCCAACGGCAGCGGGCCCTGTTGTTGGAACAGTTGGGCCAGGGTTTGCCCGGCGTATTCGCGCATCACGTAGTACAAATGCTGACGGCCACTGGCGGCATGCACTTCGGGAAAGGCCCGGCCGGCGACCCGGCGCAGAAACCATTCCTCCGATAACAAGGCCTGGGCGGCGTCGGTATCGTCGCAACGCAACGGCAAGGTCTTGAGCAGCCAGGGTTGCCCCTGGGCGTCGTGCACGCGGTACAGCAGCGACTGCCGACTCTGCGCCAGCACGCTTTGCACCTGCCAGCCTTCAAAGGTTTGCCCGACTTTCAGCGGTGGCGGCAGTGGCCATTGCTGCAACTGCACCAAGGCGTCGCCGAGGGTGGCCGCGCCGAGTTGATCGATGCGCACCAGCAAGGCGCTGGCGTTGTCTTGACTACCCGCCAGGTGGGCGGCGTTGACCAGGGTGTTGACGGCCAGCTCGAGGTCGCTTTGTTCGCGCAGGATCGCGCCGATGCTGTGATCGCCCAGCGTGGCCCACACCCCATCGCTGAGTAGCAGGAAACACTCGCCCTCGCGCAATGGACCATCGAGGAAGTCCAGCACCAGATGCTGATCCAGGCCGAGGGCGCGCTTGAGCACATGTTGCATGCCCGGCTGTTCCCATACATGGTCTTCGCTGATGCGTTGCAACTCTCCGTCAAGCCAACGATACGCCCGGCAATCACCGACATGGGCCAGGGTGAAACGCTGGCCGCGAAACACCAGGGCGCTCAGGGTGGTGAGCAACGGTTGGCCGCCGCCGTTGGCTTGCAACCAGCGATTCTGCGCCAGTAACAAGCGCTCCAGCGCCTGGGCCACGCCCCAGGTCTGTGGCGTAGCGTAGTAGTCCAGGGCCAGGGCCTGCAGGGTCGAGCGTGCGGCCAGGCCACCGTCGGCGCACTGGCTGACGCCGTCGGCCAGCGCGCACAGGTAGCCTTTGCTCGCGGCCAGTTCCGCCATGGGCGTGACCACCCGCAGCGCGTCCTGGTTCTCGCTGCGCGGGCCGATGGCACTGGCCTGGGCGACGCTCAGTTGCAGGCTCATCAGACGCGGGCGGCGGTCACGGCGGCCGAACCCCAGGTGGTTCTCCAGCGCCGTTTCACCCCATGCAGGCCGAACCAGGCCAACACACCGAGGCTGGCGAACAACCACAGGGCCAGTTGATAGCTGCCAGTACTCTGCTTGATCGCGCCCATGCCCGCCGCAAGGGCGAAGCCACCGATGCCACCGGCCATGCCGATCAGGCCGGTCATGACGCCGATCTCACTGCGAAAACGCTGCGGCACCAGTTGGAATACCGCCCCATTGCCAGCGCCCAGGCCGAGCATGGTGCAGACGAAAAGCGCCAGCGCCGCGTAGGAACTGGGCAGGTTGAACCCCACTGCCGCAATGCAGATCACCGCCACGCTGTACATGCCGAGCAGGGTCTTGATCCCGCCGAACCGGTCTGCCAGGGCGCCGCCCAATGGGCGCATCAGGCTGCCGCCGAACACACAGGCGGCGGTGTAGTAGCCGGCGGTCACCGGGCTCAGGCCATATTGGTCGTTGAAGTAGCCGGGCAGGGCGCTGGCCAGGCCGATAAAGCCGCCGAAGGTCACGCTGTAGAAGAACATGAACCACCAACTGTCGCGGTCGCCCAAGGCCTTGAAGTAGTCGGCCATGGCTTTGGCTTTCGGCCGTTCAGGCGCATTGCGCGCAAGCCAGGCGAATACGATCAGGGTCAGCACCAGTGGGATCAGCGCAAAGCCGAATACATTGCTCCAACCAAAGGCGGCCGCCAGCACGGGCGCCAGCAACGCCGCAAACACGGTGCCGGAGTTACCGGCGCCGGCGATGCCCATCGCCTTGCCCTGGTGCTCCGCGGGGTACCACTGTGACGCCAAAGGCAGGGCGACCGCGAAGGACGCACCGGCCATGCCCAGGAACATGCCCAGCAGCAGCGCTTGTTCGTAGCTGTGGATCCCCAGTTTCCAGGCGCAGAACAGCGCCACGATCACAATCACCTGGCCAATCAGCCCGGCGGTCTTGGGCGACAGCTTGTCGGCCAGCATCCCCATCAAGAAGCGCAGTACCGCGCCCGCCAGGATTGGGGTGGCCACCACCAGGCCGCGCTGTTGGGTGGTCAGGTGCAAATCAGCGGCAATCTGCACCGCCAGGGGGCCCAGCAGGTACCAGACCATGAAGCTCAGGTCGAAATACAGGAACGCGGCAAACAGGGTCGGGGTGTGCCCGGATTTCCAGAAGCTTGATTTCATCACGCACCTCAACGGTTGGGGGTCTAGAAACGAAAAAACGCCGCCACCGGGTTCGCGAGGGCAAACCGGGTGGGCGACGTCTTTGTCGTGAAGGGGCAACCGCCGTTGGCTACCTGTGATAATTCTTTAGCAAGAGCTGAGCCAGATCAGCCGAGCAACTCGCTCATGGCAATAATCTGCTCCGCCACCTGGATCAGTTTCTGTTGACGGCTCATGGCCTGGCGGCGCATCAGGGTGTAGGCCTCTTCCTCGTTGCAGCTCTTCATCTTCATCAGCAGGCCCTTGGCCAACTCGATGCGCTTGCGCTCGGCCAGTTGCTGGTCGCGGGCATGGAGCTGGGCGCGCAGGGCCTGGTCACTCTCGAAGCGCGCCATGGCCACATCGAGGATCGGTTGCAGGCGCTGGGCCTGGATGCCTTCGACGATATAGGCACTGACGCCGGACTTGATGGCCTGGCGCATCACATTAGGGTCGTGCTCGTCGGTGAACATCACGATGGGCCGTGGCTGATCGCGGCTGACCAGCACCACTTGCTCCATCACATCGCGCCCGGGTGACTCGGTATCGATCAGGATCACATCAGGACGCACTGTTTCGACGCGTGCGGGCAGGTCGATGGTCAAGCCGGACTCATCGATCACCTCGAAGCCGGCCTCGGTCAATGCGGCCTTGAGGCGCCCGACCTTGCGCGGGGTGTCGTTGATCAACAGGATTCGCAGCATCGTCGGGCTCCTGTCAGCGCAGCGCTTGGCGATTGGCATCATCGGCCAGGGCATGCAGGTGGAAGCTGCGGGCGTAGCCAGCGGGGTCGCTGCCGTCCCAGGTCTTGCCATCGAGCAACTGGCTGCGACGCATGTCCGAGTCGCCTGCGGTAATGCCCAGCGCCTCGGCAGCCTGGCGATACAGTGCCAATTGCTGAACTTGCCGGGCAACGCCCAGGTAGTCAGGGTCTTCCCGCAGCAAGCCCCAGCGCCGGAACTGGGTCATGAACCACATGCCATCGCTGAGGTAAGGCAGGTTCACCTCGCCGTCGGCGAAAAAGCGCAGTGCATGGGGATCCTGCCAGTGGTTGCCCAGGCCATCGTCATAGTGCCCCAGCAGGCGCGGTTCGATGCAGCCCACAGGTGCGTCGAGGTATTCACTGGCACTGAGCAACTGGGCGGTAGAGCGGCGGTTTTCACGGCTCTGCTCGATAAACCGACTGGCCTCGAGGATCGCCATGACCAGTACGCGTGCGGTATTGGGGTACGCGTCAGCGAAGGCTTGGGTGCAGCCCAGGACTTTTTCCGGGTGGTCCGGCCAGATTGCCTGGCTAGTCGCCAGGGTAAAGCCCTGGTTTTGTTGCACTGCGCTGGCGCACCAGGGTTCACCCACGCAAAGTCCGTCGATGCGTCCGGCTTGCAGGTGCGCCACCATTTGCGGCGGCGGCACCACCACACTGTTCACATCCTGCAATGGATGAATGCCTTGGCTCGCCAGCCAGTAGTACAACCACATGGCATGGGTGCCGGTGGGAAACGTCTGAGCGAAGGTCAGTTTTGTCCGGCTTTGGTGCACATGGCCTTTCAACGCCTCAGGAGTGATCACGCCTTGCTGTTGCAGGCCGTGGGACAGGTTGATGCCCTGGCCATTCTGGTTAAGCCCCATCAGCACTGCCATGGGGCTGGCGGCGACGCCGCCGATGCCCAGGTGTACGGCATAAATCAGCCCGTAGAGACTGTGGGCGGCGTCGAGTTCACCGCTGACCAGCTTATCGCGCAGGTTGGCCCAGGACGCCTGGCGCTTGAGGTTGAGTGTGAGGCCGTAAGGTTGGGCGAAGCCCTGGGTGGCGGCGACCACCAACGAGGCGCAATCGGTCAGGGCCATGAACCCAAGGTCCAGGCTGCTCTTTTCCGGGGCATCGCTGCCGTGTACCCAAGCCAGCGGATCGTTCATCAATACCTGCCTTTTCTGAAAAAAAAGCGCCGTTTCCCAGGCTGGCGTTACAGGCCATTGCAGGGAAACGACGCCTCTGTCCGTAGGCCCGTACCGCCGTTGGTGCGAGCCTGATACAGAGTGCATAGCAAGGCACATGCCATGGGTGGGCCGGTGCAACTGGCCGTCAACTTTCCATCATGATTGAACCTTGTGCGCCTCGCAGTATGGCCGCTTCCTCAGGCCAGACCGCCAGGCATTCCCACGGTGCACGCTGATTTCCTCGCAACCCTCAATTGCCGCTGGCTGTACAGCGTGCTGCTGTGCGCCGCGCTGTTGCTGGGCAGTCGCACGGCCTGTGGCGAGGTGTACCAGGCACAGGATGAGGGGCTGCCGGCTTTCTTTGCTGCGTTGTCTGTGTCATTGGGCCTGCCCGTGGTGACCAGCCGTGCCGTGGCTAGTAGGCAGGTGAGCGGAGCATTCGATTTTGCGGCGCCGCAACAGGTCATTGAAACGCTCGCCGCGCGCGAAGGCTTGATCTGGCACAGCGATGGCCAAGTGTTGCACGTCTACGCTGCCGACGAAGCGAGAAGCTCGGCGGTGGCGCTGCAACATATTAGTGTCGACAGGCTGCGTGGCATCATGCGGCGTGCAGGGCTGGATGAGCCGCGTTATCCGCTGCGCGCAAACGGGGCGCGCATGTTCTACGTGTCCGGGCCTCCCAGCTATGTCGATCATATATTGCGGCTGACGCAACTGATGGATCGGCCCCCTCGCAAGGCGCCAGAGCGCCCGCCTGCATTTGGCGTGGTGCAAGTGGCCAATTTCCCGGTGGAAGATCACCCGCACGGCGTGGGTACCAACAGGGGCCGGGTACCAGGCATGCTCTCGATGATCCAGGCCCGGCTATCCCAGGCGCAGAGGGACCAGTTGGCCGACGGCCGCCTTGCGTTGCTGGCCTATCCGGATACCAACAGTGTGTTGATCAAGGGCTCGCCTGCCCAAGTGAAAGTTATCGAGAAACTGCTCGCCGAGCTGGATGTGGCCCAGGTGCTGAATGAAACCTTGCCGGGGCAGGCGCATGCCGGTGGTGGCGACCCGCAGGCCGGGCCACCTCAGTTGACCGCCGCGCAATATGAGCGTGTGCAACGTGCGTTCCTACGGACGGAGCGCGAGTTTTCCCCCTGAAAAGGCATTTGTCCATGCACCTGGAAATACTGCTGCAGGAGCAATTGATCAGCCGCAAGCGTTTGGCCGCGTTCGCGCCGGGAAAAGTGCTTCCCTTGGACCCAGGCGTCACACGATGTGTGGAGGTGCGGGTCAATGGACAATTGATGGCGTTAGGTGAGTTGGTGCAGTTGGAGGACCGGCTAGGGGTCGAGTTGCAGGAGACCTTTCAGGAATGGCTGTCGCGATAAGGGGGCAAGCGATTTGTCTGACCGGCAGCGGCCCAAAAAAAACCATTGAATGGGTTTTTTCCTAACGCGAGTCTGCGGGGCGGTTTTTATAGTCGTGCCAATGGCAGGTGAGCCGGTTCACACAGTAAGGATTTGAATGTCAGTAGTCGATACAGAGGTGCGTATGGCCGTCGTGACGCAAGAAGCGGCGGCATCCCTGGTCTTCGCTCGCTGGACCTTGCACGGCGATGGTCGGTTGATAGGCGCGGATGCGGATATACAGCTGCCTCCCAAGGAGGGGCAGGTGCTGAGGTTGCTGCTGGCCTCCGGTGGCGCACTGATGACCAAGGACCGCTTGCTGGAACTGGCCTGGCCTCGGGGCGAGGTAGCCGATGAGTCACTTACGCGTTGTATTTATTCCCTGCGCAAGCACTTGAGGGCCGACAAAGGCTTTATCAAGACTATTTATGGCAAGGGCTATCGCTTTACATGCCCGGTACGGGTGGGTGATCAACCGAGGGCTGTCCTGCACCTGTGCGCCGTCTGTGGTCAGGCCAGTAATGTTAAAGGTTAGGGTCGGGGGCAGAGGCCTGTTGTTCAGTGTGCTGATGGGCTGTAACCCGGCATGGGCCTATTGCTGGGAAGAGGCGGCCAGCCGCTACGATCTCGAGCCAGAGTTACTGCAGGCTATCGCCTCAGTCGAGTCGGGTTACCGTGCGCAAGCAATGAACTACAGCAACCGAAACGGCACACGGGATATTGGCTTGATGCAGATAAACAGTATTCACCTGCCTCGTTTGCTCAAGCAGGGTATTACCGAAGAGCGGTTGTTGAACGAACCTTGCCTGTCGGTGGAAGTAGGCGCCTCGATTCTTGCCGATTTTATACAGCGTTTTGGCTACAACTGGACGGCAGTGGGCGCCTACAACGTTGGGCCCGGCCCCGGCCCTCAGCGTGAGGCATTACGCCTGCGCTACGCCGAGAGGATCTGGGTGCGCTATGAGGCCTTGATGGCGCAGCGTCAATGAGATCGAGTGTCATGCCTCGCATGCAACCCACCGCCGCGGCTATAATCACCGCCACCTTTTACCGCCATCCGAGTCTAGCCCGCCCATGTATAACCTGGCCCGCCAGCTGTTGTTCAAACTTTCCCCGGAAACCTCCCACGATCTGTCCCTGGACCTGATCGGCGCTGGTGGCCGCCTGGGGCTCAATGGCCTGGTATGCAAGGCACCGGCGAAAATGCCGGTGTCGGTGATGGGGCTCGACTTCCCCAACCCGGTCGGGCTGGCAGCCGGCCTGGACAAGAACGGCGCCGCCATCGACGGGTTTGCGCAGTTGGGTTTCGGCTTTGTCGAAATCGGCACCGTGACCCCACGGCCGCAACCGGGCAACCCCAAGCCCCGCATTTTCCGCCTGCCGGAAGCGGAGGCGATCATTAATCGCATGGGCTTCAATAACCTCGGCGTCGACCACCTGCTGTCGCGGGTTCAGGCGGCGAAATACACCGGCATCCTGGGTATCAACATCGGCAAGAACTTTGACACCCCTGTGGAACGTGCGGTGGATGACTACCTGATATGCCTGGACAAGGTCTACGCCCACGCCAGCTATGTCACCGTCAACGTCAGCTCGCCCAACACTCCGGGCCTGCGCAGCCTGCAATTTGGCGATTCCCTCAAGCAACTGCTCGAAGCCTTGCGTCAGCGCCAGGAAGACCTGGCCGTGCGTCATGGCAAGCGTGTGCCGCTGGCCATCAAGATCGCGCCGGACATGAGCGATGAAGAAACCGTCCTGGTGGCCCAGGCCCTGGTGGATTCAGGGATGGACGCGGTGATTGCAACCAATACCACCCTCAGCCGCATGGGTGTCGAGGGCCTGGCCCATGGTGACGAGGCGGGCGGCCTGTCGGGCGCGCCAGTGCGTGACAAGAGCACCCATATCGTCAAGGTGCTGGCGGCCGAGTTGGCCGGGCGTTTGCCGATCATCGCGGTGGGCGGTATCACCGAAGGCAAACACGCGGCTGAGAAGATCGCGGCCGGCGCCAGCCTGGTGCAGTTGTACTCCGGCTTCATCTACAAAGGCCCGGCATTGATTCGCCAGTCGGTGGATGCCATCGCTGCCTTGCGCTGACAATCTGCTGGGCAATAAAAAGGGCTCCATAAAGGAGCCCCTGGGCCGAAGCCCGCCGCCCGGATGGGGCGCGCGTGGTTAAGTCGTTACTCGTTCAGAGATGTGTGTCGGAATAAAGTGCCCCTGATTAGCCGACGGCGTGAAGTTCGTTGAGTCTGTGGATGCCCGCAGTGCCAGTCATACCGTCCCAGTTGTCGCCGCGTCCTTCTCGCCAGCCGTTGATCCAGGCTTGGCGTACCGACGGTAGAGTAAATGGGCAAAGCTCACGGGATTTTCCATGAACGCCATATTGATATCCGCGTAAAAATGCTCTTTCCAACGGATCACGCTTAAGTCTTCTCATAGGGTGTTTCCCTCACTTGTTGACTGTCTAGATATCCTTCGGCCTTGTCCAAGGCCGGGCAGAGTTTTTCTGCCGTTGGTGGGCTCGCTGCCGGCGTGGCGAGCCGATGTGTCGGCACCGTTACGGCGCCAACCTGTGTTGAGTTCTAACCAATAGGTCACATGTATTCAATGATCGTTTTGTCATAAGCACGTAACGATAACGATGCTATAGCCATAAGCTGGGATGGTTATTCGCCCCTTTTATAGGGCAAAGCCAGCTATGATGTGCCCTGCACAGAGGAAAGGTTTAATCCCTTGGTGAGAATGACCGCCTGTTGCAGTCGGTTATTATTCGACGAAGGGTCGGAATATTTCTTTTTATTGCACAACATTCTTCTTCTGCCTCGCCAATAAAGGCTCAAGGGCCCGTCAGACGGGGTGGAACGGCACATTCGTGCCACGCGAGCACTCTTCGAGAAAAGTGCTTGATTGAAAACCGAACCGGCGATGCGTCGCCTGTTCACTTATTGCTGAAAAGCCTGGAATGCCCCATGTCGGACCGTTTTGAACTCTTCCTCACCTGCCCCAAGGGCCTCGAAGGCCTGCTGATCGAGGAAGCCGTCGGGCTTGGCCTTGAGGAAGCCCGCGAGCACACCTCGGCCGTGCGCGGCATGGCCGACATGGAAACCGCCTACCGCCTGTGCCTCTGGTCGCGCCTGGCCAACCGTGTGTTGCTGGTGCTCAAGCGCTTCCCGATGAAGGACGCCGAGGATCTTTACCACGGCGTGCTGGACATCGAATGGGCTGACCACATGGTCCCCGACGGTACCCTTGCGGTGGAGTTCAGCGGGCACGGCTCGGGCATCGACAACACCCACTTCGGCGCCCTGAAGGTCAAGGATGCGATCGTCGACAAACTGCGCACCCCGACCGGCGAACGTCCATCCATCGACAAGATCAACCCTGACCTGCGCATTCACCTGCGCCTGGACCGTGGCGAAGCCATCCTGTCCCTGGATCTTTCCGGCCACAGCCTGCACCAGCGCGGCTACCGCCTGCAGCAGGGTGCGGCACCGCTGAAGGAAAACCTGGCGGCGGCGATCCTGATCCGCGCCGGCTGGCCGCGTATTGCGGCCGAAGGCGGCGCGCTGACAGACCCGATGTGCGGTGTGGGTACCTTTCTGGTCGAGGGCGCGATGATCGCCGCCGACATGGCCCCCAACCTCAATCGTGAACTGTGGGGGTTCACCACCTGGCTGGGCCACGTCCCGGCGCTGTGGAAAAAACTGCACGCAGAAGCCACTGAGCGCGCCGCTATCGGCATGAACAAGCCGCCTTTGTGGGTGCGTGGCTATGAAGCCGACCCACGCTTGATCCAGCCTGCTCGCAATAACATCGAGCGCGCCGGGCTGAGCCATTGGATCAAGGTGTACCAAGGCGAAGTCGGTACTTTCGAGCCGCGCCCGGACCAGAACCAGAAAGGCCTGGTCATCTGCAACCCACCTTACGGCGAGCGCTTGGGTGATGAAGCCAGCCTGTTGTACCTCTACCAGAACCTCGGCGAGCGCCTGCGCCAGGCCTGCATGGGCTGGGAAGCGGCGGTGTTTACCGGCGCGCCGGACCTGGGCAAGCGCATGGGTATCCGTAGCCACAAACAGTATTCGTTCTGGAACGGCGCATTGCCGTGCAAGTTGCTGCTGATCAAGGTCAACCCGGATCAGTTCGTCACGGGCGAGCGCCGCACTCCTGAACAGCGTCAGGCCGAACGTGAGCAAGCGGCCTACGACCAGGCCCCGAGCGAGCCGGCAGAGCGTCAGTACAACAAGAACGGCAACCCGATCAAGCCCGCCCCGGCCCCCGTGGTGGAACAGGCGCGCTTGAGCGAAGGCGGGCAGATGTTCGCCAACCGCCTGCAGAAGAACCTCAAGCTGTTGGGCAAATGGGCCAAGCGCGAAGGGGTGGATTGCTACCGTGTGTATGACGCCGACATGCCTGAATACTCCATGGCCATCGACCTGTACCACGATTGGGTGCACGTACAGGAATACGCCGCGCCTAAATCCATCGACCCGGAAAAAGCCTCGGCCCGCATGTTCGATGCCCTGGCGGCAATTCCCCAGGCACTGAACGTCGACAAGAGCCGTGTGGTGGTCAAGCGTCGTGAGCGTCAGAGCGGCACCAAGCAATACGAGCGTCAGAGTGCCCAAGGCAAGTTCACCGAGGTCAGTGAAGGCGGCGTTAAGTTGCTGGTCAACCTCACCGATTACCTGGACACCGGCCTGTTCCTCGACCATCGCCCGATGCGCATGCGCATCCAGAAGGAAGCGGCGGGCAAGCGCTTCCTCAATCTGTATTGCTACACCGCCACAGCCAGTGTGCATGCTGCCAAGGGCGGCGCGCGCAGCACCACCAGCGTCGACCTGTCCAAGACCTATCTGGACTGGGCGCGTCGCAATTTCTCCCTCAACGGCTTCTCCGACAAGAACCGCCTGGAACAGGGTGACGTGATGGCGTGGCTGGAAGCGAGCCGCGATGAATTCGACATGATTTTCATCGACCCGCCGACCTTCTCCAACTCCAAGCGCATGGAAGGCATCTTCGACGTGCAGCGTGACCATGTGCAGTTGCTCGACCTGGCCATGGCGCGCCTGGCGCCGGGTGGCGTGCTGTACTTCTCCAACAACTTCCGCAAGTTCCAGCTGGAAGACAACCTCAGCGAACGCTATGCGGTCGAGGAAATCAGCGACAAGACCATCGACCCGGATTTTGCGCGCAATGCCAAGATCCACCGCGCCTGGAAAATCACCGCACGCTGATTTTCCCCTGTAGGAGCGAGCTTCTGTGGCGAGGGAGCTTACTCCCGCTGGGCTGCGCAGCGGCNCCGAGCGGGAGCAAGCTCCCTCGCCACAATAAGCCAGTTGACGGTTTTGCGCTGGTCAAACCCATGACCGATGGCTATAACTTAAGCCCTAGCCAAAGTGACACCCCGCACACTGGCGCTGTGAGTGTTGCCTATGCCGATGCAAGTCGTTCGCCCGAAAATCCTTGGTTTTATCAGTGAGCAGGCATCGGCTTGGCTGGTGGCATTGGTGGTGTTAGTGGTTGGTAGCGCGCTGACGGTGGTCGTCGCGTGGGCGGCGTCCGACCTGTATCAGCAACAGGTGCGCCAGCGGTTCCAGTTGCTGGTCAACGAGCGCTACAGCCGCATCCAGGAACGTTTTGAAGACCAGGAACAACGCCTGGGCAGCCTGCAGCGTTTCTTCGTCAATTCCGGCGAGGTGTCCCGCAACGAGTTCGACGGTTTCGCCAAACCGCTGTTGTTGCATGCCCGTGCTTATGCCTGGGCACCACGGATATTTCGCACGCAGCGCAGCCTGTTTGAACAGGACATTTCTCGCCAGCGTGGCATTCCCTTCAGTATCCGCGAACTGAATACCTCCGGTGAATTGGCGCCAGCGGCCGAGCGCGATGAATACGTACCGGTGCTGTACAGCCAGACGCAGAGTTTGCTGGGCTCGCCGCTGGGCTTTGATTTGCTGGCGCAGCCCCTGCGCCGTGCAGCGCTGGAGCGTGCACAACAAAGCGGCCAGTTGGCGGTGTCACAGCCCATGCAATTGGTGGGGGTGGAGCCCGCTTATGCGGCAGGCGTGTTATTGGTGGCGCCCGTGAGCAAAGTCGCGGGGGCCGAGCCTTATGGTTTTGTGATGGCGGTGATCAGCATGCGCCAGCTGGTGGCCGAGGGGTTGCCCAGGCCCAACCGTGACAACCTGGTGATGCAGATCGTAGACACCTCCGACACTCAGCAACGGGTGTTATATGCGTCCAGTAACGCGTTGGGCAGCAGTGGCTTGACGGCTGCACGCCGCCTCTCCCTGGGCGATCATGTCTACGCTCTTAGCCTGAGCGCCAGCGAAGTGTTCGACAGGGCCAACCATTCTTCGATGCACGCCATTCTGGCGATGGGCGTGTTGCTCAGCGCCTTGCTCAGTGCGCTGCTTTACATGTTGGTCAGCCAGCGCCAGCGCGCACTGAAACTGGTGGAGCAACGCACCGTTCAATTGCGTGCCCGTGAGCAGGAGTTGCGTGGCGCCCATGGGCAACTGCGCAGCGTGTTGAATGCGGCGACTCAAGTGGCGATCATTGCCACTGACCTGCGCGGTGTGATCAACACCTTCAATGCCGGTGCCGAACAGATGTTGGGCTTCAAGGCCGAGGAGGTGCTTGGGCATATGACCTTGGACCGTCTGCATGTGGCCGTGGAACTCGACGCCCGCGCCGAGGCGTTGAGCAGGGCGCTGGGCAAGCGCATTCCAGCGAGTCAGGCGATGCTGGTGGAGAGCCCGGACAGTCAACATGAAGGACGTGAGTGGACGCTGGTGCGCAAGGATGGCAGCCAGTTGACGGTCAACATGTTGCCGACCGCGCTCTTGGATGACCATGGCCTATGGGTCGGGCACCTGGCGATTTACCTGGATGTCACCGAGCAAAAGCGCGCCTATGAGGCCCTTGCCGTCCGCGACCGCCTGCTGAAAAAACTCAGCGCCCATGTGCCTGGTGGCATCTTCCAGTTCACCCTGGAGCCCCAGGACAATGGGCGTTTCATCTATGCCAGCGAAGGCATGCGCGATATCTATGAAATCGAGCTGGGCATGCTGCAGAAGGATGCGCGCACGGTCCTGGAGCGCATTCACCCTTTGGATCTGGAGCGAGTGCGTGCGTCGATACGCCTTTCTGCGTTGCAAATGAGCCATTGGCGAGAGGAGTACCGCGTGCAATTACCCCAGCGAGGCCTGCGCTGGATTCGCGGCGAAGCGACGCCGGAAGAGTTGCCGGGAGGCGGTACGCTTTGGCACGGTTATGTATCGGATATTTCTGACCTCAAACGGGTCGAGGAAGAACTGCGCGCGTTGTCCATCACCGACTCCCTGACAGGGATCTATAACCGGCGCTATTTCCAGGATCGTCTCAAGGGCGAAATGCTTCGGCTCAACCGTATATCTGGCGCGCTGTCGTTGATCATGCTCGATATCGACCACTTCAAGCGCATCAACGATCAGCACGGCCATGCCGTGGGCGACAGCGTGTTGCAGGAGTTGTGCAAGCGTATCGGCCAACGCTTGCGCCGCACCGATGTGTTTTGCCGGATCGGCGGGGAAGAGTTCGTGGTGCTGTGCCCCAACACCGATGGCGCTCAGGCCTACAGCCTGGCGATACAGTTGTGGCAGTCGTTGCGCGATGCGGCGATGGAACCGGTGGGAGTGGTCACCGCCAGCTTCGGCGTGGCCAGTTGGCGGGTTGACGAAGGCATCGATGGGTTGCTGCTGCGCGCTGATTCGGCGGTGTATGTGGCCAAGCAGGCGGGCAGGGATCGCGTCGAGGAAGCCCTGATGCTTGAATGATCGTTCCCACGCTCTGCGTGGGAATGCATCCTAAGACGCTCCGCGTCACGCCTTGAGCGCGGACGCAGAGCGTCCAAAAAAGCATTCCCACGCAGAGCGTGGGAACGATCAGACAGGGTAATGGAGTGCTTAGAGGACCGACGCGGCCGCAACGGCCTTCGGCTGGCGATACAGGTCTAGCAGCACCTGATCCAACACCGACGAGGCTCCCCAAGGCTTGGAGTCGTTGAGAATCGCCACCACCGCCCAGGTATTGCCATTGTTGTCGCGGCTGTAGCCGGCAATGGCGCGTACGGTGTTCAAGGTGCCGGTCTTTACGTGGGCTTCGCCGCGCAGGGCGGTGGTTTTCAGGCGTTTACGCATGGTGCCGTCGGTGCCGGCGATCGGCATCGAGCTGATGTACTCCGCCGCATAAGGACTTTTCCACGCCGCTTGCAGCATGGCCGCCATTTCGCGGGCGCTGACCCGTTCGGCGCGGGACAGGCCGGAGCCGTTTTCCATCACCAGGTGCGGCGCGGTGATGCCTTTCTTGGCCAGCCACTGGCGCACGACACGTTGCGCGGCCTTGGCATCGTCGCCATCGGCATCGTTGCGAAACTGTGCACCCAGGCTCAGGAACAACTGCTGGGCCATGGTGTTGTTACTGTATTTGTTGATGTCACGGATGATCTCCGCCAGGTCCGGCGAGAAGGCGCGCGCCAGCACCTTGGCATCCTTGGGCACCGGTGCCTGGATATCACGGCCCTGGATGGTACCGCCCAACTCTTTCCAGATCGCCCGCACGGCGCCTGCGGTGTAGGTGGCGTGGTCGAGCAGCGACAGGTAAGTCTGCGAGCTGCAGCCATCACCCAATTGGCCGCTGACGGTCACGGTCACGCTGCCGTCGGCGGCGGTCACCGGGCTGTAGCGCACGTCACCGGTGCACTGCTTGGCGTTGGTGACTTTCACCTGGTTGTCGATGCGAATGCTGGCAATCGGCGGCTCGACCGATACGATCACCCGCCCCGAATCATTGCGGGTCACGAAGCGCAAGGCCTTGAGGTTGACCAGCAAGGCGTCGGGCTTGACCAGAAACGGCTTGTTCTCATCGTTGCCGTCGTCGTTGAACTCGGGTAATTGCGGCTGGTTGAAGAAGTTACGGTCCAGGACCAGGTCGCCGGTGACTTGCTGCACGCCATTGGCGCGCAGGTCGCGCATCAGCAGCCAGAGTTTTTCCATGTTCAGCTTGGGATCGCCGCCGCCCTTGAGGTACAGGTTGCCACGCAATACGCCGCCGCTGAGGGTGCCATCGGTGTAGAACTCGGTCTTCCACTGATGGTTGGGGCCGAGCATTTCCAGGGCCGCGTAAGTGGTGACCAGCTTCATGGTGGAAGCCGGGTTCACCGAGACGTCGGCGTTGAAAACCGTAGGGGTACCAGGGCCGTTCAGGGGCAGCATCACCAGGGACAACGCGGTATTTTGCAGCTTGGCTTTCTGCAAGGCCTGCGCAACGCTGGGTGGCAGGGTGTTATTGACGGGAGCAGCGGAAACGGAAAAGGCCAGGGGCAAGACAACACTGGCAAGTAACACTGAACGCAAAGATTTGATCATAAGAAATAAAACCCTACTGCTGAGGAGGGTGAAAAAGGCGAGGGGTACGGAAGAAAATCCCTCATTGGTCACGAAAGTGTCGGCATTATGCCCCAAGCTGGCGCTGCTTGTAGCTGAACGATAGCCGCTAATTGCGGTTTTTTTGCGCGCATTTGCCCGTCGGTCCCAGAGAGTCGGGCAATTGCCGCCTTAAACTGCTAAAGTGCCGCCCGTTAATACTTATGAGGATTGTTCCAATGGCGACTAACCGTTCCCAGCGTCTGCGCAAAAAACTGTGCGTTGATGAATTTCAAGAGCTGGGTTTCGAACTGAACCTGGACTTCAACGAAGGCCTGAGTGAAGAAGCTATCGACGCTTTCCTCGAAGCATTCATCAAAGAAGCCATGGAAGCCAATGGCCTGGGCTATGTCGGCGGCGATGACTACGGTCTGGTTTGCCTGCAAAAGCGTGGCTCGGTCTCCGAAGAGCAGCGTGCTGCGGTCGAAGCCTGGCTGAAAACCCGTTCCGAGCTGACCAAGGCTGAAGTCAGCCCGTTGCTGGACGTGTGGTATCCGGAAAAGCCGATCAACGCGGCTAAGTGATACTGAAAAAAACGGCGACCTGAGGGTCGCCGTTTTTTTATGCCTTGCGCCAATTCAGAATCAGCAGCGTCAACACCCCCGCCACAATCCCCCAGAACGCCGAACCGATGGAAAACAACGTCAAGCCTGACGCCGTGACCATAAAGGTAATCAGCGCCGCTTCCCGTTCCTTCGGCTCATTCATGGCGATGCTCAAGCCATTGATGATCGAGCCAAACAACGCCAACGCCGCAATCGACAGCACCAGTTCCTTGGGCAGGGCTGCGAACAGTGCTGCCAGCGTGGCGCCGAATACCCCGGCAATCCCATAGAACACCCCACACCACACCGCAGCGGTGTAGCGCTTGTTGCGGTCTTCATGGGCGTGCGGCCCGGTGCAGATCGCGGCGCTGATCGCCGCCAGGTTGATGCCGTGGGAGCCGAACGGTGCCAGCACCAGTGACGCCAGGCCGGTGATGGTGATCAACGGCGAAGCCGGCACGGTGTAGCCATCGGCCCGCAGCACGGCTACGCCGGGCATGTTCTGCGAGGTCATGGCCACCACGAACAGCGGGATGCCGATGCTGATGGTCGCCGCCAGCGAGAAATGCGGCGTGGTCCACACAGGCGTCGCCACCTCCAGATGAAAGCCGCTGAAATCCAGCAGCCCCATCAGTCCTGACAAGGCGGTGCCGATGAGCAAGGCGGCCAGCACGGCATAACGCGGCGACAGGCGCTTGATGATCAGGTAGGTGAAGAACATCCCCAGCACCAGCCCGGTACGATGCTGGGCGGCGACAAAAATTTCGCTGCCGATCTTGAACAGAATCCCGGCCAACAGCGCCGCCGCCAATGACGCCGGAATCCGCTTGACCAGTTTCTCAAAGCTGCCGGTCAACCCGCAGAGCGTCACCAGTACCGCGCAGGTGATGTAGGCACCGATGGCCTCGCCATAGCTCACGCCGCCCAGGCTGGTGATCAGCAGCGCCGCGCCAGGGGTGGACCAGGCGATGGTGATCGGTGTGCGATAGCGCAGGGACAGGCCGATGCTGCACACCGCCATGCCGATGGAAATCGCCCAGATCCACGAAGAAATCTGCGCGGTGGTCAAGCCGGCGGCCTGGCCGGCCTGGAACATCAGCACCAGGGAGCTGGTATAGCCGGTCATCATGGCGATAAAGCCGGCGACGACGGCTGACGCAGAGGTGTCGGCCAGCGGGCGCAAGGGCGCTTGGGTGGCGTCGGTCATGGAGAGGAGTTCCTTATTGCCGGGAATTTGCCGCTGGCGGCTCTGATTCAAGCCTAAACTCAAACGTAACGAGTCATTGCAATACAGCCGAGGCCGCAAACAGCCGTACAGTGTGTTGGCGCAGTGGGTTGTGTACAATGTGCGCTGTTTTTAGGTGATACTTGCCAGCGACACGCTGTTGCCGTATTACCGTTAATTCGCCGTTCTCAAACCCGAGTGCTCATGAACGAACAGTTGCAACCTCTCAAGAAACAACCGCGAGCCGGCAAGGCCGGTCGCAGCGGAACCCAGGACGATATCGTCTATGCGCATATCTTCGAGGCGATCCTTGAACAACGCCTGGCGCCCGGAACCAAATTGAGTGAAGAGGCACTGGGCGAGATCTTCGGCGTGAGCCGCACCATCATTCGCCGTGCGCTGTCGCGCCTGGCCCATGAAAGCGTGGTACTGCTGCGGCCCAATCGCGGTGCGGTGGTTGCCAGCCCAAGCGTCGAAGAAGCGCGCCAGGTGTTCATGGCACGGCGCCTGGTGGAGCGGGCGATCACGGAGTTGGCGGTGCAGCACGCCACGGCCGAGCAGTTGGCCGAGTTGCGCCAGATGGTCAACGACGAGCGCGACAGCTTCTCGCGCGGTGATCGCGGCGCCGGTATCCGTCTCTCTGGCGAATTCCATTTGAAGCTGGCCGAAGCCGCGAAGAACGCGCCGCTGATCAGCTTCCAGCGCAGCCTGGTGTCTCAGACGTCATTGATCATCGCTCAGTACGAAAGCGGCAACCGCTCGCACTGTTCCTACGATGAGCACACCCAGTTGATTGACGCGATCGAAGCCCGGGATGCGACGTTGGCGGTGAACTTGATGATGCATCACATGGATCACATCGACAGCAAGCTCAACCTCGATGAAGAGAGTGCGTCGGATGATTTGCATGCGGTGTTTTCGCATCTTTTACAGACTAAAAAACCTGGGCGCTCGTCTGTAAAGTTGTAAACCCAATCAAATGTGGGAGCAGGCTTGTATGGGAGCCGGGCTTGCCCGCGATGCAGGCGCCGCAGTGTATCAGTTACACCGCGGTGATGTTATCGCAGGCAAGCCAGCTCCCACACAAGCCAGCTCCCACATTGGTTGTATGTAGCTTGAATCAGCGCTGGTGCACCAGTTGCCCGGCTGCATAGGTCTGCAACACCGTCCGGTCATCCCCCAACGTCATCAGCACAAACAACGTCTCGGCAATGTTACTGGCCTGTTTCAGGCGATAGCTCAGCAGCGGCGTGGCGTTGTAATCCAATACCAGGAAGTCTGCATCGGTGCCTGGTTGCAACGTGCCGATCTTGTCTTCCAGGCGCAGCGCTCGAGCGCCGCCCAGGGTCGCCAGGTACAGCGACTTGAACGGGCTCAGCCGCGCACCTTGCAGTTGCATGACCTTGTAGGCTTCGTTCAGGGTTTGCAGCAGCGAGAAGCTGGTGCCGCCGCCCACGTCGGTGCCCAGGCCCACGTTCAAGTTGTGTTTCTCGGCCATCGGCAGGTTGAACAACCCACTACCGAGGAAGAAGTTCGAAGTCGGGCAGAACGCCACCGCCGAGCCGGTCTCTGCCAGCCGTGCGCATTCGTCGTCGCACAGGTGTACGCCGTGGGCAAACACCGAGCGCTCGCCGAGCAGCTTGTAGTGGTCGTAGACATCCAGGTAGCCGTTGCGCTCCGGGAACAGCTCATTGACCCACTCGATTTCCTGCTTGTTCTCGCTGATGTGGGTCTGCATGTACAAATCCGGGTACTCGCCCAGCAGCTGACCGGCCAGCGTCAGTTGCTCCGGCGTGCTCGTAGGGGCGAAGCGTGGCGTCACCGCGTAATGCAGGCGCCCCTTGCCGTGCCAGCGCTCGATCAGCGCCTTGCTTTCCTGGTAGCCGGATTCGGCGGTGTCGGTGAGGTAGTCCGGCGCGTTGCGGTCCATCATCACCTTGCCGGCGATCATGCGCAGGTCGAGTTTCTCGGCCGCTTCAAAGAATGCATTCACCGATTGCGGGTGCACGCTGCCGAACACCAGCGCTGTGGTGGTGCCGTTGCGCAGCAGTTCCTTGATGAAGATATCGGCGACTTCTTCGGCGTGAGCCTTGTCGGCAAACTGGCTTTCACAGGGGAAGGTGTAGGTGTTGAGCCAGTCCAGCAACTGCTCGCCATAGGCGCCGACCATACCGGTCTGCGGCAGGTGGATATGGGTGTCGATCAAGCCAGGGGTGATCAGCGCGTCCTGGTAATGGGTGATGTCGATATCGGCGGGCAGGCTCGGCAGTAGGTCGCTGGCGTGCCCGAGGGCACTGATCTGGCCGTTGTCGATCACCAGCAGGCCGTCCTCGAAATATTCATAAGAGGCTTCGATCCCCACGATGGCAGGGTCGGCGATGCTGTGCAGGATGGCGGCACGGTAGGCTTTGCGAGTCAAAGGCATGATCGTCTCAATTCAGATAGCGTGGCTGCGGCGCGAAGCCGGCAGCAGTTTGGCAATAGGTTCGGCGCCGGCAAGATGCTGGCCGAAATTGGCGTTATAGGTGGCGATGATTTCACCGGCGATGGAGATGGCGATCTCCACCGGAAGCTTGCCCTTGACCTCGGGGAGGCCCATGGGGCAACGCATGCGTTGCAACTGCGCGGCGTCAAAGCCGCGATCACGCAGGCGGTGTTCGAATTTGACCCGCTTGGTTTTCGAGCCGATCAGGCCGAAGTAGGCGAAGTCGTTGCGCTTGAGCAGGGCGGCGGTCAGTTCCAGGTCCAGCGCGTGGTTGTGGGTCATGACGATGCAGTAGCTGCCTGCAGGCAGGTCGGCAATTTCGTCGACCGGCTCTTCGCTGACAATTTTACGCACGCCTTGGGGGATGTGCTGCGGGAATTCCTGCTCGCGGGAATCGATCCAGCGCACCCGGCAGGGCAGACTCGCCAGCAATGGCACCAACGCACGGCCGACGTGGCCGGCGCCAAACACGGCGATGTGCGCCTGCGCCTGGCCCATGGGTTCGAACAGCAGCACGGTCACGCCACCGCAGCACTGGCCCAGGCTGGCGCCGAGGCTGAAGCGCTCCAGATGGGTGTTCTGCTGGCCGCGCACCAGCATGTCCCGGGCGATCTGCATCGCCTTGTATTCCAGGTGCCCACCGCCGATGGTGTCGAAGGTGTGCGCGGCGCTGATGACCATCTTGGAACCGGCGTTGCGCGGGGTTGAGCCGAGTTCTTCGATGATGGTGACGAGCACGCAGGGTTCGCCCTGGTTTTGCAGGGTGGCGAGGGCGCTGATCCAGTTGTCCATGTCTACCTCCAGTCAGATCGTTCCCACGCTCCGCGTGGGAATGCATACCGTGACGCTCAGCGTCACTAGAGCGGACGCACAGCGTCCAGGGCGGCATTCCCACGCGGAGCGTGGGAACGATCAACAGCCTTTGGCGCCCGCAACTGCCGCATCTGTTCACACCCCCACAACACCCGCTCGGGCGTGGCCGGCGCATCGATCCTGGGCTGCTGGCGATAGTCAGCCAAGCTCGCCACCGCATCCTTGATTGCACACCACGAAGCAATCCCGAGCATGAACGGCGGCTCGCCCACGGCCTTGGAATGGAACACCGTGTCCTCCGGGTTCTTGCGGTTCTCTACCAGCTTCACCCGCAAGTCCAGCGGCATGTCGGCCACTGCCGGGATCTTGTAGCTGGCCGGGCCGTTGGTCATCAGCTTGCCCTTGTTGTTCCACACCAGCTCTTCCATGGTCAGCCAGCCCATGCCCTGTATGAAGCCGCCTTCCACCTGGCCGATGTCGATGGCCGGGTTCAGCGAGGCGCCGACGTCATGCAGGATGTCGGTGCGCAGCATTTTGTATTCGCCGGTCAGGGTGTCGACGATCACTTCGCAGCAAGCCGCCCCGAACGCGTAGTAGTAGAACGGTCGCCCGCGTGACTGGCTGCGGTCGTAGAAAATTTTCGGGGTTTTGTAGAAACCTGTGCTGGAGAGCGATACCTGGGCGAAATACGCCTGCTGGATCAACGCCTCGAAGCTCAGGATCTGCTCGCGCACGCGCACATGGCCGTTGCGAAACTCCACGTCCGCCTCGCTTACGTCGTACTTGCGCGCCGCAAATTCCACCAGGCGCTGCTTGATGGTCTCGGCCGCATTCTGCGCGGCCTTGCCGTTCAGGTCGGCGCCGCTGGAGGCAGCGGTGGGCGAGGTGTTGGGTACCTTGTCGGTGTTGGTGGCGGTGATCTGGACGCGGTCGATTTCTACCTGGAATACCTCGGCCACGACTTGCGCGACCTTGGTATTCAAGCCCTGGCCCATCTCCGTGCCGCCGTGGTTCAGGTGGATGCTGCCATCGGTGTAGATATGGATCAGCGCGCCGGCCTGATTGAGGAAGCTGGCGGTGAACGAAATACCGAATTTCACCGGGGTCAGCGCCAGGCCTTTTTTCAGGATCGGGCTGTGGGCGTTGTACAGGCGGATTGCTTCGCGGCGCTCTGCGTACTGGCTGCTGGCCTCAAGCTCAGCGGTCATTTCTTCGAGCATGTTGTGCTCGACGGTCTGGTAGTAGTGGGTAACGTTGCGCTCGGTCTTGCCGTAGTAGTTGGCCTTGCGCACCGCCAGCGGGTCTTGGCCCAGATGGCGCGCGATGGCGTCCATTACCTCTTCGATGGCGACCATGCCTTGGGGGCCGCCGAAGCCGCGATAGGCCGTGTTGGAGGCAGTGTTGGTCTTGCAGCGATGGCCATTGACCGTGGCGTCGCCCAGGTAATACGAGTTGTCGGCGTGGAACATGGCGCGGTCGACAATCGAGTTGGACAGGTCCGGCGAACAACCGCAGTTACCCGCCAGTTCCAGGTTGATGCCGTGCAGTCGGCCGTTGTCGTCAAACCCCACGTCGTATTCGATATAGAAGGGGTGACGCTTGCCGGTCATCAGCATGTCTTCGACCCGTGGCAGGCGCATCTTGGTCGGCTGGCCAGTGAGGCGCGCCACCACGGCGCACAGGCATGCCGGGCTGGCGGCCTGGGTTTCCTTGCCGCCGAACCCGCCGCCCATGCGGCGCATGTCCACGACAATCTTGTTCATCGACACGTCAAGCACTTCGGCCACCAGCTTCTGCACTTCGGTGGGGTTTTGCGTGGAACAGTAGACGATCATGCCGCCGTCTTCGGTGGGCATCACCGATGAGATCTGGGTTTCGAGATAAAAGTGTTCCTGGCCACCGATATGCAAGGTGCCCTGGATACGGTGCTTGGCACTTGCCAGCGCAGTGGCCGAATCGCCGCGCTGGTGGGTGTGGCTGTCGAGCACGAAGTGCTTGTTGCGAAACGCCTCGACCACATCCAGTACCGGTTCCAGGTCTTCATATTCGATCACCGCCGCCATCGCCGCCTTGCGGGCGGTCTCCAGGTCGCGGGCGGCCACGGCCAGTACCACCTGGCCCACGAACTGCACGGTGTCGATGGCCAGCAGCGGGTCGCCGGGCATCAACGGGCCAATGTCTTTCAGTCCCGGTACGTCTTCATGGGTGATGGCAATGCGTACGCCGTCGAAGGCGTAGCAGGGCGCGGTGTCGATGCTGATGATCCGGGCATGGGCGCGGTCGGACATGCGCGCATACAGGTGCAACTGGTTGGGAAATTCCAGGCGGTCGTCGATGTACTGCGCTTCACCGCTGACATGCTTGGCGGCGCTGTCATGCTTGACGCTGCGACCTACCCCGGTGGTGAGGTCCTGGGCAAAGAGTGCGGCAAGTTCGGCCTGGGTTTTTACCACGGCGTGATGGTTAGACATAAGCGGTCACCCGAGTCTCGATGTGCGGCGTTTGCAGTTCGATGAAGTATTTGCGCAGCAGGTTTTGCGCGCTGAGCAGGCGATATTCCTTGCTGGCGCGGAAGTCCGAGAGTGGGGTGAAGTCCTGTGCCAGGGCGGCGCAGGCTTTCTCGACCGTGGCCAAGTTCCAGATGGCGCCCACCAACGCGGCCTCGCAATTTTTTGCGCGTTTTGGTGTGGCGGCCATGCCTCCGAAGGCAACGCGAGCCGCGCTGATCACACCGTTGTCGATGTTCAGGTTGAACGCTGCGCAAACCGCGGAAATATCGTCGTCCAGGCGCTTGGACACCTTGTAGGCCCGGAACAGCGTGTGGCCCTTGGGCACGATGATGGTCTCGATGAACTCGCTGTCCTGGCGCGCGGTGACGCGGTAGTCGATGAAGTAGTCTTCCAGCGCCAGGGTGCGGCGGGTGTTGCCTTTGCACAGCACGATCTGGGCGCCCAGGGCAATCAGCAGCGGCGGCGAATCACCAATGGGCGAAGCGTTGCCAATATTGCCGCCCAGGGTGCCCTGGTTGCGGATTTGCAGGGAGGCGAAGCGCTGCAGCAGTTCGCCGAAGTCCGGGTATTCGTGGTGCAGCGCGGCGTAGCAGTCGGAGAGGGCGGTGGCCGCGCCGATTTCCAGGCGGTCGTCGAACTGCTCGATGCGCTTCATGGCTTCAATGTTGCCGACGTAGATCATCACCGGCAGGGTGCGGTGGAACTGGGTGACCTCCAGCGCCAGGTCAGTGCCGCCGGCCAGCAGGCGGGCTTGCGGGTAGGCGTCATAGAGGTCGGCCAGGTCGGCGACGGTCAGTGGCACCAGGCAGCGCTTGTCACCGCTGTTGAGTTCACCGGTTTGCGTCGGCGCGATGGCTTTGAGGCTGGCGATGGTTTCAGCCTGGCGGCTGTCGAATTGATCCTGGGGTTTGTTGCAGCAGGCCTGTTCGGCGGCGGCGAGGATCGGGCGATATCCGGTGCAACGACACAGGTTGCCGGCCAGGGCTTCATGGGCTTTCTGGCTGTCGGGTGCATCGCTGTTCTTTTGCAGGGCAAACAGCGACATCACAAAACCTGGGGTACAAAAGCCGCACTGCGAACCGTGGCACTCGACCATGGCCTGTTGCACGCTGTGCAGTTGGCCCTGGTGCTTGAGGTCTTCGACGCTGATCAGTTGTTTGCCGTGCAGTGACGACACGAACGTCAGGCAGGAATTGAGGCTGCGATAACGAATCTGCTCGACGCCTTGCTCGTCGGTGTGCAACTCGCCGACCACCACGGTGCACGCGCCACAGTCGCCGCTGGCGCAACCTTCCTTGGTACCGGATTTGCCCACATGCTCGCGCAGATAATTGAGCACGGTCAGGTTGGGGTCCAGGGCGTGCTCGCTACGGAGTTCCTGGTTAAGTAAAAACTGGATCACGGAAGGCCTCGCAGACTCATTATTGTTGTTAACCGCTTTGCGCCGAATCTAGTCATGTCTGACTTTTCGGTCAATGGTTTTCTGACCTAAGGGTCAAGAAAATACGATCACAACACTTTCAATTATGGTCCAGTCTTCTGGAACCGGCGTTTTTGGCGGCTTACAGGCTTTCAACGTTGCTTATTTCGTGCCAAATTCGCCAAGGTGGGCGTAGCGCCATCAGCGGGCCAATGCGCTACACTGCCGCGCTTGTACCGATAGCAGATTTCGAAGGGAAAACATGACGTTCAAGGCGCCGGACAGTCTCGCCGAGCAAATTGCTCACCACCTCGCCGAACGTATCATTCGCGGCGATCTCATGCCTGGGGAGCGAATCCAGGAACAGAAAGTCACGCTGGCGCTCAACGTCAGCCGTGGTTCCGTGCGCGAAGCTTTGCTGATCCTTGAGCGCCGCCATCTGATTGCGATCCTGCCGCGCCGTGGCGCCCACGTCACCGAACTCACCGCGCACAAGGTGCAGAGCCTGTGTACGTTGATGGGCGAGATGTACATCCTGCTCGGCAATGCGGTTGCCGAAGGCTGGCAGACCCAGGCCGACATGGCGCCGTTTCTGCAGATCCAGCAACGCCTTCAATTGAGCCTGGAGCGTGAGGACATCCGCGCTTTCGTCGAAGAAAGCTTCAATGTGATGCGCGCTGCGTACCCCTTCGCCAACAACCCGTATTTGCAGGAAACCGTCGAAAACCTGCAACCGGCGATGAACCGCGCCTATTACCTGGCGCTGGATCAGCGCAAGGCGTCCATGAGCGAGTTCCTGGCGCTGTTCGAGCAATTGCTCGCCGCAGTACTGGCCCGTGACCTGGTGCAGATTCGCCTGGTGCTCACAGCCTATTGCCAGCGCAGCAGTTCGCTGGTCATCGCAGCCTTGGCGGACGCCTAAGCGTGCGGCTCAAGTGCATCAAGTTGGCGGGGTTCAAATCCTTTGTCGACCCGACCACCGTCAACTTCCCCAGCAACATGGCGGCGGTGGTGGGGCCCAATGGCTGCGGCAAGTCGAACATCATCGACGCCGTGCGCTGGGTGATGGGCGAGAGCTCGGCGAAAAACCTGCGCGGCGAGTCGATGACCGACGTCATCTTCAACGGCTCCACCAGCCGCAAGCCGGTGAGCCAGGCCAGTATCGAACTGGTATTCGATAATTCCGACGGCACCCTGATCGGCGAATACGCAGCCTACGCGGAAATTTCCATCCGTCGTAAAGTCACCCGCGACAGCCAGAACAGTTACTTCCTCAACGGCACCAAGTGTCGCCGTCGCGATATCACCGATATCTTCCTTGGCACTGGCCTGGGCCCGCGCAGCTACTCGATCATCGAGCAGGGCATGATCTCCAAGCTGATCGAAGCCAAGCCCGAAGACCTGCGCAACTTTATCGAAGAAGCGGCTGGCATCTCCAAATACAAGGAGCGCCGCCGCGAGACTGAAAACCGTATCCGCCGCACCCACGAAAACCTCGCCCGGCTGACCGACCTGCGCGAAGAGCTGGAGCGCCAGCTCGAACGCCTGCACCGCCAGGCCCAGGCCGCCGAGAAGTATCAGGAATACAAGGGTGAAGAGCGCCAGCTCAAGGCGCAATTGTCGGCCCTGCGCTGGCAAGCATTGAATGACCAGGTGGGCCAGCGCGAAGCGATTATTGGCACCCAGGAAGTCAGTTTTGAAGCATTGGTGGCCGAGCAGCGTAATGCCGACGCCAGCATTGAGCGCCTGCGTGACGGTCACCATGAGTTGTCCGAACGCTTCAATCTGGTGCAAGGCCGCTTCTATTCGGTGGGCGGTGACATTGCCCGGGTCGAGCAGAGTATCCAGCACGGCCAGCAGCGTTTGCGCCAGTTGCAGGATGACTTGAAGGAAGCCGAGCGCGCACGCCTGGAGACCGAGTCGCACCTGGGCCATGACCGTACCTTGCTGCTGACCCTGGGCGAAGAGCTGGACATGCTCACCCCCGAGCAGGAAATCACCAGCGCCGCCGCCGAAGAAGCCGCCGCCGCCCTGGAAGAATCCGAAGCCACCATGCACGGCTGGCAGGAACAGTGGGACGCCTTCAACCTGCGATCCGCCGAGCCACGCCGCCAGGCCGAGGTGCAGCAGTCGCGCATCCAGCAGTTGGAAACCAGCATGGAACGTCTGGCCGAGCGCCAGCGTCGGTTGCAGGAGGAGCGCGTATTGCTCGCTGCCGATCCGGAAGACGCGGCGATCATGGCGCTGAGCGAACAGCTGGCCGAAAGCGAAATGACCCTGGAAGAGCTGGAGGCCAGCGAAGAACAGCAAGTGGAGCGCCTGGAGCAACTGCGCCAGCAATTGCACACCGCGACCCAGGCGCAGCAGCAAGCCCAGGGCGACTTGCAGCGGCTCAATGGTCGGTTGGCTTCGTTGGAAGCCTTGCAGCAGGCCGCGCTCGACCCAGGCACCGGCACCGCCGAATGGCTGCGCGACCAGCATTTGGCCGAGCGCCAGCGCCTGGCTGAAGGCTTGAAAGTCGAAGCCGGCTGGGAACTGGCGGTGGAAACCGTGTTGGGTGCCGATCTGCAAGCGGTGCTGGTGGATGATTTTGCGGGTTTCGACCTGGTCGGGTTTGCCCAGGGCGATTTGCGCCTGCTCAGCCCGGCGCCCGAGGGTGCACGGGTGCCGGGCAGCTTGCTGGACAAGGTCGAGGCGGCGATGGATCTGTCGCCATGGCTGGGCCAGGTCAGGCCCGTGGAGACCCTTGAGCAAGCCTTGGCCCAACGCGGCCAATTGGCGACCGGCGAAAGCTTGATCAGCCGCGATGGTTATTGGGTCGGCCGCCACTTCCTGCGCGTGCGCCGCGCCAGTGAGGCGGAAAGTGGCGTATTGGCCCGTGGCCAGGAAATCGTCAACCTGAGCGCCGAGCGTGAAGAACGCGAAGCCACACTGGAAAGCCTGGAAACCGAACTGCAAACCCTGCGCGCTACCCAGCGCCAGCAGGAAACCGGCCGCGAACACCTGCGTCGGCTGTTGCAGGACGAAGCGCGCCAGCAAGGCGAGTTGAAAGCCCAACTTTCCGCGAGCAGAGCCAAGGTCGAGCAATTGACCCTGCGCCGCACCCGTCTTGACGAAGAAGTGGCCGAGATGGGCGAACAGCGCGCCCTGGAACATGAACAGATCGGTGAAGCGCGCCTGCACTTGCAGGAAGCCCTCGACAGCATGGCCCTGGACACCGAACAGCGCGAGTTGCTGCTGGCCCAGCGCGACAGCCTGCGCGAGCGCCTTGACCGCGTGCGCCAGGAAGCCCGGCAGCACAAGGACCACGCCCATCAGTTGGCCGTACGCCTGGGCTCGTTGCGCGCCCAGCATGATTCCACGCGCCAGGCCCTTGAGCGCCTGGAGATGCAGTCCGAACGCCTGACCGAAAAGCGCGAGCAACTGAGCCTCAACCTGGAGGAGGGCGAGGCGCCGCTGGAAGAGCTGCGCCTCAAGCTTGAGGAATTGCTCGACAAGCGCATGACCGTCGATGTCGAACTCAAGACCGCCCAGATCGCCCTGGAAGACGCCGACCGTGAACTGCGCGACGCCGAAAAGCGTCGCACCATGGCCGAGCAGCAATCGCAGTTGATCCGCGGCCAGCTCGAACAACAGCGTATGGAATGGCAAGCCCTCACCGTGCGCCGCAAGACCTTGCAAGACCAATTGCTGGAAGACGGCTATGACCTGCACGGCGTGCTCAACACCCTGACCGCCCAGGCCAACGAGAAAGACGCCGAAGAAGAACTTGAACGGATTGCCGCACGTATTCAACGCCTGGGCGCGATCAACCTCGCCGCTATCGATGAGTACCAGCAGCAGTCCGAGCGTAAACGTTATCTGGATGCCCAGGACGCCGATCTGGTTGAAGCCCTGGACACCCTGGAAAACGTGATCCGCAAGATCGACAAGGAAACCCGCAACCGCTTCAAAGATACCTTTGATCAGATTAATGGCGGTTTACAGGCGTTATTCCCAAAAGTTTTCGGTGGTGGCAGCGCCTACTTGGAACTGACGGGCGAAGATCTACTCGATACAGGGGTAACGATCATGGCGCGGCCTCCGGGCAAGAAGAACAGCACCATCCATTTATTGTCTGGCGGCGAAAAAGCCCTGACCGCATTGGCCCTGGTATTTGCCATCTTCAAGTTGAACCCGGCGCCGTTCTGCATGCTCGACGAAGTTGACGCGCCGCTGGATGACGCTAACGTTGGACGCTACGCTCGGTTGGTCAAAGAGATGTCCCAGACCGTGCAGTTCATCTATATCACCCACAACAAGATCGCCATGGAAATGGCCGACCAGTTGATGGGGGTGACGATGCATGAGCCTGGATGTTCGCGATTGGTAGCGGTGGATGTGGAAGAGGCGATGGCGATGGTGGAATCCTGAGCCACGCCGGGAGAGAGAATTTACAGCACGCTGTAGGGCGATTTACCGGTCTGGGGAAAGTGGCAAATGGACATATTTGTTCAAGGCATTTTGACAGACGGTGTAAAGTTATCTTTGGTCGTGCTAGTTTAATGTCAATTTTTCGTGTGCGTGGGCAAAACGTCAGTCAGAACATAGAGTTGGCGCCACGTTTTAAAGCGGTTTGCACGGTGCTAAACCCCTTATTTTTCAGCATTTTTTATTAGAGGCACGGGATTACATGGAAATCGGTCTGCGCGAGTGGCTGATCGTCATCGGCATTATTGTCATTGCCGGTATTCTTTTTGATGGCTGGCGCCGCATGCGCGGTGGCAAGGGCAAGCTCAAGTTCCGGCTGGACCGAAACCTGTCCAACTTGCCTGATGACGACGGCGCCGCCGAGCTGCTGGGGCCGCCCCGTGTGCTGGATACCCATAAAGAGCCGCAACTGGACGAGCACGACCTGCCGTCGATGAGCGCCCCGCTGCGTGAAGCCCGCGAGCCGTCGTCCAAGCGTGGCAAGCGCGGTAGCGCGGCGGTTGCCGAGCCGCACCAGGGCGACCTGAACCTCGACGTCGATGATGGCCCGAGCTTCAGCAGCCGCGATGACGATTTCCCGGACGAGACGTCCGCCAAGAGTGCGGCGCGCCAATCGGTCAACGATCAGCCGGCTGCCGAAGAAGTCCTGGTCATCAGCGTGATCTGCCGCGATGCCGGCGGTTTCAAGGGCCCGGCACTCTTGCAGAACATCCTCGAAAGCGGCCTGCGTTTTGGCGAGATGGATATCTTCCATCGTCACGAAAGCATGGCCGGTAACGGCGAAGTGCTGTTCTCCATGGCCAACGCGGTCAAGCCGGGCACGTTCGATCTGGACGATATCGACCTGTTCAGCACCCCGGCGGTGAGTTTCTTCCTTGGCCTGCCAGGCCCGCGTCACCCGAAACAAGCGTTCGACGTGATGGTGGCCGCTGCCCGCAAGCTGTCCCAGGAGCTCAACGGCGAGCTCAAGGACGACCAGCGCAGCGTGCTCACCGCCCAGACCATCGAACACTACCGTCAGCGCATCGTCGAGTTCGAGCGTCGCGCCCTGACACAGAAACGCTGAGGATCGATCTTAAGCGTTGTCTGTAGAATCCGTGCACTAACATATTGAGCAGCTTCGGCTGCTCTTTTGCTTTATGAGAGAACACCCATGACCGCCGCCCAAACCCGCATCCTCGAACTGCGCGCTGAGCTGGATCAGCACAACTATCGCTACCACGTCCTCGACGAGCCGAGCATTCCGGACGCCGAATACGACCGCCTGTTCCACGAGCTCAAGGCCCTGGAGGCCGAGCACCCGGAACTGGTGACGCGTGACTCACCGACGCAGCGGGTCGGCAGTGCGGCATTGTCGGCGTTCACCCAGGTCAAGCACGAGATCCCGATGCTCAGCCTGGGCAACGCCTTCGATGAAACCACCATGCTGGAGTTTGATCGCCGGGTCACCGAGGGCCTTGATCTGCCGGTGGGCGATCTGTTTGGCGCTGGCGCGGCGGTGGAATACAGCTGCGAGCCGAAGCTGGATGGCCTGGCGGTCAGCCTGCTGTACCAGGATGGCGAGCTGGTGCGCGGTGCCACCCGGGGCGACGGCACCACCGGCGAGGACATCAGCGTCAATGTGCGCACCGTGCGCAATATCCCCCTGAAACTGCACGGCACGGGCTGGCCAGCCACCCTGGAAGTGCGCGGTGAAGTGTTCATGTCCAAGGCCGGTTTCGAGCGGTTGAACGCCTCGCAACTGGAAGTGGGCGGCAAGACCTTCGCCAACCCGCGCAACGCCGCGGCGGGCAGCCTGCGCCAACTGGATTCGAAGATCACCGCCAGTCGCCCGCTGGAATTCTGCTGCTATGGCATCGGCCAGGTGACCGCGGATATCAGCGACACCCATATCGGCAACCTCAAGCAGTTGCAGAAGTGGGGTATGCCGATCAGCCACGAATTGAAGCTGGCCAAGGGTATCCAGGAATGTCTGGACTACTACCGCGACATCGGCGAGCGCCGCAATGCGCTGGGCTATGAAATCGACGGCGTGGTGTTCAAGGTCAACAGCATTGCCTACCAGCGTGAACTAGGCTTCCGTGCCCGCGAGCCGCGCTGGGCGATCGCGCACAAATTCCCGGCCATGGAAGAACTCACTGAGCTGCTCGACGTGGAGTTCCAGGTCGGTCGTACCGGTGCGGTCACGCCGGTGGCGCGCCTCAAGCCGGTCAAGGTGGCCGGCGTGACCGTGTCCAATGCCACCCTGCATAACATGGACGAAGTGGCACGCTTGGGGCTGATGATTGGCGACACCGTGATCATCCGCCGCGCCGGTGATGTGATTCCGCAGGTGGTCTCGGTGGTCACCGAGCGCCGCCCGGAAAACGCCCGCGCCGTGCAGATCCCGCAGAATTGCCCGGTGTGCGGTTCCCATGTGGAGCGCACGCAACTGGTCAAGCGTAGCAAGGGCAAGGAAACCGTCAGCGAAGGCGCGGTGTACCGTTGCGTCGGGCGCCTGGCCTGCGGTGCGCAACTCAAGCAGGCAATCATTCATTTCGTCTCGCGCCGGGCCATGGACATCGACGGCCTGGGCGACAAGACCATCGAGCAACTGGTGGATGAACAGCTCATTGGTTCGCCGGCCGATCTCTACAAACTCAAATATGAACAGATCATCGACCTGGAAGGCTTTGCCGATATCTCCAGCAAGAAGCTGATCAGCGCCATCGAAAACAGCAAGACCCCGACCCTGGCACGCTTTATCTACGCCTTGGGCATTCCCGATGTGGGCGAGGAGACGGCCAAGGTCCTGGCGCGCTCGCTGGCGTCCCTGGAGCGCGTTCAAAAGGCGTTGCCAGAGGTGCTGACGTACTTGCCGGATGTAGGTCTGGAAGTGGCCCATGAGATCCATAGCTTCTTTGAAGACGGGCACAACCAGCAGGTGATTGGCGCGCTATTGTCACCGGACGAATGCGGTTTGCAATTGCAGGAGCAGGGCGAACTCAGCGCGGAATTCGCCGCCAGCACCACCTTGGGCGGTTTGCTCGACAAGCTGCACGTGCCGTCGGTGGGTCCAGGTGCTGCGCAGAAACTCGCGGACAAGTTCGGTTCGCTGGAAGGCGTCATCAAGGCTGACTGGCTCGATATGCGCCAGGCGCTGCCCGAGAAGCAAGCCAAGGCTGTGCGGGACTTTTTCGATAATGCCGACAACGCCAGCCATGCCTTGGCCATCGAGCAGCAGCTCAAGGACTTTGGTATGCATTGGCAGAGCGAGAAAAAGGTCGTTGAAGGCTTGCCCGAAGCCGGGCACACCTGGGTACTCACGGGCTCCTTGGAGCTGATGAGCCGCGATGTGGCCAAGGACAAGCTCGAAAGCCTGGGGGCCAAGGTGGCCGGTTCCGTTTCGGCGAAAACCCACTGTGTGGTGGCGGGACCGGGCGCTGGCTCGAAACTGGCCAAGGCCAATGAGCTGGGCCTGAAAGTACTGGACGAAGAGGCCTTCGTCGCCTTCCTGGCCAAGCACAACATCACCGTCTGATTGATCGTCCCCACGCTCCGCGTGGGAACGCATCCTGTGACGCTCCGCGTCACGGCCTTCGCGCAGACGCAGAGCGTCCAAGGCGGCATTCCCACGCGGAGCGTGGGAACGATCTCTCAACACTGTAGGAGCGAGCTTGCTCGCGAAGAACCGGAGGACGCCGCTGTGAACCAGGCAGCCCGCGTTATCGTTAACGATCTTCGCGAGCAAGCTCGCTCCTACAGGGAGCAGTTGAACGATCCCGAGCGAGAAATGATCTAGTCTCTGTCACCCAGGGAGAGATCGCCATGTTCCGCTACTTCGAGCAACTCAGCACGCGCATCGCCGCTCCGTTCATGGCCGAAACCTCGCGCAACAGCAAGGTGTGGCAATGCCGGTGTGGCCAGTCGCTGTTTTTTCGCAACAGCCAATGCCTGGCCTGCCAGGCGGCATTGGGTTACCAGCCGCAGCAAAGCCGCCTGTCGTCCTTGCAACCTGGGCCGGCGGTCGGTACTTGGCTGGCGGACGATAATCTCGATGCCGGCGCATTCCGGCGCTGTGCAAACCTCGATTCACCCGCCGCCTGCAACTGGCTGATTCCTGCCCACAGCACCGCGCCGTTGTGCGTGGCCTGTAGCCTGAACCGCACCATTCCTGATCTCTCGGTTCCGGAAAACCCCGAACGCTGGCGCAAGGTTGAAACCGCCAAGCGCCGCTTGGTGGCGCAACTGATCAGTCTAGGCCTGCAAGTGGTGCCCAAAAGCGTTGACGAAGAGGCTGGCCTGGCCTTCGACTTCATCGGTATCGACCTGGAAGGCAACGCGCCCACCACCGGCCACGCCAATGGGCTGATCACCCTGGACATCAAGGAAGCCGACGACGCCCACCGCGAAAAAGTCCGTGTACAGATGCGCGAGCCATACCGGACCTTGCTTGGCCATTTTCGCCATGAAGTCGGCCATTACTACTGGGATCGCCTGATCGCCAACAGTCACTGGCTCACACCTTTTCGCAACCTGTTCGGCGATGAACGTGCCAGTTATGCCGAGGCCCTCGACCGGCACTACCAGAACGGCCCGCGCCCGGACTGGCAACTCACCTGCGTGAGCGCCTACGCCACCATGCACCCCTGGGAAGACTGGGCCGAAACCTGGGCCCACTACTTGCACATGATGGACGCCGTGGACACGGCCCTGGGCTTTGGTATGAGCGCCCGCGAGATGGACCTGGATTACCAGCCATTCCCCCTGACCACGCTCTACGACCCGCAACACCCTGGAGGCCCGGCATTCCTTTCCTTCGTCAATGCCTGGATCGAACTGGCCGGCATGCTCAACGAACTGTCCCGCGCCATGGGCCAGCCGGATTTCTACCCCTTCGTGCTGCCGCCCGCGGTGATTGCCAAGCTGCACTTTATTCACCTGGTCATCCAGGAAGAAGGCGGCAGGGCTGATGGGGTTATGGCAAGTGCTTGAGCCTTCTCATTTTTTAATCCGGAACCAACGGTTGTAACTTCCGATGAGATGGGTACAATGGCGCGGCTTGCCGAGAGGCAGCGTCGTTATGGTGACCCCATCGGTCCCCCCGCAACGATTACCCGTGAACCTGGTCAGAGCCGGAAGGCAGCAGCCACAGCGGGAACATTGTGTGCCGGGGTGTGGCTGGTGGGGTTGCCTCCATAACGCTCCCTCCTGCAGTCCCTTCTAAAACTCAAGTTATTTTCAGCCAGTCATCTGTGATGCTTCCTGCACAGTGCATGACGGTCATTTCGCGTCTAGTGGCATACTCCCAAGCGTCTCTTCCCCAGGCTACGAGGCTCTATGCACTCGGAACATTTCGACTTATCCAGCCCCGTATTCTTGCCGATCACCGAGCACACCTGTGCGGGTTTGTTGGGCGGCGAGGGTTTCGATGCGCTTGTAGCCCTGAGTGAGCCCGAATTGGCGGCGGTGCTGGTGATCCAGAACCTGGCGCAGGTGCCGGAAAGCGAGCTGAGCGCCAATGGTGCTGAAAAAGTGTTGGCCAAACTGGTTGACTGGGCAGTCGATGCCAGCCATTCGGCCAGTGTGTCCCTGCTCTCTGAAGCGCAGCGGCTGTTCGATCAGAGGAAGCTGTACTTCGGCCTCAATGTGGTCAAAAGCCTGAAGCTGCGCTTTCTGCTGGAGGAGGAAGTACAGGCTCGGGACTATCTGTTGCCCAGTGGCAAATGGGACGTCGAGTATAAAGTCCGCCACCTCAAGGCCAATGATCCGTTCAGCCAGCAGGTAATCACGCCCAGGCATCGCGAGCGCTGGTTGAGCGCTGAGCAAGACAAGCTGCTCAGAACCTTCCGCGCCAACCTGAACGAAGACCTGCATGTTCAAGGCTATGCAGGCATTGGCAAGAGTCACCTGCTGGTGGCCTTGCTGGAGCACCTGCGCCCGGAAAAGACCTTACTGTTGGCACGCACCCCGGCAAAACTCGAAACCCTGCGTGCGCGCATGGTGGGAGCGCGGGAGCGTAAGGCCGGGCATACCTTCCAGGACTTCGCCCATGCTCTATTGCATGGCCCGAGGCCAAAGCCGCTGAATACGCCGGTGAGGGTGCCGACCAAGCAGGCGCTCGCTCAAGAACTGAATATCTTTGGTTTCCGCCGCCTGGAAGGGCAAGCGGTGGTGGAGGTGTGCCTCAAGGTGCTTGAGGCCTACTGCCGCTCCTGGGAGTACAGCTTGTCGGCCCAGCATTTGCCGCATTTCAAGCAACCGCTCGCCGGCGTCGATGCCAGGGCGCTGCTCGAATATGCCAGCCGGTTATGGGGCTACCTAGAGGCTAACCCGGCCTGGGGCCGGCATACCGGGTTTGAAGCCTTGTTGATGATCAAGCGCGCCAGCCTTGCAGGCTGCGTGGTGCCCGAGCGCTATACCCACGTGCTCATCGATGAGAGCCAGGACATCCCGGCGCCGCTGTTGCAAATCATCGAGCGCGGCCGCCAGGTGCTGATCACTTTGGGGGATGAGTATCAGCAGGCCAGTGGCGGCGTGGTCAAGCGTGCCCGTGAGGTTCGCCATACCGACGTGTGCTACTCCGTGCGTTCCGGGCGCAATGTCGAGCGCCTGGTCAACCCGTTGATCAGCTTGCACTCGGAAAAAAGCAAATCGCTTTTCGAGGGCGCCCGCGATGCCGATGTCGGCATTGAGTTTTATCCGCAGGGTTTCGTGCCCCCGCAAGGTTGCGTGGTGTTGACCGCTTCCCATTGGGACACCATGCAGTGGGCGATCCAGCTGAGCCACGCCCGCTGTGCGTTCGGCCTCGCGAGCAAAGAGGCCCAGCAGTCGCTCAAGCATTTCATGGACACGGTCATCGCGTTGTTCAAACCCGATTTCTATAGCAATGAGTTCAATGACCTCGGCCCCCATGCGTTTTTCAGCGACATGGCCGATTGGCAGCAGGTGCGCGAAGCCTGCCAGTTCGATGAGGCGTTTCTGTGGGTCGAGGCCGAGCTGGAAAAAGGCTTTAACGTGGCGGATGTCACGCGTTTGAACAGGTTGATTGGCCATCCGGACGAGCGCGTCCTGTTGATGCTGGCGCAGGATGCGGGCGGCATGGAGTTCGACCGGGTACTGCTCACCCCGGAATTGTTGACCAATGTGAAGTTCCAGGACGCTTACGCGTTCGATCAACGACTCTGTGCGGTGTATATCGCGATTTCACGGGCCAGGGTGCAGTTGTACCTGCCCTACGATGTGGTCGAGTGGCTCGACTACCACAAGTATCAAAAGGCCCGTGAATCCCACGGTTACTGACGGATTTAATCCGGCTGTTTCACAACTTTCATAACGTCCTCTGGACAATCCGCAGACCGCCTTGTTAGCTTGCGCCGGCCACTTGTTTCAGAATATGACAAGGGCGTGGATTTGATATTGAAGTGCTATCACTTCTTTCACTCACAAGGATGTCTGTCATGAAAAGCCTGCAAGGGTTGCCTCGTCTTATCAGCGCGTCGGTAGGGACGCCCGGCAAAGCCCGCAACTTGCCCGCCGATGTTCAGTGCATCCAGTATTTATTCAATTTGATCATTCCCAAGATGGGGTTTGCCTTGCTGGAAAACGGCAAGTGCGACGGCCAGTTGGTGCAATGCATCAGCCAGTATCAGTTTCGCCATCTCAAGTACGCCCATCCCGATGGCGTGATCGACCCCACCGGGCGGACGTTCAACAGTCTGATCGAAGAGGCGCTGAAGGTACCGGTGCGGGCTTTTCCCAATACGCGCATTCCGACGTTTCTCAACATTTTCGGCAATAACAACGTCGATGCGGTACAGGCCACGGTCAATGTGTACCTGGACCGCGTGCGTGCGGTGATCGAGGCCGAGCGGCGTAACCGGCAGTTGATGATGCAGTCCACCTGCGATGGCGGGACGACATTGAGCGACACGGATTTCCAGAACGCCGCCAAGCAATTGGGCAACGGCATTTCGGTGAATGTGGTCAAGGCGTTCGCCACGGTGGAGTCGGGCGGGAAGGTGGGGTTCGGGCCCGCCAAGTTGCCGATCATCGCTTTTGAAGGGCACCACTTTCGCAAGTACACCAAGCACATCTACGACCAGTCGCAGCCGTTGCTGTCGTATATCTACAAGAAAAAAGCCGGCCCGCAATGGCAGACGAACAATAAGGATCAGGTCAAGGCCTGGGAGACCATGGCCACTGCCTTTGCGCTGGACCAGGAAGCCGCCTTGATGTCGGCCTCCTGGGGCATGTTTCAAATCATGGGGTTCAATTTTGCTGCGTGCGGATTCAAGACGGTGTTTGAGTTCGTGGCGTCATTAAAGATCAATGCCGGTAACCAACTCAAAGCCTATCTCAGCCTTTGCAGCCACAACTCGGCATTATTGAGTGCCATGAAAAACAAGGATTTTACCGCCATGGCCCGAAACTATAACGGCGATGATTACGGCAACTATGACGTCCTGATGAAACAAGCCTACGAAGCCTTTGAAGGGAAGAAATAAGATGATTCGTTATCTGGCGATGGGAGTGTTGTCGTGGTGCGCCGTGGCGCCTGCGTTGGCCGGCTCGGCGGCGTTGCATTCAGGCAAATATGAAGGGCTGATGCTGGCGGTGACGCCGGGGCATCAGGTGGAGGGTTTCTATCAGGAGTCGATGGGCGAGGGTGTGGCCCGTGGTTGCACGTTCTACTTGCAAGGCAAACCCGAAGCGCTCACCACCTGGCTGGACGCTGCCTACCCAGGCAGTGTGGCAGCGGCGTCCGACGGGGTGACCCTGACCGTGGCGCAGGGCCGTCAACACCCCGGCTGCATCAATGTGCTGATGCCGGAAATCGCCACCGGCCTGGAGCTGAGCCAGACGGCCAGCAAACAATGGATAGGCTTGGTGACGGTGTCTGCCGACAAGGCTTACTTGCTGAAAACGCCGGGCGCCAAAGCGGCAAAGCGGCCCTACATCGTCAAGCATGACGTGGTGGGCGTACTGGCGTTCAAGGACGGTTGGGCGCAGGTGGAGTTCATCAACGCTGACGACCGTTCGTTCACGGGCTGGATCAGCCAGGGCCAGTACGCACGGTTGGCTGCGCCGAAGCCCTGAATTGTAGGAGCGAGCTTGCTCGCGAAAAACGTCAACGATAACGCGTGCCTCCTGAATAAACGCGGCGCTTGTGAGTTTTTCGCGAGCAAGCTCGCTCCTACTTGGTATCAGGGCGATTTTCGTCGCACATTTAGGACTGTGTCAGCCAAAGGTCTCGCGCAGTAGCCCGGCAAACGCATCTCGCGCCAGGTGCCGCTGGGTGTCCGTGTGCCAGAACAACAGGTTGTCTACGGGCGCCAGTGCTTCAAAGCGATACGATGCCAGCTGATTGGCCTGTTCATAGCGCGCCAGGATCCCCTCGGGCGCCAACGCCACGCCAATCCCCGCGCTCACGCATCCGATGATCGTGCCCCAACTGGCGTAGCTGGCGATTGCTGGCTTGATGTCATGGGGCTTGAGCCAGTTTTCCAGGGCGGCGCGATAAGGGCAGCCCGGCGGCCACACCAGCAGGGTTCGGCCGGCCAGGTCCTCGGCACTGTTGATAGGTGCGCTGCACGCGCTGGCGATCAGCACCAGGCGCTCGCTGTAGACCACGCTCTGTTCCAGCTTCGTGCGTTTGCCGCCGGCAGCCACCAGCGCCACATCCAGGCGGTGGTGCTGCAGGTCGTCCAGCAGTTGCGCCCAGGCACCGGTGACCAGTTCCAGGCTGACATCGGGATAACGCCGGTGGTATTCCGCCAGTAGCGGCGGCAAGCGCCCGCTGGCGCTGGATTCCACCGCACCGATGCGCAAGGTGCCACGGGGAATGGCGCTGGCATCCACGGCGCGTTTGGATTCATCCACCAAGGCCAGGATACGTTCGCAGTAATCCAGGAAGATCTCTCCCGCGGCGCTGATCGCCAGCCCTCGGCCAGCACGGATAAACAGCGGTGTGCCCAACTCGCTTTCCAGCTGCTTGATGCGCGTGGTGATATTGGACGGCACGCAGTGCAATTGCAGCGCAGCCTGGGCCACGCTGCCGGTTTGCGCCACGGCTCGCACCATTTTCAGTTGGGCCAGTTCCATTGCTCAGTTCCAATGATTTCAGAAGTCAGAAACGCTTAATTGTCCTATGCCTTGCCTGGGCCAAGACTGGCAGCATTCCTTTTGCGTGGATGCTGTCGATGAATACTCCGTCACCTCTGAAGCTTACGCTAGTCATTGCCAGCGTCATCCTCTGTTGGGCGTATTCCCCCATCGGCGTGCACATGGGGCTGCACAGTTACAGCCCCGGCCAATTGGCGCTGCTGCGGTTTTTGATCGCGTCGGTATTCATGGGCGGCGTGGCCTCGGTGGTGGGAATTGGACGGCCACCATTGCGCGACCTGCCGTGGTTGTTGGTGCTGGGCTTTTTCGGGGTGTTCCTGCACCACACCAGTCTCAATTACGGGCAGCAATGGGTGACGGCGGCTGCGTCGAGTGTGTTGGCACAGTCGGCGCCGTTGTTCAGTGTGTTGATTGCGTTTTTGTGCTTGAAGGAGCAGGTCAGCGCCTGGCGCTGGGGCTGCGTGCTGTTGGGGTTGGCCGGCGTAGTGGTGGTGATCTGGGGCGACCGGGGCATAGGCGATATCAACCCACGGGGTTTGCTGATCTTGTTGGCGGCCTGCTCATGGAGTGTGTACTTCGCCATTCAGCGACATTACGCCCATCGCTACAGCCCGTTGACGATGGCGTGCTACATGGTGTGGTCCGGCACCCTGATGCTGTGCGTGAACCTGCCGGGCCTGCCCGTCGCCATCGTGCAGGCACCGATGGTGGAGAATCTTGCCGTGCTGGTGCTGGGCATTTTTCCCAGTGCCTTGGCCTATCTGGCCTGGGGTTACGTGTTGAAGCACGTCGAGGTCAGTCGTGCGTCGGTGGCGATGTACCTGATTCCACCGGTTGCCATGCTGATGGCCGCCACGCTGCTTGGCGAACACGTCACCCTGCAGGTGATGCTGGGCGCGGTGATCGTGCTGGCAAGTGTCGCCGCTATCAGTCTGGAAGGGCATTGGCGCTCCAAGGTGCCAGCAAAACGCCCGCAGGTACCCTCCGGGAGGCCAATCGAACAAGCTTCGTCAGATTAGACGAGCGTGCCGGATGCAATTTCCCCCTTGCTCCGCTAGCATTACCGGCTTCTGCTTCCCAGTTGCGACGGTTTTCGATGAGTTATCAGGTTCTTGCACGTAAATGGCGCCCGCGCTCGTTCCGCGAAATGGTCGGCCAGACCCATGTGCTCAAGGCTCTGATCAATGCCTTGGACAGCCAACGGCTGCACCACGCCTACCTGTTCACCGGTACGCGTGGGGTGGGCAAGACCACGATTGCGCGCATCATCGCCAAGTGCCTGAATTGTGAAACCGGTATTACCTCGACGCCTTGTGGCTCCTGTTCGGTGTGCCGTGAGATCGACGAGGGGCGTTTCGTCGACCTGATCGAGATCGATGCCGCGAGCCGAACCAAGGTCGAAGACACCCGCGAGCTGCTGGACAACGTGCAGTACGCGCCGAGCCGTGGCCGCTTCAAGGTCTACCTGATCGACGAAGTGCACATGCTGTCCAGCCACTCCTTCAACGCCTTGTTGAAAACCCTGGAAGAGCCGCCGCCCTACGTCAAGTTCATCCTGGCCACCACCGACCCGCAGAAACTTCCGGCAACGATTTTGTCGCGGTGCCTGCAGTTCTCCCTGAAAAACATGACCCCCGAGCGTGTGGTCGAGCATTTGACCCATGTGCTGGGTGTCGAGAACGTACCGTTCGAAGATGACGCGCTGTGGTTGCTGGGCCGCGCCGCTGATGGTTCGATGCGCGATGCCATGAGCCTCACCGACCAGGCCATCGCGTTTGGTGAAGGCAAGGTCATGGCCGCCGACGTGCGCGCCATGCTCGGTACCCTGGACCACGGCCAGGTGTTCGACGTGCTCCACGCGCTGATCGAAGGAGACGCCAAGGCGTTGCTCGAAGCGGTGCGCCACCTGTCGGAGCAAGGCCCGGACTGGAATGGCGTGCTTTCGGAAATCCTCAACGTATTGCATCGCGTCGCCATCGCCCAGGCCCTGCCGGAAGGCGTGGACAACGGCCATGGCGACCGAGATCGCGTATTGGCCCTGGCCCAGGCCTTGCCGGCCGAAGACGTACAGTTCTACTACCAGATGGGCCTCATCGGTCGCCGCGACCTGCCCCTGGCACCCGACCCTCGGGGTGGCTTTGAAATGGTGCTGCTGCGCATGCTGGCATTCCGGCCGGCAGATTCGGCAGACGCACCGAGACAGCCGCTAAAGCCAGTGGGGATCAGCCAGGCCACAGTTGATTCCGCCAAACCAGTGGCTGGCGCGGCCGTTGTCGCGCCAGTAGTTACTGCGCCTGCGGTTGCTGTGCCTGAGCCGGTTGCGCCGGCACCTGAGCCCGAACCTGCGCCGGTTGCCGTCGCACCGGTGGTCGAGCCCGAGCCGGTCATCGAGCCCGAGCCCGTGGTCGACTTGCCTTGGAATGACCCGGTCGAAGCGCAAGTAGAGCCCGAGCAACAGCCCGCCGTGGAGCCCGTGCTGGAAACCACCGGCGAGCAACCCGAGCTGACGCCGATGCCTGCGCCGACTCCGGACAGCGTGGTGCCGGATGCCCCTGAGTGGGTATCGGCCCCCGTTCCTGAACCGACGGTCGCCCAGGTCGACGCGGCCACTCCCGGCATTGACCTGGACGACGAACCGCCGCTGGACGAAGACTACATCGAGCCGGACATGGATTCGGCCTACAGCTACCTGGACGATTTGGCCAGTGAGCACACCGCGGAACCTGCGCCCGAGCCCGAGGCAGAACCTGCCGCGGCCCCGGCTACCGGCCTGGCCCTGCAATGGCTGGAATTGTTTCCGAAATTGCCGATCTCCGGCATGACCGGCAGTATCGCCGCCAACTGCACCCTGATTTCCATCGAAGGCGACCACTGGCTGCTGCACCTGGACCCGGCCCATAGCGCCTTGTTCAACGCCACCCAGCAGCGTCGGCTCAACGATGCGCTCAACCAGTACCATGGGCGCACGCTGACCATCGCCATCGAGCTGATCAAGCCCGAGCAGGAAACCCCGGCCCAGGCAGCGACCCGTCGGCGCCTTAACCGCCAGCGCGAGGCCGAGGACTCGATCCACGCAGATCCGCTTATCCAACAAATGATGCAACAGTTCGGTGCGGTCGTCCGCCACGATACTATTGAACCTGTCGAAGCCCCGGTGCCCCAAGCGTCATGACACCGGGCTACTCATTGATCCACGTACTTTTGAGGTGATTCCCATGATGAAAGGTGGCATGGCCGGCCTGATGAAGCAGGCGCAGCAGATGCAGGAAAAAATGGCCAAGATGCAGGAAGAGCTGGCCAACGCCGAAGTCACCGGTAAAGCCGGTGGCGATATGGTCAGCGTGGTGATGACCGGTCGTCACGACATCAAGCGTGTCAGCATCGACCCAAGCGTATTGCCAGGCGTGGGTGAAGATGACCTGGAAATGCTCGAAGCGCTGTTCGCCGCAGCCGTCAACGACGCTGTGCGCAAGATCGAAGCCAACAGCCAGGACAAAATGTCCGGCGTGACCGCTGGTATGCAACTGCCACCGGGCATGAAACTGCCGTTCTGATACAGGTTTTAGCTAGACTCAAATGCCAGGCATCGCGCCTGGCATTTTTTTTGGCCGGTCGAAACATCGAACCCCAGGCCTTCACCGATGGTCTGCACCCTATACCGTTGAAACCACTCACCGATAAAGGAGCCCCGCTGATGCCTCAAGAAATGACGCTCAACCAACGCATCGTTCTGGTCTCACGCCCTCAAGGCGCACCCACGCCGGAAAACTTTCGCCTGGAACGTGTGAGCCTGCCGGACCTGGCAGACGGTCAGGTGTTGCTCAAGACCCTGTACCTGTCCCTGGACCCTTACATGCGTGGACGCATGAGTGACGCGCCGTCCTACGCCGCGCCCGTGGAAATCGGCGAGGTGATGACCGGTGGGGCTGTCAGCCGTGTCGAGCAATCGCGCAACCCGAAATTCGAAGTGGGCGACCTGGTGGTCGGCGCCACCGGCTGGCAAAGCCACTGCATTTGCGAAGGCCATAACCTGATCCCGCTGCCCAAGGGGTTGCCGAGTCCGTCGATGGCCTTGGGCGTACTGGGTATGCCGGGCATGACGGCCTATATGGGCTTGATGGATATCGGCCAGCCCAAGGCCGGGGAAACCCTGGTGGTGGCGGCTGCGTCTGGCGCAGTGGGGTCGGTGGTGGGCCAAGTGGCCAAGCTCAAGGGCTTGCGCGTGGTGGGCATTGCCGGTGGCGCAGACAAGTGCCGCTACGTGGTGGATGAGTTGGGCTTTGACGCCTGTATCGACCACAAGAGCGAAGATTTTGCCCATGAGCTGGCCCTGGCCTGTTTCAAAGGCGTGGACATTTACTTCGAAAACGTCGGCGGTAAAGTCTTCGATGCCGTGCTGCCTTTGCTCAACCCCAAAGCGCGCGTGCCGCTGTGCGGGTTGATTGCCGGCTATAACACCCATGAAGCGCCCAGCGGCCCTGACCGTTTGCCGGCCCTGCAACGCACCTTGCTGACCAAGCGGGTGCGCATCCAGGGCTTTATCGTGTTCGATGACTACGGCGACCGCCAGCCGGAGTTCCTCAGTGCCATGGCGCCTTGGGTGCGCGAGGGCAAGATCAAGTTCCGCGAGGACGTGGTCGACGGCCTGGAGCAGGCGCCCGAAGCCTTTATCGGCCTGCTCGAAGGGCGCAACTTCGGCAAGTTGGTGGTGCGCGTCGCGCAGGATTGAGTATTTGACGCTAATCCGGGGCGCGGGTATAAACCGCGTCTCGTTGTTTTGTCGGACCCTTCGCCCATGAGCTTCAGCCCCCTGATTCGCCAACTGATCGACGCCTTGCGCACCTTGCCCGGCGTTGGCCAGAAAACTGCCCAGCGCATGGCGCTGCAACTGCTGGAGCGTGACCGCAGCGGCGGCACTCGCCTGGCCCAGGCCCTGAGCCAGGCCATGGAGGGCGTGGGCCACTGCCGCCAGTGCCGCACCCTCACCGAAGAAGAACTCTGCCCGCAATGCGCCGACCCGCGTCGCGACGACACGTTGCTGTGCGTGGTGGAAGGGCCGATGGATGTGTACGCCGTGGAGCAAACCGGTTACCGCGGGCGTTACTTTGTGCTAAAGGGCCACCTGTCGCCGCTCGACGGTTTGGGGCCGGAAGCCATCGGTATTCCACAACTGGTGGCGCGAATCGAAGAGCAGGGCACCTTTACCGAAGTGATCCTGGCAACCAACCCGACGGTGGAAGGTGAAGCCACCGCGCACTACATCGCCCAGTTGCTGACCAATAAAGGTTTGATTACTTCACGGATCGCCCATGGCGTACCGTTGGGTGGCGAGCTGGAATTGGTGGACGGCGGCACCCTGGCGCACTCGTTCGCAGGCCGCAAACCCATCGCGCTCTAAAGCCCATTGCAATCTGGGACTTCCTAACCCTGTAGGAGCGAGCTTGCTCGCGAAAAACTAATAGGCGCCGCGTTCACTCAGGAAGCACGCGTTATCGTTGACGGTTTTCGCGAGCAAGCTCGCTCCTACAGGGTTAGCGCAGACACATGACTTGATAACCAAGCAAGCGCTTGGTAAGTTCGCTCCATCTCGCCATGGAGCTTGCCGATGTCTGCCTATCAGGAATACTTCGATCCCAGCCACCAATTGGTCCGCGACAGCGTGCGCCGCTTCGTCGAGCGCGAGATGCTGCCGGGCATCGAGCACTGGGAGGAAGCTGAGAGCTTTCCCCGTGAGCTTTACCTCAAGGCCGGTGCGGCGGGCATTCTGGGCATCGGCTACCCCGAGGCGCTGGGTGGCAGCCACGAAGGCGATCTGTTCGCCAAGGTCGCCGCCAGCGAAGAGCTGATGCGCTGCGGCTCCGGCGGCGTGGTGGCAGGGCTCGGCTCCCTGGATATCGGCCTGCCGCCCATCGTCAAATGGGCCCGGCCCGACGTGCGTGAGCGCATAGCGCCTCTGGTGCTCGCCGGCGAGAAGATCATCGCCCTGGCGGTCACCGAGCCCAGCGGCGGCTCGGATGTAGCCAACCTGCAAACCCGCGCCGTACGTGAAGGCGAGCATTACCGCGTGAGCGGTGCCAAGACCTTTATCACCAGCGGCATTCGCGCTGATTTCTACACCGTGGCCGTGCGCACGGGTGGGCCGGGCTTTGGTGGCATCAGCCTGCTGCTGATTGAAAAAGACACGCCCGGTTTTACCGTCGGCCAGCCACTGAAGAAGATGGGCTGGTGGGTGTCGGACACCGCCGAGTTATTCTTCGATGACTGCCGCGTGCCTGTGGGCAATCTCGTCGGTGTCGAGAACATGGGCTTTGCCTGCATCATGGGCAACTTCCAGAGCGAGCGCCTGGCCTTGGCCCTCATGGCCAACATGACCGCGCAACTGGCCTTGGAGGAAAGCCTCCAGTGGGCCGCCCAGCGCGAAGCATTCGGCAAACCCATCGGCAAATTTCAGGTGCTCAAGCATCGCCTGGCGGAAATGGCTACCGCCGTGGAGGTTTCCCGCGAGTTCACCTATCGCCAGGCCGCGAAGATGGCCGCCGGCAAGAGCGTAATCAAAGAGATTTCCATGGCCAAGAATCTGGCTACCGATACCGCTGATCGGGTGACGTATGACGCGGTGCAGATATTGGGCGGGCAGGGATATATGCGTGGCAGTCTGGTGGAGCGGCTGTATCGCGATAACCGGATTTTGTCGATTGGTGGCGGGACGCGCGAAGTGATGAATGAAATCATCAGTAAGCAGATGGGGTTGTAAGCCGGGGTGTTCTTTCGGCCTCATCGCGGGNATTCCACGGTGGGAGCCGGGCTTGCCCGCGAAAGCGTCAGTACTGACGACGCTTATCTCTCGGTCAGCCCGAACTGCGTCAGGCAATACGTCGGAATCCCCATGTCTGCCAACCGCTGCGAGCCACCCAGCTCCGGCAAATCAATAATCGCCGCGGCTTCAAAGATCTTTGCCCCCATGCGCCGCACCAGGTTCGCCGCCGCAATCAGGGTGCCGCCGGTGGCGATCAGGTCATCGAACATCAGCACGGAATCGCCTTCGCACAGGCTGTCGGCGTGCACTTCCAGGAAGGCTTCGCCGTACTCGGTCTGGTAACCCTCGGCCAGCACGTCCGCCGGCAGCTTGCCTTGCTTGCGGAACAGGATGAGCGGCTTGTTGAGTTGGTAGGCGATGATCGAGCCGATCAGGAAGCCACGGGCATCCATTGCACCGATATGGGTGAAATCGGCTTCGACATAGCGTTGGGCAAAGCTGTCGGCCACCAGGCGCAGGGCGCGGGGCGATTGAAACAGCGGCGTGATGTCACGAAAGATCACACCCGGCTTGGGGAAGTCGATAACGGGGCGAATCAGGGATTTGATGTCGAACGAATCAAAAGTCATCGTCGAGGAGTCCAGAGCGGAAAACGGACTCGAAGTATACCTGCGGCCTCGCCGATTGGCGCGGCCGCAGCCTGGATCAGACCTCCAGCGAACCGCCAGCCAATGCACACAGCTGGATCGGGTCGAGGATATGCACTTCTTTACCCTCGGCGGCAATCAACTGGTTCTGCTGGAAACGGGTAAACACGCGGGACACGGTCTCCACTGCCAGGCCCAGGTAATTACCGATCTCATTGCGCGACATGCTCAGGCGGAACTGGTTGGCCGAGAACCCACGGGCGCGAAAGCGCGCCGACAGGTTGACCAGGAACGTGGCGATACGCTCGTCGGCGGTTTTCTTCGACAGCAGCAGCATCATTTGCTGGTCGTCACGAATCTCGCGGCTCATCACGCGCATCAACTGGCGGCGCAATTGCGGCAGTTGCAGGGCCAGTTCATCCAGGCGCTCGAAAGGAATTTCGCACACCGACGTGGTTTCCAGGGCCTGGGCCGATACCGGATGAATCTCGGTGTCCATCCCCGACAGCCCGACCAACTCGCTTGGCAGGTGGAAACCGGTGATTTGCTCTTCGCCGCCGTCGCTGAGGCTGAAGGTCTTCAACGCGCCCGAGCGTACTGCATAGACGGAATCAAACTTGTCGCCCTGGCGAAACAGAAACTCGCCTTTTTTCAGTGGGCGGCCGCGTTTGACGATGTCGTCCAGCGCATCCATGTCTTCCAGATTCAACGAAAGTGGCAGGCAGAGGGGGGCCAGGCTGCAATCCTTGCAATGGGCCTGGCTGTGAGCGCGCAGTTTGACTGGCTCGGACATTTCTTAAATCCTTGTGGGAAAACACACATAAGACGTAAGGGTAACGCACTGGGGGGCAGCGAGGCCAGCGTGTACAGAAAACCTGCACAGGTATAAAGATTTGTTGCTTGAGGTCGATACAAAGAGCACATCTCTTAGACGGAGCTCGGATCATGTCTGTTATAGCGGCCTACAACCCGGCTATTCGCATCCCTGTTGTGCCTGACGCGAAGCCGGTTACTGCGCTCAAGGACGAAGGTCCCACCCTTGAAAAATCTTCTGAAATCAAGGTCGTGGAAGGTGTGACAGTGACTATTTCCGCTGCGGCATTCAAAGCGGCAGGCGTGGAGCAGCGCAGCAATGCGGACATCGATGACAGTGGCCTGGAAGACAACGTCAAACAGGTACTGAAAATGATCCGCCAACTGAAGCAACAGATCGCCGAAAAACAGGCCGAACTGGCGGCGGTGGCCGCGGACAGTAATCTTTCCCCTGAAGAGGCGCGTGCCAAGGCGAGCGCGCTGCAGACCGAGATCGGTTCGCTGCAGGCTGGCCTGATGTCGGCTCAGACGTCGCTGGCCAAGGCGATGAAAGGCATGAGTGCCGAGGATTCGATGAAAGCTGCCTCCCTGGCGATGTAATCAAATCACCCGCGAAAACCGTTGCCTGTTCTGGTGCTCCAGGTAGGCATCGAACACCATGCACACCGAGCGCACCAACAAGCGCCCGGCTGGCAGCACGCGAATGCCCTGAGCGTCCAGTTCGATCAAGCCATCATCGGCCATTGTCTGCAATTGCGGCCATGACTCGGCAAAATAGCCGCGAAAATCGATGTTGTACGCCTGTTCGATTCCCTCGAATGCCAGGCTGAAATTGCAGATCAACTGCTGGATCACGTCCCGTCGCAACCGGTCGTCCGTAGTGCAGACCAGGCCGCGGCTGGTCGCCAGTTGCGCGCCCGCCAAGGCATTCTGGTACTGGTTCAGGTCACTGCTGTTCTGGCAATACAGGTCGCCGATCTGGCTGATCGCCGACACCCCCAGCCCAATCAGGTCGCAGTGCCCGTGGGTGGTGTAACCCTGGAAGTTGCGCTGCAGCTTGCCTTCTTCCTGGGCCACCGCCAGTTCGTCGTCCGGCAGCGCAAAGTGGTCCATGCCTATGTAGCGGTAACCGGCCTGGGTCAGTTGTTCGATGGTGGTTTGCAGCATCAGCAGTTTTTCTGCCGGCGAGGGCAGGTCGTCGGTGTTGATCCGCCGCTGGGGCATGAAGCGTTCCGGCAGGTGCGCGTAGTTGAATACCGACAGGCGGTCAGGCTGCAAGCGGATAACTTCCTCCACGGTGCGCGCAAAGTTCAACGGCGACTGCTTGGGCAGGCCGTAGATCAGGTCGATATTGATCGAGCGAAATTGCAAGGTGCGCGCTGCATCGATCACGGCGCGGGTTTCCTCCAGGCTTTGCAGGCGGTTGACCGCCCGTTGCACCTCGGGGTCGAGGTCTTGCAGGCCGATGCTCACGCGGTTGAAGCCCAGTTCGCGTAGCAGGCCCATGGTGGCCCAGTCGGCTTCGCGCGGGTCGATTTCGATGCCGTAGTCGCCCGAGTCATCATCCAGCAAATTGAAATGCTGGCGCAGGCGTGTCATCACCTGGCGCAGTTCATCGTGGCTGAGAAACGTTGGCGTACCGCCGCCGAAATGCAGTTGCTCAACGGGTTGCTGCGGGTCGAGGTGGCAGGCCACCAATTGGATCTCCTGCTCCAGGCGCTGCAGGTAGGCCTGGGCGCGCCCCCGGTCCTTGGTGATCACCTTGTTGCAGGCGCAGTAGTAGCAAATGTTGGCGCAGAAGGGTACATGCACGTACAGCGACAGTGGCCGCACTGCCTTGCGGCTGTCACGCAGGGCGTGGAGCAGGTCGAAGGTGCCGACCTGGCTGTCAAATTGTACGGCGGTGGGGTAGGACGTGTAGCGCGGCCCCGCCAAGTCGTAGCGGTGAATCAGATCTGTGTCCCAACGAATGGCGTCGAGCATGCGGGCGGTCCCCCGGATTGGCTAGTGGGCCGAGTCTAGGGGCAGGGCAGGCAAGGCATGTTGATTTGCATCAACGGGGAGCGGCGCTATGCCACAGGGCCTGTTAATGCCCCATTAGCCAGTGCTGATGGGGGCCGGGCAAGGTCCAGAGGCCGAAGATCATCACCAGCACCCCGCCGGCCACCCGCACGCTGCGCTTGCGCAACAACGCCGTCACCCGTTCGGCGGCCAGCCCGGTGGCCAGCAGCACCGGCCAGGTGCCCAGCCCGAACGCCAGCATCAGCAAGGCGCTGTCCAGCGCATTGCCCTGGCTCGCCGCCCATAGCAGGGTGCTGTAGACGAGCCCGCACGGCAACCAGCCCCACAGCGCACCCAGCAACAAGGCGCGGGGCAGGCTGGACACCGGCAGCAAACGGTTGGCCACTGGCTGCAGATGCCGCCACAGGCCGCGCCCCAGGCTTTCGATACGGGTGAGGCCGCTCCACCAGCCGGCCAGGTACAGGCCCATGCAGACCAACAGCAGGCCGGCGAGCACACGCATGAACATCGCTGCCGGGCTGTTGGCCACCGCCCAGCCGGCCAGGCCGATCAATAAACCGGCGGTGGCATAGCTGAGGATGCGCCCCAGGTTGTACGCCAGCAGCAGGCGAAAACGGCGGCTGCGTTGTTCCTTGGGAATCGCCAGGGTCAGCGCGCCCATCAACCCACCGCACATGCCCAGGCAGTGGCCACCACCGAGCAGGCCGAGGATCAGCGCCGAGACCAGCAAGGGCATCAGCTCAAGCATGAGGGGGCTCTTTGGGCGGTTGCTCGGGGTTGTTGGCTTCATCGATGGCGGCCAGGTGGTTCGGGTCCTGGTCATCGAACAGCACGCTATGGGCCGGGCCATCGAGGTCTTCGTACTGGCCGCTGTCCACGGCCCAGAAGAAGATGTAGATGGCCACGCCCACTAACAGCAGTGCTGCCGGAATCATCACATAGAGAGCTGGCATCTGTACTCCATGCCCACGCGGCTCAGGCCGGCAGCGGGCGGGTTGCTGGGGCGGTACCCGGGGCTTGCGCGCTCGGCAGGCGAGTCAGGCGCAACGCGTTGAGTACCACGGTCAACGAACTGAGGGACATGCCGATGGCCGCCCAGATCGGAGTGATCCAACCCAGGGCGGCGAACGGCAGCATAAGGCCATTGTACAACCCGGCCCACAACAGGTTCTCGATGATCACTCGGCGGGTGCGCCGCGCGAGGCTGAAGGCCTGCACCAGCGCATCCAGGCGGTTGGACAACAGCACCGCATCGGCGCTGGTTTTTGCCAGGTCGGTGGCCGAGCCCATCGCCACACTGATATCGGCAGCAGCCAACACCGGCACATCATTGACCCCATCGCCCAGCATCAGCACTTTGCGACCTTCCTTGTGCAGGTTTTGCAGTACCTGCAGCTTGTCGTCAGGGCGCAGGCTGCCGTGGGCTTCGTCGATACCCAGCTCAGAGGCGACACTGGCTACCATCGGTGAACTGTCGCCGGAGAGCAACAGCGTGCGCCAGCCCCGCGCCTTGCATGCGGCCAGCAAGGCGGGGGCGTCGCTGCGCAGACGGTCGTCGAGTACGAACCAGGCCAGCGCCCCGCTGCGGTCGCCCAGCAGCAGCCATTGCCCGGCTTCGTCCGGCGAGGCGGGAATCGTGCAGCCACTGAGTTCACAGACAAAACCCGGCTGGCCGATGCGCAACAGACATTCTCCCACACGACCCTCCAGGCCCAGGCCTTGCGTGCTCAGCACTTCATCGGCGGCCAGCGGCGCACGGCCGAAGGCACGGGCAATCGGGTGTTCGGAGCGGTTCTCCAGGGCGGCGGCAAGGCCCAGGCATTGGTCGCTGTCCAGCGCGCCGAGGGGCCGGATGGCGCGCAACGCCAGGCGCCCTTCGGTGAGGGTGCCGGTCTTGTCGAAAATCACCGTGTCGATCTGGTTTAGGCCCTCCAGCACATGGCCGCGGGTCAGCAGTAACCCGAGACTGTGCAAGGTACCGGTGGCTGCGGTAAGGGCGGTGGGCGTGGCCAGCGACAGGGCGCACGGACAGGTCGCCACCAGCATCGCCAGCACAATCCAGAACGCCCGGGTGGGGTCCAGCTCCCACCACAGCAGGCCGATCAGTGCGGCGGCGATCAGCGAGCACAACAAGAACCACTGTGCAGCGCGGTCGGCGATCTGCGCCAGGCGCGGCTTCTCGGCCTGGGCGCGCTCCAGCAGGCGCACGATGGCGGACAGGCGCGTGTCATGCCCCAGGGCGCGTACTTGGACGGTCAGCGCGCCTTCGACATTCAGCGTGCCGGCCGTGACGCTCTCACCCGTGCGCCGAGGTTGCGGCAGGTACTCGCCGGTCAGCAGGGATTCATCAATGCTGGATTGGCCGTCGAGAATCACCCCATCCGCCGGCAGCACCGCACCGGGATGCACCAGCACACGATCACCCAGTGCCAACTCGCTGAGCAGGATGCGTTCGCTCTGGCCATTGTCCTTGAGGCGCAGGCAGGAGGCGGGCAACAGGTTGACCAGTTGGGCGGTGGCTGCGGCAGTACGCTCCCGGGCGCGGCGCTCAAGGTAGCGTCCGGCCAGCAGGAACAGGGCAAACATGCCCACGGCATCGAAATACAACTCGCCTACGCCAGTGATCGCCGTCCAGATGCCGGCCAGGTACGCGCCGCCAATCGCCAGGGACACCGACACGTCCATGGTCAGGTGGCGCGTGCGCAGGTCACGCAGGGCGCCTTTGAAGAAGGGCGCGCAGCTGTAGAACACGATGGGCGTGGTGAGAAACATTGCGACCCAGCGCAGGATGATGTGCAGCTCCGGGCTCAGGTCAATATTGAATTCCGGCCAGGTGGCCATGGTTGCCATCATGGCCTGGAACCACAGCAAGCCGGCGACCCCCAGTTGTCGCAGGGCCAGGCGATTCTCGCTGGCCAATTGTTCGGCGGCGCGGTCGGCCTGGTAAGGGTGGGCGGCGTAACCGATATGGCGCAGCTCGCTGAGCAGTTGGCTCAACGGCAATTGCCCATCGGCCCAGCGCACGTGCAGGCGGTGGTTGGACAGGTTCAATCGCGCTTCGGCCACCGCAGGCAGGCTGCGCAGGTGTTTCTCGATCAACCAGCCGCAGGCGGCGCAACTGATGCCTTCCATCAGCAAGGTGGTTTCGGCCAGGTCGCCTTGATGGCGGACAAAGGGTTTTTGCACATCGGCGCGATCGTACAGCGCCAGCTCGTCCACCAATTGCACGGGGAGCGCCTCGGGGTTGGCCGAGGCTTCGCTGCGGTGTTGGTAATAGCTTTCCAGCCCGCCGGCCACTATCGCCTCGGCCACGGCCTGGCAGCCCGGGCAGCAGAGTTCGCGGCGTTCGCCGAGGATCTGGGCGGTGAACCGACTGCCGGAGGGGACGGGTAGGGCGCAGTGGTAGCAGGGGGTGGGTTGGGTCATTACTCGGTTCCGCAGATCGTTCCCACGCTTTGCGTGGGAATGTTGCCCGTGACGCTCTGCGTCACAAAGCGGACGCAGAGCGTCCAGCAAGGCGTTACCACGCAGAGCGTGGGAACGATCATCGTCTACTTCTTCAAGTCTTCAGCGCCCTGCAACGGTTCGTCACCCAGCAACAAATCCTTGTCATGGCTGACCTCTTCCTCTTCGAACAGGCGCCAGGTGTTGCCGCCTTCCACGCCAAGCAGTTCCACGAAACGGCGACCTTCGACCTTGTCGGTGACCTGGCCAATGTAGCGGCCGGGCTCGCTGTCGCTGCGGGTGAGGTTGATCTTGCGATCCTTCTCTGGCTGGGTCGGGGAGATCAGGTTCAGCTCCAGGGTATTTGGATTGCTGTAGCCAGTCAGTTGCAGCTCGACCTCGCCGGTCAGTTCGTCCAGGTGCAGCTTGCCGCGCAGTTGCAGGGTCTGGGCCAGGCGTTCGCGGTCCAGGGAACGGTTGATGCCTTTGCCGGCCTCGTAGTAGTTGTCGTTGACCAGATTGTCCGGGTTGTTCACTGCGATGGTCACCATGGACAAGGTCAGGGTCACCGAGCAGGCCAGAATCGCGATGATGATCCAGGGCCAGAGGTGCTTGTACCAAGGGCTGGCGGCAGTAGTTGCGGGCATGCGTATGTTCCCTGTTAACGGACTTGTGGGCCGATGAATCGGCTCTTGGCTTCAATATGGACGCTGGTGTCATCGGCGTCTTCGAGGATGAAGGTCACCTCGTTGGTGCTCGACGGCAACTGCTCGGGCGCACTCGACAACTCCACCGGCATGCTGACGATATCGCCGGCGGCCACTTTGATTTCGCGCCGGCCTTGCAGCTTGAGGTCCGGCAGGCCAGCGGCGTCGAGCACGTAGGTGTGGTCGCGCTGGTCTTTGTTCATGATCTTCAGGCTGTAGACGTTTTCGATGCGTCCTTCGGCGTTCTCGCGATACAGCACGCGGTCTTTGCTGACGTCGAAACCCACCAGCGAGCGCATGAAGAAGGCGGCCACCAACAGGCTGATCATCGCCAGCAATACCAGGGCGTAACCGATCAGGCGCGGGCGCAGCTTATGGGTTTTCTGCCCCGAAAGGTTGTGTTCGGTGGTGTAGCTGATCAGGCCGCGTGGGTACTCCATCTTGTCCATGATGTTATCGCAGGCATCGATACAGGCGGCGCAGCCGATGCATTCGATTTGCAGCCCGTCGCGGATATCGATACCGGTAGGACATACCTGCACGCACATCGTGCAGTCGATGCAGTCGCCCAGGCCCTGGGCCTTGTAGTCGGTACCCTTTTTACGTGGGCCACGCACTTCGCCACGGCGGGGGTCATAGGACACGATCAAGGTGTCCTTGTCGAACATCACGCTCTGGAAGCGCGCATAGGGGCACATGTAGATGCACACCTGCTCACGCAGCCAGCCGGCGTTGCCGTAGGTGGCGAGGGTGAAGAAACCCACCCAGAAATACGACCAGCCATCGGCCTGGCCAGTGAAAAAGTCGAACACCAGTTCGCGAATCGGCGAGAAGTAGCCGACGAAGGTGATGCCGGTGGCAAAGCCGATCAGCAGCCACAGGCTGTGCTTGCTGAACTTGCGCAGGAATTTGTTGGCGCTCATGGGCGCTTTGTCGAGCTTGATGCGCTGGTTGCGGTCGCCTTCGGTGACCTTTTCGCACCACATGAAGATCCATGTCCACACGCTTTGCGGGCAGGTATAGCCGCACCACACGCGCCCGGCGTATACGGTGATAAAGAACAGGCCAAAGGCCGCGACAATGAGAATGCCCGACAGCAGGATGAAATCCTGGGGCCAGAACGTTGCGCCGAAAATAAAGAATTTACGCTCCGGCAGGTTCCACCACACCGCCTGGTGACCGCCCCAGTTCAGCCACACCGTGCCGAAGTACAACAGGAACAGAGCGGCACCGCCGACCATGCGCAAGTTGCGGAACAAGCCAGTGAAGGCGCGGGTGTAAATCTTCTCACGCGAAGCGTAGAGGTCGACGGTCTTGGCAGGCGGGGTAACGTCATGTACCGGTATCTGGTCGCTCATCATTGCATCCCACGGCGGTGGAGATTTGCCTCGGCCAGTACGTGCCAGCCGGGGTCAAATTAAGGGTGTTGCAGTGGCCTAATGATACGCCCCCGATGGTGCGCAAAGGGTGCGACCTTTGGTCGCGTTGGGGGAAATCAATTGATGGTGTACGTGACCTGGATCAATTGACTTGGCAAGTATGGACGGTTTTTGTCGGTAAGCCGGTCATTCGTCCCATGGATTGATCAGTGCAACGCCGCTCGATTGGAAGTCGCTGATGTTGCGCGTGACGACGGTGAGCCCATGAACCAGCGCAGTTGCGGCAATCAATGAATCACTTTCGTTGGCTCGGTCGGGTACATGCAAGTGTGCGCAACGCAACGCGACTGCTGCATCGACGGGCAGGATTCTGGCATCAAAGGCGGGCATCACATGACGCTTGAGCCAGGCTCTCAACACCTTCCCCTGTGCCGGGTCTCGCCGCTCAATTCGCAGGACTCCGGTTTCCAATTCCTTCAGCGTGATCGCCGAAATAAACATACGTGGCGCCACCACACTTTTTGCCCAAGCCACGACATTCGCATCAGCCTGAGGTTTACGCAGTTCAGAGATCACATTCGTGTCGAGCAAATACATCAAGAAAAGTCCACGGGTCGATGAATGATCACGGCACGTTCGGTTTCGAAGTCGATATCGGCCGCTTCCGGCATCACCAACAGGTCAACGATGTCGGCATTCAGACCTGTCAGCTTCTGGTAGTCCTCAATGCTTAGCAGTACATGGGCAGGCTTGCCGCGATCAGTGATAAAAACCGGCCCTTTGCGGGCGGCTTTTTTGGCACCACTTGTGTCTTGGTTGAATTCGCGGCTGGAAATGGTCGTGATGGTCATGGGGTAGGTCCCCCTTCGCTGGACTGAATGTAGTTACGTTACTACCTGGCGAGTGCGCGCGGCAAGGTTGAGGCTACGAACGGTAGATTTGGCTTTGAAAGTTTCGCAGCTAAAACAAAAAAGCCCCGCCAGCATTCGCTGCGCGGGGCTCGATTATTGTTTCAGAGGTCTTACTGCTCCTCAGCCTTCTTATCCCCATGCGACAAGCTATACACATACGCCGCCAGCAAATGCACCTTGTCATTGCCCTGCAACTGCTCCTGCGCCGGCATCTGGCCCTGGCGGCCATAACGGATGGTCTGCTGCAGTTGCGCAAAGCTTGAACCGTAGATGAACGCACCCGGATGCGTCAGGTCCGGCGCGCCCATGGCGGGGGTGCCTTTACCGGCCGGGCCGTGGCAGGCCACGCAGTTGGCGGCGAAGAGTTTCTCACCGTTGGCCACATCGGCCTTGGCACCTTCCGGCAGTTTGCGACCATCGAGTTGGGTCACCACAAAGCCTGCTACGTCAGCCACGCCTTGCTCGCCGATGACTTCGGCCCAGCCTGGCATCACCGCGTGGCGGCCCTTCATGATGGTTTCCTTGATGGTGTTGGGTTCGCCACCCCAGCGCCAGTCGGCGTCGGTCAGGTTGGGAAAGCCGTAGGCGCCCTTGGCGTCGGAGCCGTGGCACACCGAGCAGTTGGAGGCAAACAGCCGACCGCCCATCTTCAAGGCTTGCGGGTCCTTGGCGACTTCTTCAATGGGCATCGATGCGAACTTGGCGAAGATCGGCCCGAACTTGGCCTCCGATCTGGCCATTTCCTTTTCCCATTCGTGCACGCCGGTCCAGCCGGTCTGGCCGTTGGCGAACGGGGTTTGCTTGTCGTTGTCGAGGTAGTTGTAGCCTGGCAGCAGACCCTTCCAGTTGCCCAGGCCAGGGTAGAGCACCAGGTAACCAAGGGCGAAGACGATGGTGCCGACAAACAGCATGAACCACCACTTGGGCAGCGGGTTGTCGTACTCCTCGATGCCGTCAAACGAGTGGCCGACGGTCTCGTCCGTCTGTTCGGTGCGCTGGCCCTTGCGGGTCGACAGCAGCAGCCAGGTCAGGGCGAAGATGGTACCCAGACTGAGGACTGTGACGTACAGACTCCAGAACGTAGTCATTCTTTGTTACTCCTAGAAGCTTGCTCGACGTGCTTGATGGCTTCGGGATCATCTGCAAAGGGCAGCATGGTCGCGTCGTCAAACTCCGACTTGCGCCGTGGGCTGAACACCCACAACGCCAGGCCGATAAAGGCCACCATCACCACAACGGTGCCCAGGCCACGAATCATCCCGATATCCATGTAGGTCACCGTTTGCTTTTGATGATGGTGCCAAGGCCTTGCAGGTAGGCCACCAATGCGTCCATTTCGGTCTTGCCCTTCACGGCTGCGGCTGCGCCGGCGATGTCTTCGTCGGTGTAGGGCACGCCCAGGGTGCGCAAGACTTCCATCTTCTTCGCGGTGTCCTTGCCGTCGAGCTTGTTTTCCACGAGGAACGGGTACGCCGGCATTTTCGACTCAGGTACCACGTTGCGCGGGTTGTACAGGTGCGCACGCTGCCAGTCATCGGAGTAACGCCCACCCACACGGGCCAGGTCCGGGCCGGTGCGCTTGGAACCCCACAGGAACGGGTGGTCCCACACGCTTTCACCGGCGACCGAGTAGTGGCCGTAGCGTTCGGTTTCGGCGCGGAACGGGCGGATCATCTGCGAGTGGCAGCCCACGCAACCGTTGGCGATGTAGACGTCGCGGCCTTCCAGTTCAAGGGCGGTGCGCGGCTTCATGCCTTCGACCGGCTTGTTGGTCACGTCCTGGAAAAACAGCGGGACGATTTGGGTCAGGCCGCCGATGCTCACGGCGATGACCATGAAGAAGGCCAGCAGGCCGATGTTCTTCTCGACTACTTCATGCTTCATCAGTGAGCTCCCACAACGGCGATCTTGGCGGCGGCTTCGGCTTCTACAGGGTCGCTGGCACGCACGGTGCGCCAGACGTTGTAGGCCATCAACAGCATGCCGCTGGCAAAGAACGCACCGCCCAGGGCACGTACGATAAAGCCCGGGTGGCTGGCTTGCAGCGCTTCGACGAAGGAGTAGGTGAGGGTGCCGTCATCGTTGATCGCACGCCACATCAGGCCCTGGGTGATGCCGTTGACCCACATCGAGGCGATGTAGAGCACGGTGCCGATAGTGGCCAGCCAGAAGTGCGCGTTGATCAGCCCGACGCTGTGCATCTGCACGCGGCCGAACAGTTTGGGGATCATGTGGTACAGCGCGCCGATGGAGATCATCGCCACCCAGCCCAGCGCCCCGGCGTGTACATGGCCGATGGTCCAGTCGGTGTAGTGGGACAGCGAGTTGACGGTCTTGATCGCCATCATCGGACCTTCAAAGGTCGACATGCCGTAGAACGCCAGGGACACCACCAGAAACCGCAGGATCGGGTCGGTGCGCAGCTTATGCCAGGCGCCCGAGAGGGTCATCATGCCGTTGATCATGCCGCCCCAGCTTGGCGCCAGCAGGATGATCGACATCGCCATGCCCAGGGACTGTGCCCAATCCGGCAAAGCGGTGTAGTGCAAGTGGTGAGGGCCGGCCCAGATGTACAGGGTGATCAGCGCCCAGAAGTGCACGATGGACAGGCGATAAGAGTAGATCGGACGCTCGGCCTGCTTGGGCACGAAGTAGTACATCATCCCCAGGAAACCGGTGGTGAGGAAGAAGCCTACAGCGTTGTGGCCGTACCACCACTGGATCATCGCGTCCGTTGCGCCGGAATAGGCCGAATAGGACTTGAACAGGTTCACCGGCAGGGAGGCGTGGTTGACGATGTGCAGCATCGCCGTGACCACGATAAAGGCCCCGTAGAACCAGTTGCCCACGTAGATGTGCTTGGTCTTGCGCTTGACGATGGTGCCGAAGAACACCAGGCCGTAGGTCACCCACACGATGGCAAGCAAAATGGCGATCGGCCATTCCAGCTCGGCGTATTCCTTGGTAGTGGTGTAGCCCAGGGGCAGGCTGATGATGGCGCCGACGATGACCGCCTGCCAGCCCCAGAAGGTGAAGGCGGCCAGACCATCGGAAATCAGTCGCGTCTGGCAGGTGCGCTGCACGACATAGTAGGAGGTGGCAAACAGTGCACATCCGCCGAAGGCGAAGATCACCAGGTTGGTGTGCAGTGGGCGCAGGCGGCCGAAAGTCGTCCAGGGCAGGTCGAAATTCAATTGCGGCCAAACCAGTTGCGAGGCGATGAACACCCCGAGCCCCATGCCAAGGATCCCCCAGACCACCGTCATGATGGCGAACTGGCGGACTACCTTATAGTTATAAGCAGTCGGACTGATTGCTGTGCTCATTCTAAGGTTCCACGGTTTAGGTTTTTTTATAGGTAAAATCGGCCGCAAGTATGTAGAAACCGAGGGGCCATTGCAACGCAATGGCTGACCTGTATCAATGCGTTCCACGCCAGATTCTGCGCCCTTTCCATGTTTGGTGTAAGGATAAAGACCGAAATAGAAAGCTGATCAAGTGGACAGGAATTTTAGAGGGCGCAACGGATACCGTCGCCTACGCCAGAATTGCTCCACTGTGGGAACAAGCGTAGACCCGAATAGGAGGAGGGGAAAGTTGGGTGTCGCGAGGGTGCGACACTTGGTCGCGACTTATGCCTGTGGCGAGGGAGCTTGCTCCCGTTGGG